>NZ_DS989905.1:385039-685039 GCF_000155595.1 Synechococcus sp. PCC 7335 | reverse complement strand
TCAGCAGGCACGGTAGGCTTCGCGTTCACCCCCACTTCAATAAACGTCGGAACAGGATCAGGTTTTGCCATAATTTCAACCCCAAAATGCAGCCCAAACCGCTGCGAAAATGCTCCCGATTTCTAAGCAGTAATGCTTTCTGAAAGGTGCACTACTGCGTTGTCGTTTCTAACGTACCCTATTTAACCCCAAATAATTATATTTATTTGGGTTACACTAAAAATTACACTACAAATAAAACTGGATTGGCTAGGGTACAATAAAGCCAGTCGCCATCAGCTTTTTAGCCTCTAGGCTGTAGCAGGCTGAGTTGGCGAACAGGGCTGAGGTTCAAATACTGACTGGAGCAGCAGAATGCTTGAGCAAATCAGAACGGTCGATGGGGAAACCCTGCTACCGATACCTGCGGACGCACTGGCAGCGATCGGGCTGCAACCAGGCGGCCAAGTAGAGGTCACAGTGGTAGGGCAATCTCTGATGGTATCTGTACCACCAGAGGAAAAGCCTTCTGAATCTGAGTTTGTGCAGACCTTTCAGGGCGTGATGGACAAGCGCCGCGATGCTTACCGAGAGTTGGCTTAGGGAAGCGGGCTAGGCGTAATGGAGTTTCCAACGCTATCTGACGTTTTATCGATTCATCGACTGATTGTGGCTGAAACGGGTGGTCAGTCCGGGCTGAGGGATCAGGGGTTGCTGGAATCTGCTTTGAAAGCAGCTGAGAACCGGCACTACTACGAGGAAGCTGATGTGATTGCCTGCGCCGCGACCTATGCTTATCACCTCTGCATGGCCCATGCTTTCATTGATGGCAATAAACGGGTTGCCGCAGCGGTATCAGAGACGTTCCTATTGATCAACGGCTGGCAGCTAAGAATGGAAAATGTAGCGCTAGTGGATATGTTTTTGAAGATTGCGGACGGTGCCCTGTTAAGAGATGCGATAGAAGAAGCCTTTCGGCATCATGCCGTTGCGATAGGAGGGTGAGCACTCATGCCTCGTCGTGTTGATAAGAAATGCGTCGCTTGTGCCCAGCTTTCTGCGTCAGATGCGCGGCAGCTGCACGGAAAGGGGAAGGAGGGCGACGGCTGTTGGAATGAGAAGCGTTGTCCACGCAAGCGGTCTCACTATCGCAATCGTCAGCAACTGAATGAAAAGCGGCGGTTGGAATACCAACAGGTTTCCGATGCTGCTTCCAAAAAGGGACAGGTAGAAGAAGTATCGCTGTCGGTGGCCGAGGGGTCGATGCCTTACGCCAACCTGTACATCTGGCGAGAGAAAAGGAAGGATGCACCCGTCCATGCGATCGCTGCCTCTGTCTTCCAAGATGGTGCCAAAGTGTTGGAAGTGGCCCCGATCCACTGTGCTGGCTATCGCAAACGTCAGCTAGAGAAGTATGTACAGAAGGATGTGATGGGCTATCTGAATGCGCGGTTTGGTATCGCCTACTTTGCTGAGGAGATTCGGCTAGAGCCAATCGAGTGTCCCATTGAGAACTGTCCCTATCACAATCGGTTTGAGCCAGGTGAGGTAGCGCATGGTTAGTGTGCGGCAGCTAGAACTGAACTTAGAGGTTGCGATTGAGGAAGCGGCTACGGCTCCAGAGACAGCAGATGTTCTCGGTCTATGGAAGCAGTTTGAAGAAGAACTATCTGAGCTAAAGCAGCGCGATCGCCTTCGAGTCGCTGGCGATGTTCTGATGCAGCTAGCTGGACTGTGTGAAACCAAGTCAGAAGTACTCTGGGAAGATTGGCAGGATGCGAACAACGCAGAAGGGCCAGTTATGGATGGCGACTGGCTTCAGGGAGTGACTAGACAGACCCAGGAGCTAGACTTCTCAGAATTAGTGAATCGTTTCTATCGCACGACTAGTGAGCTAGCCAATGAAGATAAAACTGATGAGGATTCTGTTGCAGGTGATGTAGAGAAACTGTCGGTCTTGGACATGCTCGAAGCGTTGGAGGATGCTGGGCTCAAGAGTCAGGCGCTGGCCGTCTCGCATGCTGAGCATGTGTCTGACTGGGTGAAGGCGTTGGCAAATGAACAGACAAACACACCGCAGCGATTGGTTGATCTGCAAAAGCAACTAGAGATGCCGCTGATAGAGGTGTGGATTGCCGCGTTGCTCGGCGGGTTTCCAATGGAACAACGCGGTAGTTTTTATCAAACGCAGGAAGTTTGGGTTAGTAGGGGTAGTTGACGCCTGAGCAGGAGAGCATGTCAACTGGAAAAGCGATAAGAGCTGCGTTCCCCTCTATGCCAGTCGCCATTGCGAGCACCCCCCGAGAGAATGTTCGAGACACGGTTTCGAGCCTTTAGATATTGACTTTTGGGCATGTTCTCTTTGAACAAAGCAGACATCACCTCGGCAATCTTGAAGTCCTGCTTCGGCTTCTGTTCGAGGACTAACTGTACAGCATCAGGTAGCGAATAACCTTTCATGGCAGGAAGCAGATACTTTTGCCAGTTCCCTGCGCGTCCGTCTTTCTTCCGCTTCGTGCTTTTGGCCTTGGTAGCTTTTTTAGTTCTAGTCGCTTTCTCAGTCTTCTCTTCTGGTTGTTGAACAGTAGGGGAAGCAGTCTCTTCATCAGTGAGGTCATCTTTTGCTTCAGTGGCAGCAGGTGAAGCATCAAACATATCGATGACTGAGAGAATAGCCTTTCGCTTCTCTCGTACTATCGATAGTTGCTGTTCGATAGACGCTGCTTCAGCTTCTAACTTGGAACTGACAGTTTTGAGCTGGGGTAATACCTGATTGGCTGACAAAAGTTTAATCAGGAACAAACTTAACGGTAATCACGCTGAAATCGAGCAAGCGCCCGGACTTCTTGTTGTGTTGTGGCCTAGAAGCCATCGCCGGTTGCGGATCAATGTGAGAGGTAAAACAAGCCTGTTTAATCACCTGCCAACCGTTGAGCAGAGCCGCCTTAGTCCACTCCAATCCGATGCGAAAGTAGCTGTTGCCTCTATCCCAGTGTGTGTCAATCCATCGCCTACGGCCTGATTGCACAACCGCTACGCCTTGAGCCGTGACGTAAAGCGTGGCTACTGCCAGAATAAACCATAAGCGAGAGAGGTCAGTGAGGCCTCGAATCTCAGAGCGTTGTAGATTCCAACCGGCGGACTGGTCGTCTAAAAATCCTTCCTCGATATCGAAGCGCAAGGCATATTCCATAAAGGTTTGCGGGCTAGTGGGCTGGTCGCTGACGACGGCCCAAAGTTCACCATTGATGTTGTTGCGCCCGATGATGACATGCACTGGGCCGTACTGTTCGTGACGATGGAGTCTGATGTGGTGGAAACATAGTGCCCGACCTCGTTCTAGGTGAAACGATTTAGGTTGACACCAGCCGGAACCGGGTCGCCAAATCCAGGTGTCACTTTTGATACGGATGCGGTAGTGCCAGCCGAGTTGTTTTATCAGCGTCATCGCACGGGTATGCACAAAGCCTCGGTCGGCCAACAGAATCATGTTTGCGTTTGAAGGCAAGTATTGCGTAGACTGCCTGAGCAGTTCTTCATAGGCTTCAAACGCAACAGAGGCACTGTTGTGTTCTAGAACTCGCCAAGCCAGAGGAATGGAGCGGCCTCGATACACCACGGCTAGCCGAATTAAGCAGTACTGCTCCCAAAACAGCGAGGTGTCTAAACAAAGATAAAGGCACTCGGCTTCCCAGGTCGCCAAGGCCGCTTGAATCAGCGGTTTGTACAATCGGTGGATGTTGATGCGGCTATTGCCTAACCAGCGACGCACCCGTCTTTGTTTACTCTGGGCGTAGAGACCGCGACAGGGCAAGTAGGTTGTCCACTTTGTCAGGCTGACGCTGCCGGTTTGAATCAGCGCAAACACCATCCAACAGCAGGTCGTTAGATGCGATAGATGTGCCCAGGGGCAATCTTGACCCAGCCAGGCTTTCAAGGCATCGTAGAGGCGGGAGTTTTTTTCACAGCGTTCCTTTGGTTTTGAGTTGCATCTAAATCTTAGAACGCTGGCTCCCCCTCGCAACCTTTGCGGCTCTCAAGTCCCTGTATGACAGCGATTCAACCTGGCTATTGCATCTTTTGTCAGCCAATCAGGGGGTAATACTGTGGCCGACATCTAAATAAGTGTTGCTTTTCCGCTCTTATAGTAGCAACATGATTAGCGAATAAGAACTAGATACCATCCCTATAGTCATGTGATCGCTCTATTGAGTCAAAAACGCGAAGTCTCGAACACACCGAGATGGAGAAGCCCGCACTGTAGCTTTTGAGTTTATCTGTGATGATGACTCTGGGTGCAAAGCCGGTTGATTTGAGTAGTTTGCGGAAAAATCTGTACGCAGCGGCTGTGTTACGACGGCGCTGCATCAGGATATCGAGCACTGTGCCATGCTGGTCAACGGCGCGCCACAAGTAGAATTGCTCACCCTTGATGGTGATCACCACTTCATCAAGATGCCACTTATCACCGGTTTTGGGCCGCTGCTTACGGATTGTATTGGCATAGCTCTGAGCGAATTTGAGACACCACCCTCTGATCGCTTCATAGGTGACTGTGACATCGCGATAAAGCATCATTTTTTCGATGTCACGAAAGCTTAACGGAAACGTATGGTACAGCCACACGCAGTAGCTGATGGTTTCAGATGGGAAGCGGTGCCCCGGTAAGGATTAGTCATGAGTGTAGCTTCCCAAAATCACCGGTATACGGTCAAGCTTCGCTAAGTTGACAGTGCCTACTGGCACTATGAGGACTTGAAAACTGCTCTCAATAGTGCCAAAAACGAAGAGTTTTGACTAGTAGATATGTACTTCAGGAGGCAATCTATATCAACTAGCGTCAAGCCAGCTCATCCGTTCTTCCGCATAGCGTTCACCAGACGTAGCATTGTCGGAAGCAATGCGTTCTAGCCGCGATAGGTCTTCTTCACTCAACGCAACTTCAGTCGCAACTGCATTCTCCTCTACATAAGCAGGTCGCTTTGTTCCAGGAATAGGAACAATGTCTTTCCCCTGATGCAGTAACCACGCCAAAGCAATTTGAGCGGGTGTTGTCTCTTTCTCTTTCGCAAGTTTTTCAACCTGCTCAACCAGCTTCATATTCTTCGTAAAACTATCTCCTTGAAACCGAGGGTCTTGACGGCGATAGTCACTCTCAAATGACTCTGCTCGCTTAACCTTTCCTGTTAGGAAGCCTCTACCTAAGGGACAATAAGGTACGAAGCCAATCTTCAGCTCTCTCAATAGGGGCAATACCTCAGTTTCTACGCCTCGCTCCCAAAATGAGTACTCGGACTGAAGGGCGCTGATAGGATGAACGGCATGGGCACGACGAATGGTGTCTACGCTTGCTTCTGATAGTCCTAAGTACCTAACCTTTCCTTCGGCTACCAGTTCTGCCATTGCGCCTACCGTCTCTTCTATAGGCACCGCCTTATCTACACGGTGCTGATAAAACAGATCAATGTAATCGACACCCAGCCGCTGTAGCGAGTTATGACAGACTCGGCGTACATTTTCCGGAGTGCTATCAAGGCCAGAAATCTTACCGTTGTTGATTTTGAAGCCGAACTTAGTCGCAACCGTAACCAGGTCACGCCGTCCTTCGATAGCCTTGCCAACGAGCTGCTCGTTGTCGTTATAGACTTCTGCTGTATCGAAGAACGTAATGCCTAGATCAATCGCCCGATGAATTGTCTCAACTGCCTGTGCATCTTCTCTACCTTCATAGGCAGAACTCATACCCATACAACCAAGTCCTAGCGCCGATACCGTTAGTCCTTCAGTGCCAAGATGACGTATCTCCATAGTCATTTTTCTCCTTACTCTTTCTTGTTTCTATCTGCAATCTCATCTCTTTCTGCAAAAACCGACTTCGCCACAGCGATGCCGTTCAGCGCAGCGGGGAAGCCAGCGTAGACGGCCATCTGAATAATCACTTCAATCACTTCTGCACGAGTACACCCTACGTTCAAAGCACCGTGAAGATGAACTTTCAGCTGTGGTTGAGCATTTCCAAGTGCCGTCAATGCAGCGACTGTAGCAATCTCTCTAGACTTCAAATCTAGTCCTGGTCTGTTATATATATCTCCGAAGGGAAACTCAACAGTGTAACGAGCTAGGTCAGGGGCGACACCCTTCAGGCTCTCAATCACCTGCTCACCAGCTTCGCCATCGACCTCCTTCAGCTTTTGCCAGCCCCGGCGGTAACGTTCACTCTTCTTCTGTGAAACATCACTGTTTTCTTTCTCATCGACTACTGACATCCTGTTCCTCCTCTAATTGTTTGTAGTGTTGAATCTTCTCAGCTAAAACGTCTGCGTTTTGCTCAAGCGCTGCTATCTGCTGAGCTATCTGCTGTTGGTGCGCCTCTAGTAGATGACGCCGCTGAGCAAACGTACGATCTCCCTGCCGTCGTAGTTCGGCAAACTGCTGCATATCTCGAATTGACATGCCTGTCGCTCGCAATCGAGTGACGAATTCAATCCAACCAATATCCTGTTTTGAATATCGGCGGTGTCCGCTCGACGCTCGACCCACTGGATCGAGCAGTCCAATTCGCTCGTAGTAGCGAAGAGTATGAGCGCTTAGTTGAGTGATCGTTGCAACTTCTTGAATCGATAATTCTGTAACCATGCAAACACCATAATTCTTAGAGTGCGCTCTAAGTCAAGTCAGTCAATTACTTAGCTCGTTTAAGACGAAAAGAAGCGAATCAGCATCTACTACTAACCTACGGGTATCAAGCAAATGCCACATACAGTGTTCATCACAGGAAGGCTGTATCCTCGAACGGCTCCGGTAGGCAGCATCTCCAGAAAGTACCGTAATTTCTATAGCTTCTATACTCTGAGCTTTTCCGTACTGCCTATAGCAGTCGTAGAAGACCTAGGCCCATTACTTAGGGATTTTGGGACTGTTAGCGTGTTGTGTTTTAGCTGATAAATAGTGTCTAATAGCTAGACCGGGAAGAGCCAAAATGTCTGGGAATGCAGAAAGGTATGAATGCTCAGCCAAAACTTTGGGAATATGCTGAAGGACGTCCTGGCAATGGCCTGAAAGACCGGGTCTGTTCCTACAGTGGTTACTCTGAAATGACCGCACAAGTCGTCCACCGCCTCGAAGTTGTCAAAAGTCGAGTTGTCATCATCATCGGTTTTGGGGACAAACTACAACTTACAGAAACAACAGATAGAACGACAAACATGAGCTGTCAGGCTTTCGCAGTTAGCTTGCAAAGCTCTCCACTCCTTGTCAAACATCATGGTGTCCAGCACTGTGTAGAGATAGAACTTCTGCCTTGGGCCGCACGCGAACTTTTCCATGGCGCTTTTATGGAGCCTGGTGAAGGCGTTATCGATCTCGTAGAACTGTGGGGTAACGATGTACTGCTTCTGGCGGAGCAGCTCAGCGAACTAGACCAGTGGCAGCAGCGCTTTTCTCTGGTCGATAGATTCTTATCTCAACGAGCTTCAGAAGCACGGTGTGTCACCCGCTCAGAAATTAAGTGGGCATGGCAGCAGCTTGAAAAGTCCGGTGGTTGCCTTCCTATTGGGCTATCAGTAGCATCGGAACAGAAACGCACGCTAAGCACCCGTAGGGACTGTACCAGTTGAACCCCTTTGGTAGAAGAGGGCTGAGATCCTTGATATACCGTTCTACTTTCCTGTAACAATTGAGGAAAGGTTTTTAGTACTGTCCAACAAGCACTATGGCAGAGGTTATAGACAGTTGGCCTGGCTGCGTGCAGTGTAAATAACCTTTGTGTAGTAGCTCTTTGTCAATCAATCAACAGGTCTCAATAGGAGTGATGTATCAGTCCACCCGTAGGCATACTCAATGAGAGTGCTACCTCTCATCTCAATACTTTTACTCCGTACGATCTGCCCTCCTAACGCTTCGTAGAATTTGCAAGCAGGATTATCTTCTAGCACCCAGACCAACATGGACTGAATATCCATCTGCCACAGTTTTTTTACTGCCAGTCGAACCAGTTCGCGGCCAATCCCTTGGTGTTGATGACTGCTCAGAATGTAGATAGCGTTGATTTCACCTCGGTAAAGTCGGTCATCTGTGCGCTCTCTACCACCATCTATAAATCCAACGACTTGGCCGTTTTCATCCTCTGAAACGTAGGTAAATCCGTTTGAGTCAGCCGCCTGAGCAAAGACTCTTTGCCATGAATTCTCTCGTTTCTCGTAGGATAAATCGGCCAGCACCTCATCTGGAATGATGCCTGAATATGTGTCTCTCCAGGTGTCTACGTGAACTTGTGCAATGACAGGTATGTCATCGTAAGTTGCCTCCCTCGTCAGAGTCATGATCAGCTCCTAGAACACGTTCGCTTAGTAGCATGTTATCTAGGTATCCCGGTTTAAGAAGAGAACGACAGTTTTTTAGCCCTAAACACAAATATCCTCGCATAGCCTCATTATCTAGACCTTTCTATACTCTCGGGAAATATGTCTCATTGCGCGTCTCAAAACTCCTTTCTCAAAACGTCTTAGAGGATACTGTTGGCGAACTAAATATCGATGGCTGGACCCATGAGTTTTTGTTGACTTAGGAAAGGAGACTACCACGAATTTACTAGGTTTTAGCCGCTTGAACGGAGTTCGCCAACAGTATCGTCTTAGAGATTTTAAGGCGTGCTCGTGGTGCCATGCCTCGCACTAAACTAAGCCCTGTCAGTCAACTGTCGAACTGCACTGACAATTAACTCAGGCTGATCGAGCGGGATAAGATGCCCGCTATCTTCTGCAATAACATGCTGGCTACACGATGATAAATTGGTCAGATCTAACTGAAGTGCTGCCCATCTCTCTACTCTTTCAGCACTCACCGTTGAATCTTTGGAACCTTGACTCAACACAATCAAAGGTAAGCTACCCAGCGACGAAACAGATCGAATTCCCTCTAGGCTTTCTTTGATATTCGCAAGTTCACTCGATGCCGCTGCCCAATAGTCAGGACGGTAGCAGAAAGACTTAAAGGTGTCGAATAAGCTCTGTACTGCCAATGGGTAATTTTGCGTCTCTTGCTTAATCTCCTTGAGAACGGGTAGCAGATTCATTTCCCCAATTAGGCGCAGCAGTCCAAATTGACTGACTATCCTAAAACCCTGATACAGCCAAGACGTCATTTTTATGCGCCGCTCCATTTCGGATGTCATCTGATTTTCATGGGAAGAATCGACTAACACTAATCCGGCTATATCTTCTAGATGCTGGCTCGCATACAGCCGCATATTGACTCCACCCAGTGAGTGGCCTACTAAAATGTATGGAGGCTCAATCTCAGCTTTGCTCAGAAGTAGATGTAATTCATCAGCGCTCTGCTGGCTGGTTCGAGCTGCGCTGAAATTTGGTTCACTCCAACCGAACCCTGCGCGATCATAGATGCAAACACGGGCAAATTTAGCAATTTCAGAAGGAACTAAGCCCCATGCAATTGAGGGCGCACATCCTCCTGCATCCATAACAACCGTTGGTGTTCCCTGTCCCATACAGTTGAGGTGTAGACGGAATCCTCCGATATCTATCAGCTCGCCTTGTGGAGGATATCTGCGTTGATCTATGGCTGTACTCACGACTTGATAGAGGATTCCTGTAAGCAGTGAGATTGCAACGATAATTAGAGCAAGCATAGTCAAGTTTCTCTAGCTATATACAGTAGCCGACTTTGAGTGGTGGCCGGGGCCGCAAATAGGCAAGGGCAAGCTCATCGCTTTAATTGCTGCTAACCATATACTTAAGCAAGTGACTTCAACATCCACTGTCTGATAGAGCGCTATCTTTATGACTGAAGAACTTATCCCCATCTTTCGCGTTGCGGATGCCCGTGAAACTGCAAAGTGGTACGCTCGGCTTGGGTTTATCATCGAAGGAGAACACCAATTTTCTCCGCAGTTCCCGTTATATTTGCTGCTTCGCCGTGGCCTAAATGCGCTTCATCTATCTGAACATGAAGGCGATGCTCAACCCGACACGCTCGTATATCTATACGTCAACAATATTGATGAGATCGCTGCCGAGTTTAGCACTGAAGTTAAGGAACAACCATGGGCACGAGAAGTGCATCTGAGCGATCCTGATGGCAATCGATTACGCATTGGACAGTTGATTGACGATACACATCAGTAGAGATCGCCTCTACTCTCGTTTTCCTAAGGCGTAAAACAATGGTTCAGGATAATGGCTTTAGCGTGTGACAGTTGCTTTGCCTAGATTAAAAATGGCTGCTAGACCAGCATCAACGCAGATAGCTCACATACAATACGGCCATGATGATTGGAGAAAGACCGATGTCCTCAACTTCTATCTGGCGCAACCTTGGGTTTGGTTGGTTCTGTCTACTCTCGATGCTGACAGCAGGCGTCATCGTCTCAATGGATTATGAGATTGGAAGCTTGCAAAGCGCTCTCACCACTTACTTGTCTTCTACTGTCATGGTAGCTATATTCATCGCACTGATGGCAGTATGGCCACTTATCGTATTCAAGAGAAGGCAGTGGGTGCGCGGACTACTCACCGCTTTTGGGATGGGAGTCATTTCTCATATATTGCTACAGATGTGGGCCACCTCATCAGCTTTACCAACCGTCCAAGAGTCTCTACTATTTGTCGCCGTAGCGGGCATCTGCTGGAGTCTAATCGCTCTACCGTCAGCACTCTTTCTCAGTAGACCCTAGTGCCGTCTTACCAGACTTCCAATATTGACCTGTTTCTCTTTGTTCTAAGAAAGAATAGCTCTGATGATAGTAAGATCTTCTGCTACTACGCAATCGTTTATTCTCAGTGCTGTTAGCCTAAGCATTGCGATGTTTTCTATGCGAAACTGTCAAATCTCAGTCGCCAAATCGAGCCGAAGCTTCTTAATGCGATCACCCCCCGCTTGCATCTGGCTTAAGCCGCCTGGAATAATGCTTTCAATTCTTTAACGCCTTTTACGAACCGCTCCCTGCGCTCAGCTAAAGACACGGATTCTCCCATACGTAATCGCGGCCTCAAAAAATTGCCTACTTCATCGACCGCTCGACAGAATCTCTGTGCCGCATCGAACTCACCGAATCCCAGGGTAGGATAATAGCGGTGCTTGATTCGCCGATGACTTTGTTCAACTGGGTTAGCAGTGCAAGGCCGCACCTCATGCTCAACTGCCTCGCCAAGTTCTTCTTTAATTGCCCGAGGGTAGGAAGCCAAGCCATCGGTGGCCACCTTCTCTGGCGCATCATCATGAAGCCCAATGGCTTGAGCAAAGAAGGCTTTAGTTCCAGCCATATCTCGGGTCTTACTGAGGCGGGCATCGACCAAATTGCCATCTTCATCAATGCCGCGATAGAGATAGCACCACTCACCCTTTACTCGAATGAACGTTTCGTCGATCAACCATACTTTGCCGACTTTGCCTTTCCGTTTCTTCCTAATTTGTTCGGTGAAATGGGGTAGAAATCGTTCGTCCCAAAACCTCACGGTTTCGTGAGTGAACTGGAAGCCCCGCAGCAGAAAGAACTCGGCCACATCGCGATAGCTGAGCTTGTATCGCACGCGGCAAAGCAACACCTGAAAGATAATGTCGGTGGGGACTTCAATAAAATTGAACGGTGTGGCCGTGCGCTTGTTGAAAGTACGGCCACACCGCTTACAACGAAACATCTCGTAACCCAGGCTGGTTTTACGCTGTAAAGATGAAACATGGGGCGAGTGGCAGTGGGGGCAATCCATCAGGAGGCGGTGGAACGAGATGATCGCACCTAGCCTATCAGCCGATGGCTAATGCTACATTTTGGCTACTCAGAGCTGACACTTTCGGATCGAGTGCAGCAGATTGAAACAAAGGTTTATGTGTACCGCATGAGATCAGGAATTACTATCTCCTTTTAGAGGAACGATTTTTTGGAGAGCAGGTTGGCCTACTGTGCTAAGCAGTTAATAGTTCCATACTGTGGCCGTGAATAACTCAGTGATCGTCTTTCTTAACTCACCACGAGCAGAAAAACGTTACATAAGTCGGCCTGGTGCGACTGTACTTTCCCGAATGATATTTACTCTTCTATCCAGACGATTGCTTACACGGTTATTGAACAGAGATTCACCTCAGTCATTGTGTAAAACTTAGAAAATTTCACGGGTTTTACAGCAAATTCCTTTAATTGCCCAAGCTTTGGCAGCAAGATGGATTTTACCATCTGATTGAATTGGAAGACTTTCCTTAAGACGATTGCGTAGTATTAGACGATTTTTCTCCGTCAAGCTTTGTACATATCGTTGGGTTGTCCCAGGTCCCCTAATAAAAGGAGACCAATAGTCCTCAAAATCATAGAATAGAGTAGGTACTTCAATTGCACATATTTCAATATGACGAAGATCTACTGATTCAAATAATGCTTTCAATTGCTTAGGACAGGCCAATGGATAGCGCTTTACAGGATCCAACTCCATCGCAGCTGAATCCATACTTTCAACACTATTCCATAGGTAACGTAACATTTGCAGTCCTTGACCAAAGTCCCAGCAATATGCTGCAACAACACCCATATGGCGAGTCGTCCTAATCATATTAGACAAGGCTAGCGTAGGGTCTGATACAAGATTAAGGGCTAACCCGGATACTGTAGCATCGAAATTAATCCAATTAAGAGGAATATCTTCTGCACAGCCCACCACAAACTTAACAAAGGGCAATGATTCATTTGCATAGTTGATTCGTTCAGCAGATGGATCGATACCATAAACAATCTGAGGTTTAGATTCAGCAACAATTTCTGCGGTCAATGCACCAGTTCCACATCCTACATCCAGCCATCGGCTATTAGGACTAACTGATAACCAAGTGACAAACTCATGAGCAATCATCTGACTCCATCGACCGATAAACCTATGATAATCTGTGGCGCTGAAATCAGATGTTTTGAGTGTATTTTGGATTAGTGACATTTAGACAGATATTATTTTCTAAAGTTCTGAAAGTCGGTTCCATAGGCATACATGACCAAACAGTCTTATAAGTCACGACGACTGTTACCAGTCATCCATAGCTCATAGTTTTTGGTTCTGCTTTGAATACTGGCTATATAGAAAGCTAATACGGCTCCAAGTAAAGAGGTCTTGTGCTTACAGACAAACTGAAAATGGCAGTCTTTTAAGACTAGTCCAACATTATCTCAAACACTACACTAGTAGGAGGCGTATGTGTTGATTACAGATATGTCAATAGTACACCCTTGAAAGTGAAGGATAACAGCATTGGTCCGAGAGCTCTCTTAATCACTTACTTGTATATTAATGATTAGCCACACTATCTCATGTCATTAATAGCTGAAGTTCAACACATAGCGTAAGCCCTAATTTTGAATCATTCTAAGATAGCCTATGTCACTCATTTGACAATTATTACTTAAAAGAGGAAGTGGAGTTTCATCCTGTTGAAGGATAGCTAAAATAAGCAAAATCAGGAATTTATATCTTGTGTTTCATATGAAAAACATTTCTTCTCTCTACTTATATGAAGAAAATTATCTGTTTTCATGGAAAATCCCAGGGTAGGTAAATGCAATATTATCTAATTGACGTTGCCAAAGTCTAGTCTGGGACATTAACTTGATATACGAAACACTTCTGCCCTATGTATACATTAGCCTGAGTATCTTTTCATTGTCCCTATACTTAATGACGACATAACATGTGATAACTTTCCATCGGTTGTTAATAGTATCCTCACTTTATAATGTAGAGACCTATTGCATTCTGGAAAACGCATCCAAAATATCACTTCTTACCTTTTCGGAGAGCTCTTGAGAGTGATAATCAGCTATACGACTAAATATTTCATCTTCACTCAAAATCATATTAGAAGATGATGCCATAAGCTCCTCGCTCTCTTGGTATAGTAGCCAACAGACTGGCATTATAATTGAGAACGTCTCGCTTCTACTAATCCAGGGCCTTAAAAACGAAGTAGAAACAAATTCTCTGAAGTTAGAAACTACTTCACCTGCTTCATTGTCAGCATAATGATGTACTACTGGAGAAAATGTTTGACGATAAGATGTGGATGCAATACGTAAAGATAGGCTCTTATAATATCTCATGATTATGCTTGCCAATGTGTCAATGATAAGTGGATTTCTCTTGTGTACATCACTGTAGTATCCAACTAGAAAATGTTTAAATGGGTTCGCAGTTAAAACTTTCTTATATGGGAAATGAGTAGATATCGAAGGATCTGTTAAAAACGTTACCAAGTAGGCTAATCCACTAGCCGCATCTCTCATGACTTCCAAACCTCTTCTGATTGGAGATAAAAGACTTAGTTTTTGAGCGGAATCTAAATCAATTAGATATACCTCGCCTATATCTGTACAATAACTGTAATTATCTAAGGAGCCTGAATATCGATAAAATCCAGCTTTGCTGAACTTACGAATTGTTTTTCCATACAACCTACTTAGAGCTGATAAGAGAGATAGACGAGGATAGTTGTCATCGAATTCAAATTCATCTGGACTCATATGCTGTTTGAGACTGATAATCCACTCATTGATAGTTGCTTGTTCCTCTTTGTTAAGAGAGTGATACCTGAGAACAGCATCTGCTCTTAAGTGAGAGGTACTTGGTACTCCTGAGACAACGACACCTATAGGCATAGCTGTTTTACAGTTCTCTTTTAGAAAAAAAGCATCAGTATACTGATATACCTGGATAGGAATAATGCTGGGGCAATCATGCTTAAGAAGCGCTTTGGCTGTTTCAAACTCACACACAGCTCTTTCTAACGTTATTGCCCCTGTAGGTGCAGGCTGTGTGTGCTTTCTGATGAATTTCCCATCTTCTGAGAATCCTAAGTGAGGGTTGTGATTGTAGAGAGGAACATCACTAGGACGAATAGTCTCCCCGGTATGAGTCAATGCACCTGCACCTTTTATTTTTAAGGATTTTATTCTCATACCTGTACTGAAAGTGAGATTAGTCCTCTTTTCAATTTTGTGTAAGGCAGAGCGTCCTACTACTCCACAGAATTCTAAAGAGGTTCCTGGGTGCCAGCAAATTTTTCTCTCCAGGCAGGATAACTCAGCATTAAGTTCACTGACTGCTAAGTTGTATTTGCTCACTAATTCGCACTTTAAAGTGCTCTTTGGGATTCTTGAAACTTCCTTCTTTGAAAAGAGTTCTCTATGCAAAATATGTGTTTCTCCGATCATAACTAAAACCCATCAACGCTAAAAACTGAAGTACGTTTTATTCTAAACTTGGTATCTGCTAGTAAAAGACTCTTTCCTTAGGAAGCTGTTTAATCATGAGCTGTAGTGGAAAACTAGATAATCTGTACTTCTTCTGATTGTACTCTATTTGTAAATCATCAGCTTCGTGTCAGCTTAAACCAGTGTTATAGGCGGATAAAGATCTCCTATTTTTCTCTTTGCTTACATAAGTTGTTCTAGATCATCATAGCTACTGATAACGTTATTGGTTCTTTCTGAAAAAGTTGGAAAGTAAATCTGAGACTGTGTAATAGAACCATGATTGGTATGGCTCTATTCTTTCGTTATTGAGAAAACAACTCAGGCAGTCATATATTAGACCTGTTTAAAGCAACACCTCAGTATATAGAAGCTTTCTGGGGATAATTCTCTGTGAAGGTTGCTTCTTCGAATACGATAAGAACCCACTGGTCAGTAGATGTAGTGATCATGTCGTCGATTAATGACTACTCTAATCCGTCAACCTCAGATGGATTCGGGTTATCTGGAGTTTGGTTGACTCCTTCTAATCGAAGTCGCTTGTTTGGGCCGAGTTGAATATCTAATACTCCACCGTTATGTATGATTGCTAAGCCTATTATGCTAAGACTAAGAGCAATCGATGGTATGACGATAAGGATAGTTCGTAGCGACATGAAATTCTGTACAGTGTACCGAATGATCGCCTTTTCTATGTGTTCTTTCATTGACTAAACTTCTCCTGTATAAAGAGACATCTCGCTATTATGAGCTCACGGCTTAAGGCTTCATGACCTTACGAACAAACATCTAGGATGCTCATGAATGAGTAAATATCACTCTGTTCAAAGCTTACGAATATAAGGCTTGTTCGATGTGTTTAGTAAGACAAGTGAACTCCTATTTGGTTGTGTACATTATTGTGAGTGATTTCTATCCCTGATAACGTGGGAACAGAATGGAGGCTCTGAGGGATACTTACATTGGTTCATTATGTGATTTCTTGTGAAAGGGGTATTGCTGACTATTGTGAGGTAAAGAAATTTATTCCTCAACCAAAAATGACGAGTTTACAATACTAAGTTAAGGAAAAACCTGTGATATCGCTCAACTCCTCTCTACAAGAAGGATAGAAGCAATTAGGATGCGCCTTGATATTTAAGAAAGTTTGCTTAAAATAGGAAGTGTCCCCCTTAACTTAGGCCGTCCAACCTCTGTCCTTGGTGTTGTCTAAGTTAAATCTGCGATTTGAATAGAGAATATGACTAAGGAAGTATCGACTCGCCGGCGAGGTGTAGTGTTAACTCCGGTTGGAAAAGCTCGCTTAGAACGGGCTATGCAAGACGAGCTAGAGAAGACTCATCCGTATAAAATACGATTTACTCTAGAAAACCTAACTGATCGGACTGGCCTTAGCAAAGACACTGTTGCTAAGGTCTTAGCTGCAGAAAAAACTGTAGATAAGGGTACTTTAAACAAATTCTTTGGAGCATTTGATATCACTTTGGAAGAAAGTGATTACGTTAAGCCAACTAATGCTTCTGAACGAGTGCAGGTCTACGCTCCTAAGACTGATTGGGGCGAGAAACCAAATACTAGCTTTTTCGTAGGTCGTGAGCAAGAAATTAGCCTATTAACGCATTGGGTCAAAGGAGAGAAGACTCGCATCATTACCCTACTAGGCATAGGAGGGATAGGGAAAACGATGCTAGCCGCAAAGCTTTCTGATCATCTTCAACATAATTTTGAATATATAATTTGGCGAAGTTTACGAGAAGCCCCACCATTAAGCGAAATACTGATTCATCTGATTCAATTCTTATCAAATCAGGATGAAATAGAGACGAACCTTCCAACTCGTTTGGGAGAGAGAATCAACTGCATGTTGAAATACTTACGAGAGCACCGTTGCTTAATAATCTTAGATAACTTAGAGGCAATTCTACAAGCAGAAATTGTTGGGGAATTTCGTCAAGGTTATGATGAATATGGAAAATTCCTTAAACTTATAGGAAAGTCGGAACACAATAGCTGTCTTATATTAACTAGTAGAGAACATATTCTTGGATTATCTCAATTAGAAGGCCCAAAATTCCCAGTGCGTCATTGGCCCGTCAAAGGCCTAAAGTATGAGGCTTCTTTGCAAATCTTGAAAGCTAAGGGGCTGACCTTCGAAGATTCTAATCAACAGGCAGACACACTTATTGCTCGTAGTGGAGGGAACCCTCAGATACTAAGCTTAGTGTCTACAGACATTAAAGAGTTGTTTTTTGGAGATATCTCTGATTTCCTGCAAGAGCAAGTTACTGTTCTAGAAAATGTTCAAACGCTCCTTAGTGGACAAGTCAACCGCTTAACTCACTTAGAACAATTAACTATGTATTGGCTAGCAATTAATAGAGAACCAGTTTCTATTGATGAATTAATGAAAGATTTGCTGCCATCTATTTCCAAGCATAAGCTACGTGTTGCACTTTCTACTTTGTCAAAGCGTTCACTAATTGAAGTGAATTCGTTACGTTTTACTTTGCAAAACGTAGTTATGGAGTATATAACAGAAAAATTAGTGCAGCAAAGTATACATGAGCTGAGAGAGTGTGAATTTAATCGACTTCATAATCATTCATTGATTAAAGCCTCGGCTAAGGATTACGTTAGAGAAACACAGATACGCTTGATCTTGCGACCTGTGGCTAATAGCATTGAAAATTCGCATAGAGTGATTATTAATGCTTTGCAAAATGTTCGTCAACATATCGAATGGAAAGCAGGCTATATTTCAGGCAACTTGCTTAATCTAGTGACTCATTCAAAATTACAGGAGAAGTCTTTTGATTTCTCAGAGCTTACCCTGAGACAAATACATTTGACAGGTGTATCACTTCGCAATCAAAATCTAGCATATACTTCTCTTATTCAATCTTCTCTGACACATACTTTTCATAGCTTATATACAGTAGCGTGGAGCCCGAATAGGAATTTTCTGGCAACAGGTGATGCTATTGGAAACGTACAACTGTGGAGTGTCGAAAATCGCCAACAGTTAGCAACATTCAAAGGGCATGCTAATTGGATTCGCTCTGTCGCATTTAGTCCAAATGGGCAATTACTTGCTAGTAGTAGTGGGGACTCTACTGTTCGGCTATGGGATGTCAAAAATAAAACATGTATTCATGTTTTTGAAGGGCATATGGATGGAGTGCGAACAGTTGCATTCAGCCCAAATGGGCAATTACTTGCTAGTGGTAGTGGGGACTCTACTGTTCGGCTATGGGATGTCAAAAATAAAACATGTATTCATGTTTTTGAAGGGCATATGGATGGAGTGCGAACGGTAGCATTTAGTCATGATTCTAAGTTACTTGCTAGTGGGAGCGAAGACTGCTCCGTTCGAGTGTGGAACGTTGAGGAGCGCTTATGTCTCTATAAATTTACAGGTGAGAAAAATTGTTTCTGGGCGGTGGCATTTAGTCCTGATGGAAAGTTCATAGCTGGCAGTGAAAACTATCTAATTCGTTTGTGGGATATTGAGAGACAAGAATGTGCTCATACTTTTGAAGGACATAGAAATTGGATCTGGGCGGTGGCATTTAGTCCTGATGGGAGATTTATGGCTACTGGTAGTGCAGATACAACAGTTCGATTATGGGATGTGCAGAGACAACAGTGTGAGCAGGTTCTTGAGGGCCATAATAGCTGGATTCAGTCTGTTCACTTTAGTCCTGAGGGAAGAAACCTTGTCAGTGCTAGCAATGATGGCACTATTCGTTTATGGGAAACCCATAGTGGTAAGTGTGTTCATGTGTTTGAGGGATATACCAACGGAGTTTTATCCGTGACTTTCAGTCCTGACTCTATGTTGGTTGCTAGTGGTAGTGAAGAAACTAACTTAGTTCGATTGTGGGATATTCAGCGATGCCAGTGTGTTCATCTCTTTGAGGGGCATACTAAATGGGTTTGGTCAGTGGCGTTTAGCTCAGATGGAAAGTTCCTTGCTACAGGCAGTGCAGATACTACTATCAGGCTTTGGAATATTTCTAATAAAGAATGTGTTTTTACTTTTGAGGGCCATACTAACTGGGTGCGCTCAGTGGCTTTTGACCCTAGTAGCCATTATTTAGCTAGTAGTAGTGAAGATGCAACAGTTCGTTTGTGGCATCTTCACAATCGAGAATGTATTCATGTCTTCGAAGGCCATACTAGTTGGGTGCGCTCAGCAGTTTTTAGTCCTGACGGAAATTGCTTAGCCAGTGCTAGTAATGATGGAACAATTCGACTGTGGGATGTCAGTAAGCTCCAATGTATTCATACCTTTGAAGGCCATACCAACGGAGTTTGGTCAGTAGCTTTCAGCCCAGACGGTCAATTCCTTGCTAGTGGCAGTGCAGACAATACTGTTCGCCTATGGAATTTGCGCACGAATCAATGCGTACAAGTTTTTGAAGGACATACTAACTGGGTATGGCCAGTAGCTTTTAGTCCTGATGGCCAGTTGCTTGCTAGCGGCAGTGCAGATGCGACAGTCCGACTGTGGAACTTTCAAAAAGGCAAATACACACGTATACTCCGAGGCCATACTAGTGGTGTTCGGTCTATTCACTTTAGCTCGGATAGCTTATATCTTGTCAGTGGGAGCCATGATGGAACTATTCGCATCTGGAATACCCAAACAGGCACACAGTTAAACTTGTTTCAGTCACCTCGCCCCTACGAAGGGACAAACATAACGGGGATTCAAGGGCTAACAGAGGAGCAGAGATTCTCAATGATATCGTTGGGAGCAATAGGAGGCAACTCATCAAAATAAGTATGGAGACCGAAAAAGGTGTGGGGTGCGATTCGTTCCTGTACGAAAGGCTGAAAAGCTAATAAGACAGGGCTTCTGAGAGATAACCTATTCTAGGTAGAGTTCGCACTTTTAATCTCTCTCAGATGATAACTTGATGTCTTTGTAGGTGACGCCTCTGACCAAGCCCAGAGAGCTAGTCCTACCCGCCCGGTATAAGGCGTGACAGCATAGCCCCCATGCCAAGCGGTTTAGCGCCAATGGGATGAAGCGGGGCTAAATGTCGGTATCTGGAAGCCTACTCTGGAAACCCGGCTAGCAAGTGTGCATGAGTAAAGCTCAATGAGCCTGAATGTATGTCAGAACCATCGTTATTTTTAACCAGTGAAAAAGGCTGACGTGAACGGAAGGCAGTGCCTGAAATTCACAAACACTGGAAACAAAAGTTACTGATTTCGAGAGCCTTCTCATCCCACAAGAGTAGGTTTTATACCCAAATCGAACCCGGTGGATAGTACAACTCTAAACCCACAACCAAAGGACATCAGGAACGAAGTAACCTGACCAATTTTCACTCCAGAGGGTCGAATATCTGGAGCAGGTACTAAGCCGAAAGGATTGGCAGGCAGGATGGTCTAAGAAGCCAACGCCTGGGGTAATGCCCAGGATATGCAGACGTAGACCCGATAGTACGGAATGAAGAGCCTTCAGTCGGAGTAAAGACAATGACACACTCAGCAATGGGTAGTGATGAATGGGCAGCCATCGACTGGAAAGCAGTCGAGAAAATGGTCTACCGACTCCAAACCAGAATCTTCAAAGCCAAACGTCGTGGTGATACCAAGCAGGTTCACAGACTTCAGAAGCTATTGATGAAGTCCCGTTCTGCCAAGCTCTTAGCAGTCAGGCGGGTAACACAGGACAACACCGGCAAGAAAACAGCAGGTGTGGACGGGGTGAAATCCCTGCAACCACAACAACGGCTTGACCTGGTGAATGACCTGTATCTAACGGATAAATCTAAGCCGACGCGGCGGGTGATGATACCAAAGCCCGGCACGACGGAAGAACGACCGTTAGGCATCCCGTGCATGATTGAAAGAGCAAGACAACTGCTAGTGAAACTAGCGTTGGAAGCCGAATGGGAAGCGGTTTTAGAAACCAACACCTACGGATTCCGAACGGGAAGAAGCGCTCACGATGCTATCCAAGCCATCTTTAATGGGATCAACTTCCAGCCAAAGTATGTCTTAGATGCTGACATCTCGAAATGCTTCGACAAAATCAACCAGGCCGCCCTATTGAACAAACTGAAGACGTTCCCGAGCTTACGCAGGCAAATCAAGGCTTGGCTGAAGTCGGGAGTGGTTCTAGACGGGCAGCTATTTCCAACCACTGAGGGAGTGCCGCAAGGCGGAACCTTGTCGCCATTACTGGCGCTGGTTGCCCTTCACGGTTTGGAGGCAGCAGCTAGAGGATGTATTCGTCAGCGTCAGTACCTACAGCGAGAGCTGTGTGTCTGTGTCTATGCTGATGATTTCGTCATTCTCCACAAGTCACTAGATGTTGTCTTGCGGTGTAAAGCAGCAGTGGAAGCCTGGTTACAAGAGATGTCTCTTGGGTTGTGTTGCAAAAACCTGGGTAGTCCTGCCTTGGTATGCTGAGATGTCCTGATCACAACCGCGCAATGCTCCCCTCTAACCCATTTAAGTGGCGTCACTTCCAATCAGGCATCATCTTGCTGAATGTACGCTGGTATCTACGCTACGGCCTCAGCTACCGGGACATAGAAGAAATGATGCTCGAACGGGGCGTCAACGTTGACCATACGACGATCTACCGCTGGGTGCAGGCTTATAGTCCAGAGTTAGACAAGCGCTGTCGCCGCTATCTCAAGCCTACCAATGACTCATGGCGGACTGATGAGACATACGTAAAAGTCCGAGGAAAGTGGAAGTATCTCTATCGAGCCGTCGATTCCGAGGGTAATACGCTGGACTTCATGCTCAGTGCCAAACGGGATGCCAAAGCGGCCAAACGCTTTTTCAAAAAGGTGCTCCATGCCTCGCACACAATTGCACCGAGAGTGATCACCGTCGATAAGAATGCGGCCTATCCGCCTGCCATCAAAGCCTTAAAGAAAGAGAAATCTTTGCCTAAAGCGACGAAAACTAGGCAAATAAAGTACATGAATAATATAGTCGAGATGAACCATTCTCAATACCCCCATCTGCCCCAAAGTCGTCTGCGTTGGCTGTGTTGCAAAAATTGCGTAGCCCTTTATTGGTATTCTGAGATGCCCAGTTCGCACCCTTGCTATGCCTTCCTCAAAACCGTTCAAATGGCGTCACTTCCAATCAGGCATTATCTTGCTGACGGTGCGTTGGTATCTGCGCTATAGCCTCAGCTACCGGGACATAGAAGAAATGATGCTCGAACGGGGCGTCAACGTTGACCATACGACAATCTACCGCTGGGTGCAGGCCTATAGCCCAGAACTAGACAAGCGCTGTCGCCGCTATCTCAAGCCTACCAATGACTCGTGGAGGACTGACGAGACATACGTAAAAGTCCGAGGAAAGTGGAAGTATCTCTATCGAGCGGTCGATTCTGAGGGCAATACGTTGGACTTCATGCTCAGTGCCAAACGGGATGCCAAAGCAGCTAAACGCTTTTTCAAAAAGGTGCTTCATGCCTCGCATACGATTGCACCGAGAGTCATAACCGTCGATAAGAATGCGGCCTATCCGCCTGCGATTGAGGCATTGAAGACAGACCAGTCCCTACCGAAAGCAACAAACATTCGGTAGAGAAAATACTTGAACAACATAGTCGAGCAAGACCACCGATTTCTAAAACGCCGCACTAGACCAGGCCTAGGATTCGGCTCATTCAACACCGCCAGACGCACGCTTAAAGGATATGAAGCCATGAACATGATTCGCAAGGGGCAGATCAAAGGTGCCGACCAAGGAGATGTCATAGGCCAGATCTCATTCATCAACCAAATTTTTGGGCTCGTTGCATAATCGGTAGGAGAGTGGTAGAGATTTTCTCTTCTAAGTGTCTTTTTGCAACAGAACCCTTTTCCGTCCTGAGTAACTACTCGCTGCCTTGAATGACTTGGACCTACTGCTAGCGGTAGGTCCCCGCGTCGCTTTGCGGCGCTAGGGAATGCCTACCAAGACAGTCGCTGTAGGCCAAGCGATAGTGATAGATCAGATGCTCAAACGGCTCGCCGTTAATCGTGATCTCCATCCCCTTCAGTTTGGTGAAGTCCGACAGCCCCATCACACCTGGTTCATGACGCAACATGAACATCACTTCTGGCTCTGGCCCGTGCAGCGCTTTCCACTCGCGCACTCGGCGCTGCAACGTCCGCAGCACCCGTGGATACTTCCCTGGATATTGTTCTTCTAGATACTCGAACAACGTGGTTGGTTTTAGTCTCGGCTCCCGGCGCAGCATTGGCTCTAGCTCGCTAGCCCACACTTCTGCTAAGGGGTCTCGACGTTGGGGCGCTGCCATGACGATCCGCATCAATCCGTTGCCCCGTTCGCTCTGATATCTCGGCTATCGTCGACGATGCCGACTGGGGCTGACCCAGCTTTCTCGCGTTCATATAAGCTCTCTTCTGGTATAAGTGAATGGCTTTGGGCACAGGACATAGCTCTCTTTCGCATGAGATCTACCTGTGCCTTTTTCTTTGCTTTTCGGTAAGTCGCTCTGCTAGGTTGCTGGTGCTAGTCAGTCTCACTCCGTTCTATCCGAACACGACAACCTTGGTTTAGAACCCGCCTATGTCACTGTCGCCTAATAGACATCCTTAGTAAGAAAGGTTAGCTAGTAATAGGTCAGACTTGAATTAAATATGCTGATATTTTCGTCTTCGTTGAACTTATTTTCGTTATTAGATATGCTTTTAAAATCTTTAATGCCTTGTTATGTATTGGTTGTAGACTTTTTGGTTGATTGACTATTAATTTGACAACCTATGCGTGGTTTGTGCGTATTCTTTGTCTCTATCTCATTAATCTAATAACCGGTACTGTAACTTCTATCGAAGGTCATCGTTAAAGCTCGGCAGTGATTCCGAGCTTCTCAAGCCCATCTATTCCTAATAAGGCTGAAGATATGAATATAAAACATCTATTCTGGTGGCTAGCCGGCGCTGATGCCAATATCTTGCTACGCCCTGAATGTCGAACCGAACGCATGAAGCATACAAACATGGGCATGATTGTCCTCGCCACCTCAGTCATGGGTGGTATATCTGGTGGATATGCATTACTGACCATCTTTGGTTCTCCAATCGTCGCTGTCACCCTCGGCACATTCTGGGGATGCATCACAATCAATATTGACCGTTCGTTCTTGATCACATCTAAAAGCTCTACCGGGTTTTGGGCAAAAGCCAAAATGGCAGTCCCTAGACTGATGTTAGCAAGCATGCTTGGGTTGATCATCAGTAAACCCCTGGAGCTGCGAATGTTCCAAGCTGAAATTAGCCAACAACTAGCCCAAGATAGACAAACCCAGAGCCTTGAAGGGCAGGCGATCACACGACTGCAAGATAATAGATCCAAGAAGGCGGAAGAAGTTAATACTGCACGGCAGCAGTGGCAAAGCGACAATAAAGCTGCAATTGACGAAGCTACTGGAGAAGTGGGCACTGGACTGAGGGGCACAGGCGACATCTACATGTTGAAGCGTGATACCGCAGACCAGAGTTTAGCCGCTCTTAGGGAGCGTGAGGCTGAGCTAGAGCAAATTGATCAGAAAATTGCTGTTCAGGAGGCTAAGCTTCAAGCTTTGACTCAAGACATTCTCAGTGGTCAAGCATCTTTACTAGAGCAGTTGGGTGCTCTTTCCAACTTAGCAGCAAATAACGCAACCCTAGCACTGGCAATCCACACGATCACGCTGTTATTCATCACTCTAGAGATTACGCCCGTACTGGTGAAACTAATGAGTCGGCCTGGCCCCTACGACATATTGCTCTTGGCAGAACAGGGACAGGTAGAAAAGTCAAGCGAGCTTGAGGTGCTTGAGGCTCAGGAAGAACGTGAAGAGGCGTTTTTACTCCGCCGTCAGCTACGAGAAGGCCAATCGAACAAAACACTAACGTTAATCCGTGAGGTAATCGATACAGAGTTTTCGGAGGCAATGCAAAAAATGTTGTTAAGACCCGAATATGCACGAGCATTCAATCAGGTAATGGATGTTCTTCAGCAAAATGTGGTGACAACACTAGCGGCAGAAGCCAATCGAGTTAATGTCTACAATGCCACAGATGTGAAGAAAACCTTGCAGAAGACTCATTTGGACTTTGCGCAGCAGAAAGCTAAACAGCAAGTACAACAGCAATGGCAAGAGGCCAAGCTCGACGAGCTTAGACAGATGACTCGAAAAATGAACGAGATGGAAGTAAAAGTATTTCAGGATAATCTTCCGACTAACGATGATGAGACAACGCCAAAAGCAGCCTAGTTCGCTCTAGACAGCTGCTCAATAGCTATTTGCAAACCATAAATTTGAGAAACAGACCATGGCAGAGAAGTACAAATCGATGAGATTAAACAATTCTTTGGCTCAGTCCCAGTCAAGTAATATTGATCTTATTTCTGCACAAGAAGAGGCTCTCATTGAGCAGACTCGGAAAGTGCGGCACAACTGGATTACTAGTCGATTAGATGCCAGACAAAGAGAGCTGCAGCGGGGAGAAGTGGATCTCATTCGGATCACACAAGAGGCTCGCCTCGAGCGGCTAGAAATGGTTAAGGACACACAGGCACAAGCGTTAAAGGAATCCTGCAATCAGTATCTAGCGCAGGGAAAAGCGAAAGTTAGATCAGAAACCCACCGTTTACTTATTGAACAGGCTCAACAGTTGCGCGAGGAGGCAGATCGGATAGAAGAGAGCTTCATTGAAAGAATTGAGCGCAAACAGGAACGGTTGAAGGCCATCAAGGATGATCGGTTACAGCAGCGGTTAGCGGACCAGCTCGATCAAGAGATAGATGACTTTTGTGAGTTGCAGAATCAGTTGATGGCTAAATACCAAAGCATCGTATCAGAAGGCATTTAACGGACCACCAGGCTCTAGAGATTAACTTCAGAGCTTGGCGGTAATTCGTGACTTGGCTTCTCATCGTATTAATCGTAACTTCCGAAGCCTCTATTAGTGTATCCCTTTTCAGCGCAGTCAATTCTTAAGACAGACAATAGGCCATGCTTTATAGCAAAACTTTCCCTGTCGAATTCAGTCAACGAATTCAAGTTCAGTTAGATGAATTCAGAACAGCAAATCCCCTACAAGCTTTAGATCGCATCCAGTCAATTTATGAACAAGCCCACAAGTGTAACGTTGTTTGGGTACTTACCTGGACATTCCTACTCCCTGGTCCTGCCTGGATCGCAGTCCGAAGTAATCAACTTCTATCTCAACCAAGTCTGAAAACCATTCGTCCTGGAGTAGTCCTCGTCTACCCATTGATCATCATTGCGACTCTTCTCTATTTAGTGATGATGTGGCATTTACTACCTGCCTATACAGGAATGTGGCAGGTATTCACCGAGCCAAGCACGATTGGGAATGTATTAATGTCTTTGTGGCACAAGCATACTTTTCGTACCGTCTGTCTGATTACACTCAATATCGTAGTTGCAAAGTGGGCTTTATCTAGCTGTGTTTTGACTGAGACTTTTCAGGCTCAGCGCGATTCGCTCAAGGAATCTTGTACTCAAAAATGGAAAGACACCGCTGTTCAGGTTGCCGTAGAGCAAGAGCTGGTCGCGCAACAACCGGAGTTAATGCAAAATTTCATCAGTCAAGCAACAACTTTGATTCTTGCTAATGCAGAGCTAACTGACATAGAGCAACAAAAGCTAGTCGCACTACTACCTCAAATTCTACAAAGCTCTAAGCTTCTCCAAACTCCTATGCAGACTATCTCTCCTTCAATGCAAGATAAAGTACATAATTATGGTATGGATCCATTTTCGTGAGCTTATGTTACCATCACATCGACTTTCAAATGGAACCGAATTCTTCGTTTATCCTCTGACTCAACCGTCCACTGCTGAAGAGCCTAAAATTCGGCCAAAGGACTTAGTCAATGTCCTCGCACATCCGCAGACGTGTACCGCAGTCCACCCTCATCCCGGCAGTATCTTTTTGGGGTTAGGTGCTTCAGATCCTAAAGGGAAAGAGCGTTTCCCGATATGGCTTCCAGCTCCAGTACTATCTAGTCATGTCTGTATAGGTGGGGCAATAGGATCCGGGAAAACAACTATGTTGTCTCGGGTGGTGGCAGGAGCTATACGGACTTATGGTTCAGTAGTCATTTGTGAAGCTAAGGCCGGACAACAAGGAGGCGCTGAGGGGGCTGCGTTCACTAATTTGACAGCATATTTGAAACTTAGACAACCCGAGCTAGAAGTATATCGCTGGCCGCGAGGCAACTGTTGGTTTAACCCATTGCTCTATATTTTAGCTCCTCAGGATCGTCGAGCATTTCTAGATACAGTAACTCAACAGATCCAAGATCAGCACGCAGTGAGCGGCGATATGGTGGCATTTCTCTACAATGCAGCAAATATTTCTGAGCAGGTGCTGCTCTTCTTACAGCGATTTATACCTAAAGATCGTCTGACGCTGAGGCAATGGGTGAACTTTATGAAGCACCCCCTCCAGTTCGCCCGCCAATTGGAGAATATGCTTCAAAGGTCAGAAGAAGAAGAACATCAGTTTCTACTTGAGATCAAATCTCAGTTAGGGATGCTCAACTTTTTCTACCTAAACAAGCCAGAATTCGCAATGACACGTCATGGGGTAAACCTGTTTGCTCGTTCCCTCGACCACGAGGATTTGTTGTGGTACAGCGAACCCCATGCAGGATTAAAGGAATTAGCAATAGACCAAGTACTTTACAGGCGAAGTTTGGTTGTAGTGAGTTTGCCATTGCATGATCCCGCATCTCGAGTTCTAGGACCACTCTTTTGGGATAGTTTACTAGCAAGGGTGCTTGAGCTTGGGCCAGATCCTCAGCCCTTCAAAGGACAACAGCGAGAGCGAGTCCTAGCGGTCTTAGATGAGACACATCGGTTACCGGTAGGCAGACTAGGGGAGAGTGGCGATTTTTTGCGAGAGTTCGATCTTGGCTTAGTTGAGGTTACACCCGCAGTAGTGGATTTAGAACGATGGCAACGCAATCAGCACGTATACCAGACTATTATCTCTCTAAGTCCTGGAGTTCCAGCTATCACTGAACTGATACACGAGCGATTACCTAACTATTTTCTAAAGCCAACCTACACCTCAATGCACCCTAATGAGAATGGACAGATGCAAGCAGTACTCAATATCCGATCAGACTTTAAGCATCAAGTCAGTGTAGATAACCCTGGTGTTTCGTTAAGGTCTCTACAACGTACAGGTCGCTTTACAGGACTTCTGCAGTCTACTTTGCTTGATGATTTCTGTAGAGCGTTCTGGATTGACTTTGAAGATAACCTATTAGCCAAATTGCCCAAATTGTTAGAGCAAGCATTAGATCCAAATTGTTCTGCCGATATCACAGCAGCAGTAGATTATGCATTGGGTTTAGCAGAGTTTACTTAATAAAGTGTTTAATTTAACTTTTTCCCTGTTTTATCATTCTGAATCTTTACTCTAAGGAGAAAAAATGTCTGATTTTACTGGTAGTGATAAACAAGAATCTACTCCTGAGAAGGTAGAAGCAAGAGTAATTGCCAATGAGTTAAAGCAAGAGTCGGGCTGGCTGGATGCGCTGCCAGATTGTCCCTGTACTGTTGAGGATGCTAGAGAAAATAGTCACTTTGATGAGGCAAATTGGTTCGATAGACAATTCTTAGAAGATTATCATCCTGGGGCTGAAACTGCCTTTCGATCTGCAGACTACATTGAGTATGAGGCAAGTAATGGCGAAACGATGTATATCGGTCAGCAATGCACATTTGATCAGCAAGGCAATTTAATAATAGAAGGGCCTGGGGCTGGAACGCCAGATTCGGTTTCACCTGAATACAGTTTGTTCGAACACACAGAAAGGGATGTCGACCCCTGGGAAGCACTTGGCTCAGAAGAATACAATGAAACATGGCAACCAAATCAAGGTGAGGGATGTGACGCGCTATCAGAACTTTCGTCAGAGAGAAGTATTCCTAACGATCTTGAAACAGGCTTAGAAAGCCAGAGATCTCTAGAATCATTTGCAAATACAGAGACTCAGATGTCGATAGAGACATCTGGCGAGACCAGCTCTTTTGAATCCGAATCGCAAACCGGTTCAGGACTATAGAGGGGAGAAACTATAGATGAACGTTTTCAAACGCATTGGGGATACAGCCGCTACGATTCTTGGTCTAATGGTAATTGTTTGGTTTGGCATCAGCTGTATGAAGCTTGGGTGGCGAGCTCGAGATAACGACCTCTTACGACCTGTTGTGTCCTTTATACTAGGTGTGGAGGTGAATGAGGAAGAAAAAGGTACTGTTGGGAAAATTCAGGACTGGCTAATAGATAATAAAAAATATGATGAACAGAACAATGTTGAATAGACCGCATGTCTATCGAAACTGGCAGAGCTGAGTATTCAAAATAGGGCGTTGCTGAATTAAGGGATGAATCTAGAGGGAGCAGGCACATCCCAGAACTTTAGGTAGTGAATCAATAGTCGCATAGAGTGTTTCAACATCTCTGTTGATTTTGAGTAGCACAACGTCTTGCGATGCAACCTGGCCAGATAGTGACGCAATCGGGTATTCTCTCCCTCAACCCGAGTCATGTAAGTCTTACTCACTATCTGGTCTCCGTCTGGAATGTAGTTTGGATAGGACTTACGCAGTGGTCTGCGACTAGCTGAACTTGTATTCGATAAGATCAGCGTATGGATAACTGTTTTAGCCGCCTCGACTACTGCCAATATCTGCTGGTTTCTCAGGTCAACTATACGTTGACTCACTTTGCTGAGCATAGCGACAACTGGAGTCATGACCAGATCAATCGCTACCTGAAGCGAGAGCGCATCACACCTCGTCTAGTTTGGGAGAATGTAGCCTCAGCGGTCGATGCCGATGCCTATGGCTATATTCTGTTCGATGACACCGTTCTCGACAAGCGCCATTCGTTTGCCATTGATTTGGTTCGTCGTCAATACAGTGGCAACGCTAAGCAAGTCATCAAAGGTATTGGAGTCGTCACCTGTGTCTATGTCAATCCCAACACAGACCAGTTCTGGATTATCGACTATCGGATATATGACCCAGACGGCGATGGTAAAAGCAAGCTCGACCACGTTCAGGAGATGTTGCTGGGCATCGTGCACCATAGGCAGTTGCCCTTTCATGCGGTGCTAATGGATAGCTGGTATGCAGCCAAGCAACTGTTGTTACTCGTCGAGTCGTTGAACAAAGTCTACTACTGTCCGCTAAAGAGCAACCGCAAGGTAGATGATTCAAGTGGAGAGCAGTCGTATCAGCGCGTCGATAGTTTGGAGTGGCGCAGAAGGGAAGAGACAGTAGGCAAAGTTATCAAGCTCAGAGGTTTTCCAAAAAGCCACAAAGTGAAACTGTTCCGGGTTGTGGCGTCTACCCGCCGCACGGACTATATCGTGACTAACGATATGACTCAGGAGTCAACTGAGGCTACTCAAGAAGCATGTAGCCACCGTTGGCGTATTGAGCAGTTGCACCGAGAGGGAAAGCAACTGACAGGATTGGAGTCTTGTCAGTGTCGGCGAGCGAGGATACAGCGCAACCATATTGGCTGTGCATTGTTAGTGTGGGTAAGGCTTAAGGCGTTAGCCACTCAAACCAGCAAGACGGTCTATCAGCTCAAGCGAGAGTTGCTGAACGACTACTTAGTTCAACAACTCAGAAGTCCGAGTATTCAGTTCTCTCCTGCGTAAGTCCTATTGGATATACCTTGAAGCCATCCGTCACGTAGAAAAAGCATTGCCACAAACTCACAATTGCCCACAACGGTTCAAACGTCTCAGCACTGTGGTCACCGATGAGCCAAACCTAAGATTCCTGGCTTGAAGTGGTCTACGACGGTCCATATCCAGATTTTGGTTTTTTACTCCCCACAAACGTCTGTAGTTCCTCGAGTTCACCCACTTGCAGTGTCTCTTCTGGGTCATCAGCATCAGGCAATAACTCACCCACCTGCTTTACCCAGTTGATGACCGTCGTGTGGTGAATTTTGGTCACCCGTTCGATGCCACGAAACCCCATGCCGTTGACATATAGCAATCCGCGGATGCATTCGAGCATTGCTATGCACTTTGGGTTGCTGATAAAGGGCTGTAGCCTCTCGTAGTGTAGTCAGCAAAGTGCGGAAGGCTATACATGCTCAGGCATTGCTTTCTTTCCTCGTCGCTGTATCCGCTATGTTCTTTGGGGTTTTCTACAAACTGACGACGACAGTCCGCGCAGATATAGTTTTGCTTGCCTCGCTTGTGACCATTTTTGCGAATATGTTCAGACTGGCATTCAGGACATGCCATCAGTCACTTCTCTAACAGCTATACCAGGATGATAAAAATCATCCTCTATTTATGCAGCGCCCTGCGGTCGCGCAGAGAGCGATTCATAAAAGGTGTTGAGGATCTGGAAGCGTTATTCCAGGTTGCTTAAGTCAAATCAGAGAAAGGATGACCGCATTAATGTAGATGGGTTCTAATTAGGCTACTCACATATAACAGTTTCACCAGAACAACTATCAAAATTTTCTATGTCTAATCCTAAAAGGTTCAAATCTCCATAGTAAGAGAGAATATTTTTGTAATAAGATTGTCACGATATTGAGAAATTAATTGCGGATCGACCGTGTACTTCGCTTCTTTTACTTCAGAGATAATCATAGACTTACACTTTTTCAAAAATGAGCTAAGATGAGCATTGAAACGTTTTTGTCCATTATAAAAGGATACTTTTGATTGGCCATCATTCACTTCATGAAAGCTATCAAGCAGCAAATTTATATCTTTTTTTAGTTTCGCTTGCGAACTCTGACGTTGAGTATATAACTGAAGAGTTAGACACACTGCAGAAAAGACTTTACCTAGATCAACAATCTCAGAGATACGATGAGGGTACAAATCATTAACACTTTGAATATGAGGTTCTTCCGTAGAGTCACTGAATCGAATAATATTCCAACTAGACTTAGTACCATTATCTTCTGTAATTCTGCAATGGTCTTCAGCAATAGCCCATGAGTAGCTAAACAAACGATAACAGTGAACCAATTTACTATTCCAGTCGATAGCTAAGTTTTCAGATCCATCTGTGAATTCCTCATTTTCACTGCTGCAAAGAAAAAACAAGCCGCGCACAAAAAATAGGTAGCACGACTTTGGGCCAAACAAATAAACTATCTTCGGATTATTAGGCTCAGTATCTAATCCAGACAGATTCTTCAAACATAAGTACTTCATATCAAGCTTCAAAATGACAGGATATTCTTCACAGTCATATCCTGGCTGCTGACTATCAACGGATGAATCAATCTCTTGAATAATAGGAATTGGGTCAATTTTGTACGCTCCATACTCACTGTATTTATTGAAGAACTCTTGAGATAGTCCTGACTTTTCCTTAACCGCATGATAATAACGTTGACCGGGTTCTGCGTAGGAAGCTAAAGCATGACTGCGCAGTTTTTTTGCCCAGCTTAAGCATGTAGCTTTGTCTACAGAAATTGATTTGTTGTCTCGCAGACTAAAGCTTTTGACTGTAAAAGCTGCCATCAACCAATTCCAGCATTGGTAGACAGTACAAATCATATATAGTTCAGAATCACCATCTGCAGTAGAAAAAGAACGTGATCGCTCTGATAGGAATAAGCGGGCACTATATATATCTGAAGCACTGGTACGACTTTCTCTTGAAGGAGACTCCGTGGGTAGCTGGTACAGTACATTATTGTAAATACCCGCATACTTTGGTGATAATAAAAGCATCTTAGAACGTAGAAGATAGATCCTAGCGAGCAGATGATAATGTGGGTGAGAGGTAGCCTGTGAAACCTCATTGATCAAATGATAGTTCGCAAGCCTGGAAGTCAATAACTGCTGAGCTCTATCTAAAGCCTTCCAAGACGCTTCGTTTAAATCTCTATAATGAATATTCTTCAGACTCTTCGGTAGCAAATCTAAGCCATATATGTCATCAGTTTCTACCTCCCAATCAAGTATATAAAAGTATTCAGCCAAACATATTTCATAACGTGCGAGTATTGAGGTTGATATCTTTTGATCATCACAAATAAACTCTAAGCTCGGGTCTGTGCCCTCGCGATAAGATCTGCACCAGTCAAACCAAATTTTTGATGCGTTATGTAACCAAGACTTCAACTCATGTAACCTAGTATAAGCTTTACGATATAGACCTTCACTAAGGAACAATTCAGTGATTGAAAGATAGGCATTAATAGTAATATATGAGTCTTTTTTATCAAGCTTCTTTTGATCAAGCGTATCGAAAAGTTCTCGTTGAAGCCAACTTTCCATAGCCAAAGTAGAAAATGGATAGCTATGATAAAGCGCCTCCGCTTCATCTAAGATTGTTTGCTGCTCCACTCGATAAAGAAGATCACAGTTATAGGTATGAGCAGAAATGCCGGCATCCTTAATTGCGCGCAAACGTGCCTGTAGAGCAGCTCTAGCTGTACTTAGCAGTGAGTCAAAACTACAGTAGTCTCCATAACCCACTGGATCAATCGTGGAAAATTCTGCATAGGAGCGAAGCGAACTTTCTTTGTTAACTAGTTTCCTATCTCCTGGATATTTCTTACAACTCGTTTCAAGTGTTTCTTGCATTGTTCTATGGCGACAAAGTTTCACCAAACTGTGTGATAAGACAGGAGATGGAATGTTGTCTTGAACCATATTTTTCAAGATGACAACATCATGGGCAATAGGGAAAAACTCATGTTTCAAGCAATGAATTCCCCAAAATAGTGCTGAATTGATCACTCTGATGAACTGAGATTGAGTGCCTCCAATTCCAGTAGTTTTGCACTTAAAGTAGAATCTTAGATGATCATCTACTTGAATCTTTAGTTTCTCATAGACGCGTTTTGAAAAAGGTTTGTATTTCCCTTCTTCCCAAACCCTTATATAAAACTCACCAGTTGTTTCAATAGTTGACTGATTATTCAATATGTCGAAGACTGCATCGATAGGTGCTTGCGGGCTATATCTGCAGTCCGTAGTTGAAATCTTTAAGGTAAGTAGCTTATCATGAAAAAAGTCTTGTGGTTTTCTTAGTATTGAGTTCAAACTTGAGCCAGTTATATCTATAGTCTTTAGATAAATTGAGAAATCATGATTTAATAAATAGTTATCAATCAGTATTTGAGTAATATTTTCAACAAAGCCAGGTGTGAAATAGGTTTTTACATATTTATCGTCATCAGAAATGTTAATAAACCTAAATTGGCTAGTGCCTGCTTGCAAAAGCATTAGACGTAATACATCTATGACTTTCTCTTTAAAGTTCTTACCGTCAAATACCTTTTGCTGTGATTTTTTTAGATGAGCTTTATATTTAACTCCACCATTCCTAAATAACACATTGCTGAGGTGATTTTCGACTTCTGTCAAACTATTAAAAGAGCGTTCGTTAGACTGTGATTTAATAATATTTAATGATGTTTTATAAAGATTTACTATCTGCTCGTGGCTGTGTTGGCTTGAGTATCTAGCAAAATTTAGAGATGCTTGTTTTATTAAAATATTGAGATCAGTTTCAATCAAACCTAAACTCTGAAGTTCTTCTCCAGTTGGCTGACTTAGTATCTGTAATACATGCAAGATTTCCTCTTCTGTTAATTCCGCAATATCTAATTCAACCTTATTACTACTCGTTGTATATCCAATCAGCTTATCTGAACATTCTAGATTGGTTCTTCTTTGACCTGAAACGGTTTCTTTTAGAGATGCAAGGACTTCGATTAGAGTTCCTAATGTTTTAATTTTACCCTCGTATTTATTTTTCCATTCTTTTCTTATTTTATTACTAGGGTCAATGTCGGGATCCTCTTCGGCCTCTCTCTTAAATTCTGCATATTTGTTTCTCAAAAGGATTTCTCCTCTAGACCGCGCTCCCAGGTCAGCTCTACCGATGAGGTTTTTTAGAATATAATCATTAATGGCTTTTGCACGGTAGTCATCCCCAGTTTTTTTGTTAGCCATACTTATTTACCTTGTGACAGACAATAAATTTGCATAGTAGAAATAAGTCAAGTTTTTTATTTCCTATTCCTTTATATAGAACAAAACCTTTTAAGATAACTAAGAAGGGAGTTTCGTGAGTTGTGGTTAACCTATGAAATTCCCATGTTTGAGCTTAATACTTTATGCGCTAAATTGCAGTCTTATTGGCCCTAAAGTAGCGAAGCTGCGAAATGGGGCAATTTAGTACGCATAAACTATTAACATGGTTCATCTGCTCCCCAGCGAACGACTCAATCTTACAGTGAGTCTCACAGTGCTTCAGAGCGCCAGACTAGATCTGGCCTAATCGGCGCTTACTAAGTCGGCTGAAACGACTGAATTCTCGTGAGACTCATCCCTTGGCGCTATGGGCAGATGAAACGGCTGAAACGCCTGTATAGCAGCAGCTTTTCCCTGCTAGAAGAGAGTTGGCTAGTTGCGGTGCCGAGCAGCTACTCGACGCTGTTTCAGGCCGATGATAAGGCGCTGCCGACAGGCTCTAAGTCAATGCGATCGCTAAAATCCAACCTAAACACACCATAGGGTGTGACATGGTTCCACAACAGCGGCGTCAGTGCCCGCAAGTCCTCCGGCTGCATCTGCGCCCACCACCTGGGTTCACTCAGCACTCTCTGAATCATCAGCGTGTTGATATAGACCAGGCTGATCTGCAACAGATGTAATGCTAGCGCCGCTAGCTCCTGATGAGCACGCCGATTGCTGGCAAACTCGCCGCTGCGCCCATAGAAGATAAAGTCATTAGCGCCATTCCAGCGCTCTACTACATTCAAACCATCCTGGATCTCCTGTCGCAGTTCAACAGAATGTAGGTAACGACAGAGGAAGATCGTCTTGACCGCTCTGCCTAGCTCTGCCAAACCTTGATAGGTCGGGTGCTTGGTTTCACTACGATTGAAATGCCTGAGAATGACTTCGGTTTCAGCCGTGCCCAACCGCAGCGCCGTCGCATACTTGATCAGCTGGTCGTACTGCCTGCGAATCAAATCCCAGTCAATCGCCCGACTCAACACTGGCTGTAAGTTCTGGTAGGTGGCTTTAGTGCCTACCCTGATTGGCTGACAAAAGTTTAATCAGGAACAAACTTAACGGTAATCACGCTGAAATCGAGCAAGCGCCCGGACTTCTTGTTGTGTTGTGGCCTAGAAGCCATCGCCGGTTGCGGATCAATGTGAGAGGTAAAACAAGCCTGTTTAATCACCTGCCAACCGTTGAGCAGAGCCGCCTTAGTCCACTCCAATCCGATGCGAAAGTAGCTGTTGCCTCTATCCCAGTGTGTGTCAATCCATCGCCTACGGCCTGATTGCACAACCGCTACGCCTTGAGCCGTGACGTAAAGCGTGGCTACTGCCAGAATAAACCATAAGCGAGAGAGGTCAGTGAGGCCTCGAATCTCAGAGCGTTGTAGATTCCAACCGGCGGACTGGTCGTCTAAAAATCCTTCCTCGATATCGAAGCGCAAGGCATATTCCATAAAGGTTTGCGGGCTAGTGGGCTGGTCGCTGACGACGGCCCAAAGTTCACCATTGATGTTGTTGCGCCCGATGATGACATGCACTGGGCCGTACTGTTCGTGACGATGGAGTCTGATGTGGTGGAAACATAGTGCCCGACCTCGTTCTAGGTGAAACGATTTAGGTTGACACCAGCCGGAACCGGGTCGCCAAATCCAGGTGTCACTTTTGATACGGATGCGGTAGTGCCAGCCGAGTTGTTTTATCAGCGTCATCGCACGGGTATGCACAAAGCCTCGGTCGGCCAACAGAATCATGTTTGCGTTTGAAGGCAAGTATTGCGTAGACTGCCTGAGCAGTTCTTCATAGGCTTCAAACGCAACAGAGGCACTGTTGTGTTCTAGAACTCGCCAAGCCAGAGGAATGGAGCGGCCTCGATACACCACGGCTAGCCGAATTAAGCAGTACTGCTCCCAAAACAGCGAGGTGTCTAAACAAAGATAAAGGCACTCGGCTTCCCAGGTCGCCAAGGCCGCTTGAATCAGCGGTTTGTACAATCGGTGGATGTTGATGCGGCTATTGCCTAACCAGCGACGCACCCGTCTTTGTTTACTCTGGGCGTAGAGACCGCGACAGGGCAAGTAGGTTGTCCACTTTGTCAGGCTGACGCTGCCGGTTTGAATCAGCGCAAACACCATCCAACAGCAGGTCGTTAGATGCGATAGATGTGCCCAGGGGCAATCTTGACCCAGCCAGGCTTTCAAGGCATCGTAGAGGCGGGAGTTTTTTTCACAGCGTTCCTTTGGTTTTGAGTTGCATCTAAATCTTAGAACGCTGGCTCCCCCTCGCAACCTTTGCGGCTCTCAAGTCCCTGTATGACAGCGATTCAACCTGGCTATTGCATCTTTTGTCAGCCAATCAGGTGCCTACCTCTGGGAAGTAGAGTCGCTGCGCCCCGATCCGCTTCAGCCGGGGCATCAAGTTAAAGCCCAGTAGATGACAGAAGGCAAAGGCAATCTCGCTTTGACCGTGAGTATCGACATAGTTGCGCTCTACCTTCATCTCAGTGTTGTGGCGCAACAACCCTTCGAGCATAGAAGCGACTTCAGAAGAAGAACAGGTCTTGAGCTGAGAGTAGATACACACTGACTTCTTCTCCACATGCCAGTAGATCATCACCCCCCGGCCACCGTAGCGCTGGTGCCATTCAGTCATTAGATTCTGGTCCCATGCGCCGAACTTCTTCGAGTCCGATGCGCAAGCTGACGTACCCTCACCCCAAACGGTCTCTAGGCGTGAGCGCAGCACCGCATTGACGACCTTAGCAATCGCATTACGCAGATGTTCTTTGTGGATGTAGTGACGCTTGACGTAGAGCAGATTGTTGTAGTTTTCGTTATCGATGCCCGCACAGACCCGCTTGAGGCCAGTATTGGTGCCTAGACCATAGAGGCAGAGCAACAGCCGCCGCTGTAAAGTGTTGCGGTCCAGGTTCTCACGGGTAGCAGCGCTCTCAAACTGTTCAGTAAAGTTGACCCGCAAATCTGTTTCTTTGAGCATCTCCAACAATCCAGTCAGCGGCCAGCGGCGAGTAATCTCTGCCTTGAGCTTTAGCAAGTTGGGTGGCTCTGGCTGCGCTTCTACCGGAGAGACTGAGATCCAACCGTGCTTGCGCGTCTGAATGCGAACCCCTTTGTTCTTTGGCATTCCCTGGTTCAGCTGCTCAACTCTGCTTGCATCGTCTGCTTGAGCTGCTGAATAAACGCCTCTGCTTCTAGCGGCTGGCTAAGTTCCTGGTAGTAGACTTCTCGATGAGCTTCAAAGTCTTGGGGTAGATCCTGTTCTGGATTGCCGTATCGTCCGGCTCCTACGACCCAAACCACCCGAGCACGTAGCTTTTCTCATAGCGCTTGCAGCACACAGATCTCGTAGTTGACCCGGTTGATACGGACTTCTCCGTTGCTATCAGTTTCGCCGATCAGCTCTGGCCAGTGGGTGGGCAATACGCCTTCAATAACCAAAGTTTCGTCTTCGTCGTAGAAACGGCGATTGCTATCCTGATAGCGTTTGAGAATCGCTAAGGCGTAGACAACCGGCTGATGTTGTTCATTATTAGAGTAAAAGCTCAAAGCATCCAGAATGGCAGGCACCATCCGCCGATAGTGATGCAGGTATGACGCTCGAATGCGAGTATGCACCTTCTCGTGATAGGTCTCGCCTGCGCTCTGCTCATCAATCAGTGACTGCAATGTCTCAGGGTTGGCCACAGGATAGACGACATCTCTCACTGTACCTTCCGGTTGCTTAAGGGAAGCCGTTGCAATCTTCAACAAAAGCGCCTCTTTGCGATTGACTCGTTTGAAGCTAGCAATCAATTCGCGCTCGACTCGGCGCTCGGCGCTGATGCTCAAGCGGTGGATGATTTGAATTAGCAAAGTGACTAGGTCATCGATGATCTCTCGTTCTCGCTGCCAGCAGAATGCAGCGACTAGGGTGTAGCGAATCGCTGGCGGATGGCGTCTTAGCTCTCGCGGCGGCTCAGTGGACGCTCTGCGGCGATACTGTTGCACTAGCTTGGGAACAACATGATTAAAAAACGCCGAAGGCAGCTCTAGCTCACGGATGCGCTGTAGTTTCTCTATCTCTTTCAACAGACTGTTGAGACCCAGCCGTCCTGGATCTGTTTTGAGATAGCTCAACTGCGATTGCCTAAACTGGCTGTTTTCATCCTCTAGTGGGCTTTCAGTATTCAGCAGGGCATTGATGCTGGCGCGAGTCTTGGCTGATAGCTGAGCCGCGATCTGTTTACAAAAGCTACGCTCGTGCAGACGGGCCGCAGAGCGGATCAGGCGTTCTAACCCCTTCGCAGTGGGCGGTTCAATCTTGAGTTGTCGCAACTGCCCGTAGGCTTGTGCTTTGAGCGCTTCAAAAGACAGGCCCAATGGTAGAATCTCTTCTATCAGCCAGCGCTTCAGCTCTTGCTGATCGCTCTGCCTCATCGGCCTGATGCCGAGGAAGGTTCTGATCTGGCTGCGATGCGTCTTAACCGTTCGACCTGACCATTTGTACTGACGGTAGTCCGCTTCAGACAGGGCTAGCTGCTGAGCAATGAAATCGGTGATCGCTTTTGGGACCTCGCCAGCGTGCTGAGGGAATCGCCCTTCTACTTGGAAGAACTTGAGCAGGATGGCAAAGCCCAGTCTATTTTGCGCGGCGGCGTTAGTGATCTCATCAGGTAGCAGCGCTAGCTCTGATGGCATCAGCGTAAACTGCTCGATTAGCTCCTCTGGTTCCCACTGTCGCTTCATTTCAGCTTCCTCTATGTTTAACTGTCGCTAAACATATCAGGGCTAAAGAATAGTTCTAAAAGAGTACAAATGAACTAAATGGCCCCATTTCGCAGCTTGTCGGGTAAGAGGGAACACGTCGCCGCGTCCCTCTCCCCTAAGAACGGCTCGTGACAGTTATCCCATCAAGCCGCTCAAGCCTTTGGCCATTCAAAACCACATCATTCTTATGCAGGTACTGATGACAGGCTTGGTGAAGATGAATTAGATTCTCTTCTATCTCAGTGCCGTCATTCTTAACTTGCTGCCGATGATGCGTGTGTAGAGCTTCTCCATTGAACAAGGCGTCATGACAGACTGGGCACCGCCAATTCTGGCTCTGAGCAACTCTGTAGTATTTCGAGCCTTTCTCCCAATAGGCTTTACCGTATCGGGTTTGGCGGTATTGCCAGTAGTCTTCGAGAGTTGGATTATCAGGAGAAGCCGTTCCTTTGACCTTGACATGGCGTTGAATCGGAATATCCGCTAGACGCACTAACGTTAGTGGCTTCCGCTTCCCTGTCCGGTCAGTGACAGACGTGGTGAATGTCCACAGCCGTCCTTGGAAGGTTCGGTAGTATTTCCTGGCAACCCATGAACTCCGTTTGTTCGGATGACGCCGACAGCACCATCTCCAGATCGCCTGCCAGAGTTGGGAATCCACGTAGCTAAACACGTCTTTACTGACGCCATGTTTGTAGTAGTTACCCCATCCTCGCAGTATCGGGTTTAGGTGGTGTATTACTGCCGCCGGACTGATAGAAACATTGTGCTTCAACCAGCTCCGAATCCGCTTCAGAAAGGCCAGAATCTTTTCCTTTTGCGGTTTACAGAGACACTTACCTTTGTGGTGCCGAATTGAGAACCCCAGAAAGGGAAAACCCTGTTGGACATTCACTATCTGAGTCTTCTCCATATTCAGCGTTAGCCCGCGTGGTTTAAGCCACGCCTGCAAGATAGGGACAACCGCTTCGATGTCTGCTTTTGTCTTCGCCGTTACCACGAAATCATCAGCGTAACGACAGTAGCCATAAGTTGGCGACGTGCGTTTATACGATGATTGAGACTTTGCCTTTGAGGAAGGCTGGTAAGTTCTCGTTGTCGTAAATGACAACAACAACTTCTCCATTCCATTCAAGGCAATGTTCAAGAGTAACGGTGAAATGGACCCGCCTTGGGGGGCTCCCTTGGGGGTGGCATGGAACATCTCAGCTTCTACGTAGCCTGCCTTGAGCCACTGCTTGATGAGTTCTCGACCCGGCACGAGGCCGATGGTGTCGAGGATAAAGGAGTGACTCAAATTGTCGAATGCACCCTTTAGATCTGCATCGAGTACCCAGGTATCACAGCCATGTCTGAGTCGTAGGAAGCACTGCTCAATAGCATCATGACAACTGCGACCAGGGCGAAAACCATAGCTATGTCCCTCAAATCGGGCTTCCCAATGAGGTTCGAGCGCATTCTTCATTATCGTCTGGGCGACTCGATTTTCGAGAGCAGGAATTCCTAACGGCCTCAATTTTCCATTCGCTTTCGGAATGTAGACCCGTTTAGTCGGGAGCACTTGCCAGAGGGAATGGTCTTGCAATCGATTCACTAGTTGGACTCGTTTCTCAGCGGTTAAGGCAGTCTGGCCATCGAGGCCCGCTGTCTGTCGCCCCTGATTCTCTTGAGTCACATGCCGTACTGATAGCAGCAGGTTGGAGTAGCTTCTTAGCATCAGTTTCATCAGGCTGCGCACCTGATTCCACTGACCGTTTTGGGTGGCACGATAAATCCGTCGTCTTAGGTTCCTAACACGCTTCTTCACTTGGTCCCAGTGGATACTGGTCCAGTGTTTTAGCAGCTTCCTTTGCTCCGATGCCGGGATGGCTCTATCTTTCACAATGGATACGGTTCCTTTACTTTGGTTTACCGTTAAAGACCCGCCAGAAGTTTGCCATCTTTCGATGTGGGGCAAAGCTCGAACCCCTATCTCTCGCATTACACAAGAGCCTTCGCTTTCTCTGGCATCCTTTACCCGCTGGATGGTTGTGCATCCCTTACGGTTTGCCTACTCTGATAGTTCAGAGAATCCATCGGGCTTATGCAGTTCCGAGTGTGTGAGATACGTCCGGGTCGGGTTCCGTCTATGCTCCGGTGGGATTGTGACCTATCGCTTAACGAAGTAGCGAGCCGCTAAGCCACCCACTCACCTTTTGGTCGCAGTGTGTCAGCCTGATTTCACTGATTCCGCCAATGACGAAGCTTCTTCGACGGTTCACGGGTGTTAACCCTTTCGGACTTCCCCTTGCCCTTTCCCAGCTTTAGGCTGCCAGGTCAGGATACTTGCGTGGTCTGCATTCCACTGACATCATTACTAACGTCAGCGTAACCGGAGTCGATAACTCTGTTACGTGGGGACAGCAGGACAGGTGCTGCTGAGAGATTATCTCCACTCTTAATTCGGCTGTTGCCTCCTTGCACACTCGGCTTATCTACATCGCATCGCTACTTTAGGGCCTACTTGCTGCTGACCCGTCTGACTGTGCCAATATCGAGCGAAGGAATGATCGCTTCCATTTTCTACAGAATGCGATCGCCTCTACTGTTGTTGCTGTCTGCATGACTTCAGCGTCAGTCCCTCTCAGGTGTCTTAGGCGACTAGCAAGCATGGGTGTGAATTGCGTACACAGCAGGCCGTTCGAGGATAAGACAGCCTGTTTGCAAGGCCGTTGACAAACCACGGAAAAAAAGACAGGTTGTTGACGTACTATGCCGTTGACAAACCACGTATTTTTGGACGTTTTGTGTACTTTATTTATATGCCAATAGTCGAGGCTCCCTTCCTGTGTCAGTGTGATCGCCTTGTCTAGAGCAATCACTTTTCTCTCAGTGCGATCGCCTTTTCTTCTAACTGCTCATTTACTTTGCGGTTCTGGGCGAGTATTAAGGAAGATAAATCTTGACTGTTCGATAGACTCTCATACCTTGTCATACCGCCCAAAGCCAAGCGTCAGATCCTAGCAGTGCTGGATGCACCGCTAGCTTCTGTGCACAGGATTAGTGTTGTAAGGGTGAAGGTTATCCTGAGCTGACTTCAAAGGCTCTTAAAACAGCACGAACTGAGTGCTGTTTAGGCTGGTGGTGTCTACGCTAGTGAGAGTGGCTAGCACTTCGCTGGTATCCGTAGCAATGATGTTATTGCCAACAAAGGAAAGGTCACCAATGGTTAGCCCGCCTGCTAGACCAATCAGGTCCTTAGTGTCAAAGTCAATGATGGTATCAACACCGTCACCTAGCGATAAGACAAACGTATCTCTACCCTGACCACCCGAGAGCATATCGTTGTCTGCTCCTCCGTCTAGAATATCGTTGCCATCGTTGCCAAGCAGGATGTCTCTACCGCTACCGCCCGTAAGCAGGTCGTTCCCCCGACCCCCATCGAGCGTGTCGTTGCCATCACCGCCGTTGAGCGTATCGTTGTCCGCTCTCCCAAAGAGTGTGTCGTTACCATCGTCGCCGAAAAGCGCGTCGTTCCCGCGACCGCCGTATAACGTATCGTTGCCTTTGCCGCCGAAGAGCGTATCCACGCCTCGACCCCCATCGAGCGTGTCGTTGTCCGCTCCCCCGTTCAGGATATCGTTGCCATCACCGCCATTGAGCGTATCCACGCCTCGACCCCCACTGAGCGTGTCGTTGCCCTTACCGCCGAAGAGCGCGTCGTTGTTGGCTTCTCCGTCTAGGATATCGTTGCCATCGTTGCCGAGCAGCGAGTCTCTACCGCTACCGCCTGTGAGCGTGTCGTTCCCGCGACCCCCATCGAGCGTGTCGTTCCCTTTGCCGCCATCAAGCGTGTCGTTGTCCGCTCCCCCGTTTAGGATATCGTTGCCATCACCGCCAAAGAGCGTATCCACACCTCGATCCCCATCGAGCATGTCATTGCCCTTACCGCCATAGAGCGTGTCGCTGTTTGCTCCTCCGTCTAGAGAATCGTTGCCGTCGTTGCCGCTCAACTGATCGTTACCACCGAGTCCATCGATCTTGTCATCTTTGTTGGTACCACTGATAACATCAGGACCTCTGGTACCGGATACGGATAGAGATTTTGCTAGTATGCCTGGATCGTAGACAATCCCGTTAAGCTCTCCATCGGCATCTCCTTTACCACCATCTTTCAGGTGAATTAGAACAGTGTCTACTAATCCATTGTTATTAGTATCCTTAAGTTCTGCGCCTAACCCGGTAAGGGGATCATAATTAAATTCGAATGTCTCGCCCGTATTCGGATTGAACTTGATAAACGTGTTAACATCCAATTCTTCTTCCAAGGTGAGTGAAATAAGCTCTTCAGTAGCGTCTTCTGAAACTTCAGTAACAAACTCAAACACAGCAGCATCGGCATCAAATGCCTCTCCTTCTGAGGTTTGGTACTCCTCTAGAAACGCTAGCGCATCCTCTATGAACACTTGTTCAATCAGCAAGTCTTCTATCGTTGGAATATCGATCGATAAGAACTGAGAACCGTTTTCACTTTCAAGCTGTACCTTGTTGCCTTCTTTTGTTGTAACAGTCGCAGCCGTCCCATCGTCTGTAACAGAAACCTCTCCCGGTGGTTCTGCAATATCATCAAGCGTTAGCATCTGATCATCAAACTTAAAGCGTTCTACGTTTTGATACAGCGTCAATGACTTTTGAGAGCGCACATCCACAACAACAACAGATCCATCTAGACGCCGCCTAATACTAAAATCATTGCTCACCCCGTTTGAGACCCCAACATCAGTGCCTTCGCCACCATCCACCGCATTGTCACCAAATCCAGGCAGCAAAACATCATCACCACTACTGCCCAAAAGAAGATCATCGCCTTTGCCGCCATCAATCACATCACCTCCGACAAAAGGCAAGTCTGAAGAGGGCGAACCATCAGGCGCTTCAATCGGATTAAAAAGGTCCTCGCCCACTAAAATATCATCGCCACCCTTACCCAAAATAATATCGCGACCCTGCTGACCTACGATGTAGTCCGAACCTTGCAGACCAATCAAGACATCGTTGCCAGCGCCGCCATAAACTTGGTCTGAGCCGCGACTTCCTTCAATAATTTCATCTCCATCGGTCCCTAAGACTACCTCACCGTCCTCTATTTCATCCTCAGAGACAGCTTGCCGACTAAGTACATCATCCACGCTATAAAAGGCTAATTCGCTGCCTGCCGAAAGCGGTATCTTTAGAGAATCCAAAAGCTCAGAAATATCTGCTGAGAAGCTAGAAAAGTAGTTTTCTAGACTAGATATTGTAGATAAATTATTAAATCCTTGAAGGGTTAAATCTTTAAGGTCTAGGTCGGACGAAGGCTGAAGGGTGAGTTGAACGGCGTGAGAATAACCCTCCGGTTCCTTAATAAGGTAATTGATGGTAAAGGCACTGGTAGGATCAAAATTAGAATCGGCAACATCAATATCATCCGGTAGTTGGATTGTCCAACTGCCGTCTGGATTAACATTCTGCTCTGTATTAATTGTCTCGCCATTTTGAACAATATTAGATAGTTCAATTTCAAGGTCTTCGCGTGAATAGAGATCTTTTATAGCGATATCAGCATCTGCAAAATCATTGAGAAAGAAGGACTTTGGTAGTGTAAAGTCTCTTAGATTAAGCGGAATATCGTAGCTCCAAACATTGGTAACTGTTCCTGGCTGACGAATCACGTCTAACGCCAAATCAACTCTGTCAATTGCAAATGCATTCTCAAGCTGACCTTTAATAATCTCACCATCGGGCCTAACAGCTTGAGAGACAAATAATCTGTTACTAATATCGTTGTCAAAGACATCTTTACTGTTAGCGTAGGTTTGATCCACCACTGTAGAAATGCCGACAGGAATTGTCGAAACATCTTCCGTCTCAAACTTGATGAACTTGATACCAAACAGCAAGTCCTTAGTACCATCCGCTTTTAATACTTCAACAGCATTATCAAACTCGGACGACTTTTGGATAACGTAGTCTGAACGATGGCCTTCTGTGTAGACGACAACATCTCCGATCGGACTACTCAAATAAGATGAGCGTTCACCAGACACAGGAACTAAATAGCCTATATTAATGGGTACACTTGGAAAGTCAGCTTGAGCAATAACGTTATTGCCACCACCAGGATAAATAAACTCATAGGCAAAGTCGTTATTCAAAACCAGATCATCTCCGGAGCCGAGCAATAAGGTTTGGGCTGGTGCACTTATACTGTAAGGTGTTGCAGACAGCTCACGGCTTACAGAAAGAGGTTTAAATGTTTTTACATCTAATGCATTTAGCTCTGCTTTGCTAAAGCCAAAATCGTCGCTGCCAGAAAGTATGATTCGATTGTCAACCGTCTGGGGCAAAACAAGTTCGTGGATAGCGGCAAAACGAAACCCGCGGAATCTGCCGTTGTAGCCATCACTCATAGGAGTTAGATCTACCTGATTGAAGCGGTTCCTAGTTAATTCAAATACATCGCTTTCATTTGCACGCTGTGAATCGAAAACAACCTCATCAAAGATATCTCCTGATAGACCAAGACTGACACTGCTATTAACATTATCTCTCAGATACACTTTCCGAAAAGCACCTTCTTGTCTAGGCAACCGGCCTCGGACTAGGATATTTTCGGCTTGAACACTGCCAATATCGTAGGTTTGACTAGCAGGTGAATTGAGTGAGTACCTATCTTGACTGCCCATTTCTCGAAACGTTGAGGGGCCTACAATATCAGCGGATGACAGAATTAGGTTATTAATCGGTGCTAAATAATCCGTTAGTACGTCAGTTCCGCCTATTGACTCGTTAATTGTTGTGGAAGCTACATTATTATTCAGAGTAATCTTAGCTTCCTGAACGGAACCATACGTAGAAAGGGAACCATACGTAGAAAACTTATGCTTAAGTCCTTCGCTCTCCAGTAAAAGCGTAAGCTGAAGATCATTGACAGTATTATCTAGAGCAATGCTGTTATTACCAGCACTTAAAATGGCATATATATTGTTGTTGGGACCATTCAAGGCATCTCTAGCGAAAAGTACTGTTGCGCCACCTAAATTAATCACTCTTAGCGAAACATTATCGACAAGCTTCCTTGGTGTCACACCTTTATCGGCTCTGATAGACATAATATTGCCAGGAGCTGCTGATGTAATTAGCGGAGAATAGGGAAAAGGAGTGGGTGCGAGAGAAGAGCCTGGTTGCTTCGGAATCGACGAGAGTGCATCTTGAAAATTGACTCTATTAAGGCCTGCACCCAAATCAAAGATATCAACGTAGATGCCATCAGGGGTATCAAACAAAAGGAGGTCATTTGTCTTATCATAAGGATTTCGCCAATAAAAGGGACTCTCGAAATTTGGCTTTGTTGATCCGTTTAGTGTCAACAGGGAAACTATGTCATCTCCCCGACCAAGAACTATCGGCGCACCCCGATTAAAGCCGATAGGGAGTGAAAAACTGTTGTCTCCTTGAGTACCCGTTAAGTTTCCCGTGGGGAGAGGAGAGTTTGCAGCATATAGCTCCTTAGGCAGCTGTCCTCCAAAGTATAAGCGGCGGTCATCCTCTTCGAGGTTGTCAGCAACACCAAAGAAGAAATCTACACTCCTTTCGCTAGATTGCAGATCATCAGCAAATAAAATTCTCTCAATCTCTCGTAACTGAGTGTTGTTAGGCAGTTCGGCTACATTGCTGCCGTTCTTGTCAATGATAACGTCGCCAATGGAAAGATTGAAGTGATTCTTTCCGAACCTATCAGTTCTGACCTCGAGCGCCGCATCTGAATCGTTGGGATCAGCCAGAATAATATCGGAATCTAGAATAAATAGATCGCTTGCCGAAGGTGTAAAAGCCCCACCGTTATTGAATGGCCCATAGTAGTTTGTTGTGATTCCGTTGCCAGGAAAGTCTGGCGCACCGCCATCGATAGTGTCTCTGCCGAAGCTGAGCTGAGCGACATCTGCCCCTTCGCGTAAACTAGCACCGTCATCTTTATCAGTACCTGCAAAGTAGTCTGGCTTCTCAGTACCATCATAAGTTTCTATTCCTAGGGCCTCACCGATATCTTTAACCGGTACCGAGAAATCCCATCGCCTCTTGTTGGGTAGCAGTGAGGAGCCAAAACCGCCGATTTCCGAAAAACGCTTACTAAAGAGCTCAGAGCTACCGAATAAAGAGTGTTTTCCAGTTTTTATCTCCAGGTCATTAAGGCCCAACGCTCCAAGTTCAATGAGCGTTTTTTTAGGTAATTCACTTTTTTCTCCCGCTACTTCTAAGCTGCCTTCCAGTTTGCCAATACCGCCTGTTAATGTAAGAACTGGTTCGATATAGGCATTAGCAGTTATGGATAATATAGGATCAAACTCAAACCAAAAATCAAGTGCCTCAGAATCACCAGTCTCTTTAGCAAGGCTGCTAATTTCGCGGTATATTTCAACATTAGAGCCATCTTCCAAATCTAGGAAAGAAAATTTGTCCTTTTTTTTACCTTCTATGGTGAGCGATGGCTTTAATTCTTTGATTGAAAAGTCTATGTCGTAATCTGCAAACAAAGAGGCATTTAAGTTGACGTCTAGAAGCGTTGCGTCAACTTCGTAACCGAACCTTCTGCCAAAGAGGTCGAATCCACTGCTATTCTTAAACCCAATAGGATACGGTAGGGTACTTCTAATCAATTCATCAATATCAAATTTGACATCGAAAAGTTTAAAACTATCTTCTATTTTGAAGCTGTATTCATTTGGCGACGAAGGCTGCTCAGTCCACTCAACGTTGTTTAAGTTTGGCAATCCAAATTCGATATCCAAGAAATCGGCAACGGGAAGATCAATATTTAAATCGCCACTGTCAAACCCATACTCTTTGCGACCAAAAATATAGTCAATGACTTGTTTGTCATTTTTAGTATCAAGATCTACAAAGCGATGCGTTCCATTAAACGCAAGATCTACTTTCTCACTGAATCCTGCGGATTTTCTATTAACTTTCTTCTTGAATCCACTAAATATTGAGCGAAAAACATCAATATATTCAAAGTTTGCTTTGCCATCTAGATAAAGTGCTGCATCTGAATTAAACACTGCATCAACATTTAAGGATAAATGAGGCGCAATTAGATCAAAAAAAGCACCATTTTTATCAAAATTAATGTCAAATCCTAGCTCACCATTTTCAATCTTAAGTACCGCATCAGCATATAGAGGAATATTCCAGTCGACGCCGCCAGCATCATATTCAGCATCAATCTGAAGACCGGCTTTAACTGTGGCTGCGTTTGTCTTATTTTGACTGCTAGCTATACCCAATTGAGCGCTAGCGTCTCCCGAGAACACACCCGGTATGCCTTGCTTCCCTGTGCTTATCGGCAAAAAAGCCCGTAATGGTACTACAGGTGGTCCGAAAAACTTGTGAAATCCGTCTGGTTCAGATATGCCAAGAATATCTCCAAAATCAATTTTACGAGCAGAAGATTCTCCTATACGATTTGACCATAGCACCTGATCTTGAATGTTCAGCTCTACTGAAGTGCTTTCTCCATCAATTTGCAAAAAGGTTTTATCGTTTTCCTTTTGCAGATCTTCCAGGGCTGATTCGCTTAATTCTACATCTCTCACCAGAGCTGAAAATATGGCCCCCTCATCACCAGGTGAATCTATCTCATTGATTTGAGCATCAATAAAATGACCTAGTTCTTCTGTCAAAACGTCGGATACAGCTGTTACATTTGACAAGTTACGTGCTATATAATCTCGCGAAAGATATATCTGTCCTAAAGTTGCTGAGAATGCACCGTTTGCACCGTTCAGTTCCTCTGCTGAACGAATCTGCACTTCAGGTAAATTCGTAAAGGTTCCTGTTGCCCAGTCTTGTTTCAACACTTCCAGCTCTTCAAGATTGAAGCTATCTCCAAAAGCCGTCTGTATATTATCTATAAAGTCAACGTCTAGTGCAGATGAGATAAGCCATTGCTCAGATAATCTCTGGGCCTCGCTTAGGACCAAATCTAAAGAGTGCTTATCAGAAGAAATAACAGCTTTCATAGAACTTCCCCATTTCGGATTAGACAATCTAATTATTGTTTAAGTGTGAACAGAAGAGTCCATCGTTACATTGATTTACTCCTCCATAGAACTGAATAATCAATCGCTCTGGCATATGTATATTTCATGACAATAGGCTGCTGCGTGATGCCTTCTATACCTGTTTCAATTAGAAAACGAACTTTTAGTAATTTTGTCGCTTCTAGTAGCGCTCGATAAGATACCGTTGACAGTAGCTCTTCTCTGAGATCAGGCAGTTTCACCCAGTCTCGATTGACAGCTAGCCAGTACATCACTCGCTTCTTTAACTCAGTCAACCGAGCAAACTGCCGTTCTAGTACATCCCACAGTTTCCTAAAAAGTAAGGTGTCACAATTAGAGAACTCAGCAACCCTTCCATCAAACACTGACTTAACCGTTGCAGCCACTATCTTGAGAGTTAGTAGATTACCGCGATAGTGGTTATATAGTTGTTCGTATTCGTTCTCCACAATAGATAATCTTGTCTGAAAAATCTTATTGTTAGTAGTAGGGTCAAGCCCATTAATGCGTAGGCTATTAACGAGCGAATGTGTCCTATCCCTACGCGATATGCCCAGTGGGTTTTCCCGGTTCGTTATCAGCAAGCAACTTTGATAAGATGCATCCGCGATTCTTCTAAACAGAGAACCGTATGCTTGATAGGCTTCTTGATAACAGTCAGCACCTGTATCCTTTCGCAGAACAGACTCTGCGTTGTCGAGTACTAGGAGGCAACGATTCTGTCGTAGGTGTATCAGCAGGTAGCTGATTGTTCGATCATCTAGGTTAGGTACTGACGTATCTTGTTGGTCTGATAGAAACCGGATGATGTCAGATAGTAGCTCTTCTATTGGGAAATCACGTTGAAGAGACCGCCAAATGACGTAGTCGAAATGCGCTTGAATATTTGCGGCTAGTTTGAAGATAAGAGCTGTTTTACCTATACCTCCTATACCCAAGATAGACACTAAACGACAGCAGTCTTGAATGATCCAATCTATTAGGATACGGCGTTCTTCGCAGCGACCGTAGAGCCTTTCAACATCAATCCTTCCTTCCCAGCTTTGCTTTACCTTGAGTGTGTTTAAGTTCGCAACAGGTGGCTCACCTACCTGAAGGTTATTCCTACTTATTTTGCACAACGTGTTACGAACGTAGCTTTTAGTAACCTTTTTCCCTAAAGTCTCCAAGAGACATCGCCAAAGCTGTGCGTTAATATCTTTCGAATGGCCATAGTCATATTCTGTGCTATTGGCAATCTCTATGTAGGACTGACCGTCCCAAATACTACGGAAGATAGAAGCTTGAATTTGATTGCAGTAATCTGACTCTAAGAGGTCTTCTAGACGCTCCAAGGCTTCATCAACTGTTACCTGACGATTCATGACATGCTTACTGGACTAAAGGGGAGCTTAAATTTAATTGCCAAAGGGAGCCGTCGAACGCTTTACCTATCTACCAAGCTCATAGAGACTGATTTGGTAGCCGTTAGCAGCCCCAATCCTGACTCGTCCTTTTTTAGCTAATTTGCACGTCCTGAATGTTGAACACTATCTTCCGAGTTTTCAGTCATAGGAAATTATTACGGATTTTCTTTGTTTTTCAGTTACATAGGTTATTAATAAAACTACGTGCTTTGGCTGACAGAATCACAGTTGAGCTGACATTACTACAACTTCATCCCCTGATTGCCCCTCTTTCTCTATCTCTAGCAGAGCGATCGCTCGTATTATTGGTCTGTGTAACAGAGCGCGATTACTGCTGGGAGTGTGGAAGCGGTAAGAGTGGGACGGAGCATGAAGTCGAGGGAGATGCCCGCTGTTGTTCAATTAGCGCGATCACCCTATCCTATCTTCGAGATATTTGCTGTAATGAGTGGCGTTGTTGCACGAATAGGGGTTGCGGACGGGGCAGTGAAGTAAGGTTTAAGTACCACCAAAAACCGCAACCTCATGAGCTACCGCGTTCGCAACTGGTCCGAGTATAACAAGGGTCTGAAACAGAGAAGCAGTCTAACATTTTGGATTTCGCCCGATGTCTTGGCTAATTGGGAAGTAAAGGAAAAGACAGGCAAGCCAGGGGCAACGGCAACCTACACGGGGTATGGCCCCGACTCGTGGAAAATCCAGCCATATGCTGAAAGCGCTGTGAACACTGAGTTACAGCCCCCAAAAAATTGACTTCTCAGAAAAGTACTAACTAACAGACATCAAATCAGGCCGCTTCTGACGGTGGCGAGATCGGCAGATCGTAATGTAGCGGTGGCGGTTGACGCGGTTTGTAGAGTTCAAGGCAAGATATAGGGAGCAGATATTGAAGAAAAAGCACTCAGTGAACCCAGCAACACCATTCCAAATAAAAAAGATTACATTCAACGATGGAAGTACAGTCTCTCTATCGAATATGACCGTCTTTGTCGGGCCTAATAATGTTGGGAAGAGCAGAGCGCTTAGCGAGTCAATCGCTTTTTCTCAATCGGAAGGTCTACCAACTCGGCCTAAACCAGTTATTGTCTCAAAAGTCGATATAGATGGACCAAGCTCTTGGCAAGAGATGACTAAGGTTTTGCCCGATCCGCCTATCCTTGAACTAAGCTCGTACAAAATCGAATCATTAAAGAGCGATTTGCAGGAAGCTGACGGATCTCAAACAACTTGGGGAGCAAGTGGTGCTAGTGCAGAGGAAGCGATAACTGACATAATCTCAGGAAATGATAGACAAAATAGACTAAGGCAGTTTATGGGTGGAGCGATTGTCCATCTCAAAACAGACACTCGCCTTTCCCTGCTTGCTGACTCATCCACACCACAGTCAGCCCAAAGACCTGGAAATCTAATGCAGTACCTATACAGTGCAGGAAGCGCTGTAGAAAATGAAATTTCTGAGACTGTATATAGATACTTCGGAAAACAAATTCGACTTGACTATTCGGACATTCAACATCTCCGTATAAGATTTTCATCAGATTTTGATGACGTGCCATCTGATCCTCGCGACGCACTAAAACCAATGTCGAGACGTGAGCGATTAGAGGAACAAGGTGATGGTGTTCGAAGCTTCACAACGATCATCACTGCACTGAAAGCAGTTCAGCGCTCTGTCGTTGCGATTGACGAACCAGAAGCATTCCTGCATCCGCCACAGGCGTTTCATATTGGAAGAATAATTGGAAATGCCGCCTCGGATGATCGACAGCTTATTGTTTTGTTGCTACCCACAGCTCAGACGTGCTGCGAGGAATTCTAAGTACTGTGGAGAATGTAACGATTATCCGTATTGATCGCACAGAAAACAAAAATTCATTTTGTGAAATAGATTCAGAAGCATTAAACCAAATCACTTCAAATCCTTTACTAAGCTCTGCACGTGTTTTAGATGGCTTATTCTACTCATCTGTCATCGTTACTGAATCCGATGCCGATGCCAAATTCTTTGCTTCAGCGTTCAATCACGTTAATAAAGAACTGGAAGCACACTTCGTTGCTGCTGAGAATAAGCAGACTGTTGCAAAAGTCCTTCAACTCTATTCAATGATGGGCGTTAAGCACGCTGGCATTGTGGACTTCGATATGCTTAGAGTAGAGACAGAGATATCTCAAGCAATGGTTCAGTTAGGTATTCCACAAGCCCAACAAAATACAGTTCTGGAAATCCGAAGCCTAATAGCGCAAGAAGCGAATCAAGTACCAGCAAAAACTAGGTTAGAAAATTTCAGAGATATACTAGCTCGCATAAACACTAAAGTTACTGAAATTGATGATGACGCATCAGAAGAAGAGGTTGGCAAAGCGCTTAAATTTTTGCAGAAAAGAGCTAATGAAGCCGCTAATCTCACGAAGCCCTGGAAAGAGCTAAAGGAAAAAGGCAGAGCAGGCCTTTCTCCCTTAGCTCAGGAGAAATTTGACGATTTGTATAGTCTGCTATTAGATCATGGTCTTTGCATATATCCGCTAGGCGAGTTAGAGTCATCGCTAACTGACTTTGGATTGAGATATACAACTGATAAAAGGCAGTGGATAGTAGAAGCACTAAAGATGCTTGCTAACTCGCAAGTCAGTGACGAAAGAACCTTTTGGAAGACGATAAACCATATCATCAGCAAGAGACTACAGTAAGGTCATATAGCATGAAAAGGAGAGTAATTAAAATTGTGATCGTGCCAAACAAGAAGAGTAGCTTTTGGTCGCAGAAAATAGACATAAGTAGAGTCTCTAATTAGTTACTTTGGCCGGAGCCATCAGAAGGTGTTATGGAGTGTTGACTTCTTTTGGAGAAATGCCCTCGTTACTATAGTCGCTCATGTATTTGCGTGCTGCTGCCTTGTCTTTCTCGCTGATGAAGATGGCGACGGCGGAAATGAATATGCACAGACCAATAATAGTGAGCATGAGGCCAAATACCGCTGTGGTGTTTTCAACGCAAAGATTAGTCATTAAGGATACCAAAATGTACAACTACGATTGCTCAGTCAACGTTGGTCATCGAAAGAGCCCAAAGAATACAGGCTATCCAGCGTAGGGTTACGGGGAAGATAGCTGAGCAAAGTTCAGTCAGTTCTCAGGACTGATTACCTTGAATAAGGTTTGCTGTGCTGGAGTAGATTTCTCTGCTTCAGTTGATGTCCATAAGGAACTAATCAAAAGGAGAAAAACTAAGGCAGCGGCGAGATATAAAGCACATAGCACAGTAACTTTACTCCCTTGTTCAAACCCTTTGATAAGATCGGATTTCTCTCTTAGATCTGGAATCTTTGTCATACTTCTCTGGCTAAATAATGGTAGTTATCAGATGATGACAAGGCGCTTGTATCTGTGGTTTCTACTATAGTTTCTACTATTTCTTGTAGGAATTCGCTGCGGCTTATCTTATTTGACAAAGCTCTATCTCCTGGTTATTAGATACCTATAAAAATACCTGACGCCATCGTTCAGTTATTTGTCGGTCCTTGTGCCCACCAAAGTAGGTAAAGTACTAAGCCTCCGAAAAGCTTGCAATATTGCAGACTTTTTAGAGGCTGATCTTTGAAAGCTGTTTGATTGCGGTCTGCAAATACTTCTGCTCTGCTTCCGAGAAGTCCGAATGCTTCCCCACTAACTCAACTGCTTTAATAGCTCTATTCACTAGAGTCTCTAGCTGTATCGCAGCTATCCGCTTAGCATTAGTTTCCTTCGCTAGATGCCCCTTCACTGTGCGCGTAGATTTGCCAGTCAGCTCTGTCAACGCCTTCGTAAGTGTTTTCACACCTTTTGGTGGTCTACCAGGATAGTCCTGATAGCCAGCATTCTTCAGTCGGTCTGCCAATGCTCGAATTTCTTTCGGACTATAGTTCTTACGCTGTTGGTTTTCTTCTACTTCTATATCCAATGCCCGTGATGGCTCAGCAGCAGAGTCAAAATCGAACACTCTGACCTCAACCCGAGAACTAGGAAAATGCTGGTTCCAGGCTTTGAAATTTGACGCCTTTATTAAAGCTAGCGCTGCTCGTCGGTGTCCGCCTGCTAGCAGGCAACCATTCTTATCGACTGCGATCGGGGTGATCAGTCCGATGGCGGCGATCGAGTCTGCTAGCTCAGCAACGTGAGCAGAGTCAATGGGGCGAGAATCTGGGTTAGCTCTGTCTTTAATGTCTTCAAAGGGAAGAGAGCCCTTAATCTCCACGGACGTCAGGTTCTGATGCTGAGCGATTCTACTCTCACTCCCAGCGTTAGTCTGAGCAATCAGATTATCTAAATTCATAACTCAACTCCTAGAATCTCTAGAATCTCGTCTGCTAACCTTGCATACTCTCTTGCGCCTGCACTGGCGGCTCTACCTTTCATCTGACCCAGTGTTAAACCACTTTCATTCGCATCATAGTGACAAACACGGTTTTGTATAGATTGGTCGAGGATAGGTAGACCTGCTTTCTGGAACTGCTCATGCAGTCGCTCTCCTCGCTTATTAGGTTTGGGTGGGACGCGGGCTAACAGGATTTTGTACTTGTCGACCGATAGCTTTGCCTGGTTGATAGAACGAAGTGTAGCGGTGACCTCCCCAGCGTCAACACCACAGGGCAGAATCACTAAGTCCATATTCTGAGATAGCTTCTCTAACTCCTGTAAGTCTGGATTCCCTTGTGTATCAATCCATAGAATTTCACAGTTTTTAGGAACCTGACCCTGAATGCCATCGATCACAGAAAAGCCAAGGCTGTGTCCATTCTGCTCGGCTCGTTCGGCCCAGTAGGTTGAGCTTTGGTTGCTATCTGCATCTGCCAAGACAACTTCAAAGCCTTTCTGGGAGAGTGCATAGCAAATGTGGATAGATACGGCGCTTTTTCCTACGCCTCCTTTGCTAGAGGCAATCGCAACTTGAAAGCGTTTCATAAGGTAGCCTATTAAATAAGTCTGCAATATTGCAGACTTTCTATTTGGCCAGATACTATATCTAGTCTGCTATATTTGCAAGCTTAATTTCTGATTGATTCAGCAATAGTTGCATACTTAGTGCAATGACTATGGGTCAAACTCGCACAGTGGCTGCTTGAAGCCTACTGCACAAGCAAGCACAGCGAAACAGTTTGGGATGTACGCTGCCGTGAGCGCTCATTTAGAAAGAGTAGTGCTTTCTATTTATCTAAATTAAGTCTGCAATATTGCAAGCTTTTTAAATGAGCTGGCAGGCGGACGAGCCCAGAACCATATCACCTCAACCACCCGATTAGTTTGCTGCGCTCGGCGATGGCAAGCCTCATGAATCGCTTGCTCACCTGGTTCTTCGACTGCTTGCTCGGTAGCTACGCACAGCTCATCAAATGCTGCTTCCATCTTGATGTCGAGAGCGCGACCCCTTGAAGGGTGGCCAGCACCTCAAGATATTTCTCACTGCCGACTCGACCGCATGCGCTCAGCTCAGTACCGTTGTGCAGACGAGCATACTCACAGCCTGACTTAGAATGTGTTGAGATACCCAGCCGTGCATTAGCATCAGCAATTGGGCCGGAGGCTCTAATCTGGGCAATCAACAGCTCTAACTAGGCGATAAAAGAAGGAAGCATGTTGTATTTTCATAGTTTCTTTTACGACAGCCCGACACAAGCGAACAAATTTCGGGAGCTCTCGCAGTACTCATCGGACAAAGCGAACCGTAGGCTTAGCAGTGCACGGCGCTATCATCACACTGACCTCATCAACAACTCCTACAGTATATTTCCTTACCTAGGGTCATTGAAGAGCGATACCTAGGGCGTGAATGCCGTTACTGAGTAATTCAGATTGGCTATTCGTGTTACTTTTATAAGCCGTTTAAGAAGTAACCACGAGTAGCTAACAGTAACAGTGTTCGGAGCCAAGGCGACCGCACAGTCAAATTCCAGGTAAACGACAAAGCCTCTTTCGAGCGACTAGCCTCTCAAACTGAGATCGCATCGCTTTTGCTGCTGTGATATCCCACAACAAGACACCTGCCTCGATATTTCTTTGATGGGCAGCTTCTGTAAAGTTAGCAGAGGTCACCAGAAGTCGCTCATCGTCAATCACTACGCACTTAGCATGGAGACAAGCACGGGGTGCTTTCTCCTTGGATAAAGATCTCGGATCGTAGAACACCTCAGGCATCCGACTCCCTGGCCAAGTGCTACGGCGAAAGGTTTCAGAGAACTCGCGTAGTAACACAGCATCTGACTGACTATTCTTGCCGTAGGGACGATTAATATTCACAAATAACCGAACTTGCAAGTCCGGCTTATCGCTCATCCTTTGAGCAAGGGGCTGAAATAGCGCTTTTGCCTTATGTCCGGTATCTAAGGCATAGCTAGAAATCAGAACGCTCTTGTTTACGCTGTCAAAAAGTTCTTTTACAACAACGCGCGTGTCGCGACTCTCCGTACCCTGTACTTCTTCGCCTGTCCAAACCAAGTCAATGTCATTGCGTTTTTGCTGAGATCGCACTCTTTCTTCAGCCAACAGTTTGAGCATATAAGCCAAATGCTGACCCTGCATTCCCTGCTCACTGAGCTGATTGATTACGATCGCAACGTCACTCATCAGCGCATTTGGCACTATATTCGCCAATGCTGAAGGATGGCAAGGCAAGCGAATGCGATTACGAGCGATCGCATCCATCAATCCTTCCATAGCAGGCCGACTAAGCTGATGAAATACTGAGGCCATGTCTCAAAACTGTAGATTAACTCATCGACGCTGGAAAGAAGGCAGCGCCCGTCGTTTCTACCGTATCGACTACCAATGCCCTGTCTAAAAACTCATTGCCTTGTTCGCAAGAAGTTTCGGAGATGAGTACGCAGCCGTGGCAAGCCGCACCGTGACGAAAGCGCTCTTCATAAAGTTCGTCCGGCGTGTGCTGTGCGCAGACCGGATCATTAGAGCAAAGGCGACCAGATTCTAAAGCGGTTAGCAAGTGGTGCTCTAGTTTTCGCCCAATTTGAATTAGGCCGCCCAGTGTTCCTTCAGAACCAGATGAGCCGGTGTAAAGTAGAATGCCGTAGCCTGAAGTGCCTGCGTAGACACGCTCTCGAATGGCGCTAGCAGAGTAACCACACTCTAAGGAAATAGAGGTAATCAGCAGATGCGATAGGGTATGCAGCATGATATAAGGTAAACCCGGAAAGGTGTACTGCGGTTTATCATCTGAGTTATTTAACTTTATCTCCTTACGGCTGAGCCACCGATTGAACCCTTTTTTTAGTTCTTGCTCTCGCTTTTTGACTGTCTCTTTTTGTCGCCATGCGTCGATAGTCTCTGGTTTAAATGAAACAAAGACGCCTTCACCTTTAACCTCAATAGCTGGAAACCAATCGGTATCGAGACCTAAAGCGGCTGTGCGAACCCCTAAGCTAAGGTCTAATTCTCCGTCAATATCAGAAAAAGGCGGCTCGAAGCGAGTAAAGCTCACTTGAGCGCGAACTTCTCTGAGCCGATGCACCAGAACAATTCGATCGATGTACGTTTTAAGAGAGAGTGAAAGATGGTCTAGAGAAAGGTTGCGAGCGTAGAAGTCTCTGTCTGGCAAGTCTTCTCCAATCTCGTCAGGCTGAGAAAGAAGTGTCTCTATTTCTACTTGTTTAATCTTTTTCTGTTCTGTGGGTTTGCCGCTTTTTCGCCGCTGAATCTCTTGCCACACAGCTTCGTCTGAGAAGCCTTCTAAGGGATTGGAAATTTGAGGCTTTCGGCGAGCAAACCTTAGCTCGCTGATATCTTCTAAATACTGCAAATCGTTTTCGTAAAACTGACCGACTGCTTTTTTGATATTATCGTCGGCGCTGGGCAGCGAAATCACACTCTGAGTTTGCGAAAAGTATGCGTTACTCGCCGAGCGTACTAGCAGTCGGTTGGGTGTTCTTTTCCCATCTTCATCGACGCATTCTTGACGGGCGTGTTTTCCAAGCCAAGGGCGATCGCCTCGGCAGCTGCCTAATGCATTTAATCCTGGCAAGGTTGCGTCTGAGAGGGCGCGGCGAGCTTTGCAGGACTCACAGCGCACAAAGATATCGGCAAAGTCGCTGCCAGTACCGCCTTCATCTAGCCAAAGGTTACCGGTACAAGCGGTTCCCTTATGCACATAGCCGCGCCAATCGATATCACCAATGTGGCCATAGACGCAAGCTTGGACAAATCGAACCGGAACAACTGGCTTCTTCTTTCTATTTTCATCTAAATATTTTCCGCCCAAAGGTGAGATAGCACGCCAGGGAACCAGTGGGCGAGTCCGGTAGATTTTTCCGCTAGGGCCTTGAAAGCTGCTGTCTAATTGAGCAACAAACCAACCGGGGAACATGAAGCTTTGAATGCCTGTTCTAGGCGCTGTTGGATCTTAGTTGTTCGCAGGGGGTTCATACAGCGCAATCTTTGAAACGCCTAGCTTTTGCTGAAGAAACTGTTCTAAGCGAGGCTCTACAATAGGGTTAGGCTCGTTACCAAACTTCCAGTGGTTGAGGCCACCCATAATGATGGAATGGTTGGGCAAATCGACCATTGAGCCAGGGCCAAAGCTAGAGAGAACTTGACTCTGGCGGATTTCACCTTCAGGGGGAACTTGTCGGGTTTTCTTACGCATACTGCTTACTTAACGTCAGTTCGGGATAAGGAAAGCTTGAAGAAAGGAGGATAGGTAAGCTGAAGTTGTAAAACCCATCAGCCCTATCCTCCACTATGTTCAGCTTAGAAGAACTGTTCTGCCACGTCGATGACTTTTGCCAAGTGTTTGAACCCCTCTGGCAGCGTCAGCTGCTAAGCCACCATCTGAAGACGCGACAACGCGCTCGCTCACTGAGCTTGAGCGAAATCATGACGATACTCATCGGCTTTCACCAAAGCCACTACCGCACCTTCAAACACTACTACGTTCATCATGTATGCCAGTACTGGAAGCAAGCGTTTCCAACGCTAGTCAGCTATAACCGCTTTGTCGAATGGACGCCCTCTTGTTTGTTCCCGCTGTGCTGTTATCTAAAGCGCTGCTTCGGCCGTTGTACAGGCATTAGTTTTATCGATGCGACCAGTCTATCGGTCTGCCACAACCGTCGGATCTGGCAGCATAAGGTCTGCAAAGATACGGCGGCTAGGGGCAAAACCTCTGTCGGCTGGTTCTATGGCTTCAAACTACATCTGGTGGTGAACGAGTGCGGTGAACTGCTCAACCTCACCCTGACCCCGGGCAATACGGACGACCGTGAGCCCGCCTTTGACTTACTCACTGGACTATGGGGAAAAGTCTTCGCAGACAAAGGCTATGTATCGAAGCAGCTGGCTAAGCAACTACTCGAGGTGTTCAACATCGAGTTCTTTGCTAAGCCTCGGCGCAATATGAAGAACCAGCTAGTGCGGCTTACTGACAAGCTGCTCTCGCGCAAACGTTCCATCATCGAAACGATTATCGACCAACTGAAGAACATTTCGCAGATAGAGCATTCTCGTCACCGTAGTCCGGTCAACTGCTGGGTCAACATCCTCTGTGGACTGATTGCTTATTGCCACCAACCGAAGAAGCCTTCTCTCCATATGGAGTGGGAACTTCCCCCTGCTGCTTAAACCGAACTGACGTTACTTAGAGATCGCTCTCTATCTCCTCACCATTAGGATCGTGTAGCCAAAGGTTGACGGTAGGTTCCACATCTCGAAGACTGCGCTGAGCTTTGAATTTGCGGGCATCTTTGTTTTGCTTCTTCAAGTTGGGATCAAGCGGGGTAAATAGCAGCGGAGGGGCTTTTCCGACTTCCTTTTGGTACTGCAAGTTTTCAGAGAGATCTGTTGCCACATTCGACCAACTGTCTAGCAGATCTTTTACATAGCCGCGCACTTTGAGCCTGAGTGCTTCTGTTTGCTGATTATCCATATTTACGTTATGTGCTTCAGCGCGTTTGGAAAGCACCTCAACTACAAAATCCAGTTCTTGGCGATGCTGTGTCATCTGACCTGCGCCTTCTGGGTGTGTGAGTTCGCTATGGCCTAAGCGAGCAAGTGCAACAGTAACCCCAGGTAGCCCTCTGTCGAGCGCGCGAGGAGAGAAGGGCGTCACGCTGGTGGCTTCCACCGCCCGGTAGAAAGTTCTATGCCATGACTGAAAGCGTTCGTAGTGAGATCTATCGCGCGGTCTATGGAGGTTTAGCAGGGTGACGACTAACCCAGGGCGTTTGTCATCTCGCCCGACTCGGCTGGTGGTTTGAATATATTCTGACGCCGTTTTAGGCTGACCGAGAACAACCATCGTGCCTAGTCTTGAGATATCGAGTCCCACAGAAATCATATTGGTAGCCAGCGCCACATCTACAGCTTTTTTGGCATCTTCGTGATGAAAGGTAGTTTCCAACCGGCTTTTGGCTTCGGCCACCTGACTGGTATTGACCCTTGAAGTCAGCTCTAGTGGCTCTTTGATTTTACGATTGGCAAATAGGCTTATTTCTTCGCCTTCTCGCTTGCGATCGCCATACACCTCCAGCCGCGATCGCACTTCATCTTCTACAATTCGACGACTGCCGCCTAGCTCTCTCAAACTGTTGAAATAGCCCATCAGCGTCATGTAAGGATCTGCAGGGTTATTCTTATTACGTGCGCCGCCTGCTTCTTCCCATGCCTTCCGACTAGCCCCTAAGAGAGCCAAATACGTTCGTAGTAAAACAACTTTCAAACTCCGTCCTTGCGCTGCCACACCAAGATAGCTACGGCCATTTCTCTCTTCAACAGGAACCGTTTTTGCAAAAAAGGAATCGCGACGGTCGGGGCCAGGAGAGGGAAAGACTTCTACAGTATTGCGGCCAAAGAGCGCCAGGATTTGACTATTGGCACGGCGAACGGTTGCCGTAGAAGCAACAATCTTAGGCCGAATTGTTTTACCGTTGCGTTCGGTTGTCGAGAGGGCATCGATTGCTGTTTCATACAGGCCTACCATCGTCCCTAGCGGGCCGGAAATCAGGTGCAGCTCGTCTTGGATGATCAGGTCAGGTGGCAGTAGCGGTTTGTTCAAGCTCGCGCCTAAGTTTGGCTGAGCAGGACTGTAAAATCCTTGAGTGTCGTAGCGTTCTACTTTGCCAAACAAACCAGCCGTTTCACCGACCCAGGGCAGGTTTGCAAACTTATCGACAGTGGCAATGAGAAAGCAGGGCAGGCGACGATAGATTGGTTCATCGACGGTGACAATGGGCAGCGACTGATCGCGGCGAAAGACGCATTTGGGTTTGCCATCCGGACGTTTCTTCCGATTGACGCAGGTGATGCGCAGATCGGTGGGTCTATCCGGTGTCGGCAGAAGCTGAAAAGATTTAGCGCTGAATCTCTCACCACACCATGGACAGTTATCCAGTGGGATCGGCACTTCACTGGAGCTACCGTTTTGATAGGCCAGCGTGCGAGCACGGGCACTATTGCGATCTTTAGCTTTACTACTGCCCATACGATTAGCAGTGGCAGCTTGCCCGACCCAAAGACCAATTTCAAAGGGCCAGGGGCCAAGCTTTTCTACATTTTGCTGGCGCTCTAGTTCTAATGCGCAAATCAGCGTAGAGGCGCGGCCTAACTGGTCGAGCGTTAGCAGGCGCAGCGTGTAGCGCATAAGGACGCTGAGGCCCGCAGATTCTATACCCGGATTGCGCAGGCGGCGAAGTACCAGGGTAAAGGCAGCAAGGCCCAAATAGGCTTCTGTTTTGCCGCCGCCGGTAGGGAAGAACAACAAATCTACAATCTCGCGGTCTGGATCTTCTGGGTTATCCATGCCGACGATGTTCATCAGCAAAAAGGCAAGCTGGAAGGGTCTCCACTGAGGCGGTGACATGTCTTTTGGGAGAGCATTTTCTTTGCCATGAGTAGAGCGCTGACGGATGGCGCGAGCGATCGCACGATTGGCCGTCTTAAATACCTCCAGTACATCGGGATTATCTAGCGCATTGAGTCCCGCTTCAATGCGCTGATTCACACGTTCAGCACCGTCTAGCAGCTCGCTGGCAACCTGCTTGCGTTGCTCAGGGGTAGTCGGGGCAGCAGCCCTTTGCTGTGCGATCCAACTTATGTAAGCAGTTACCATGCCACCCACCATGCCACGAATCGTTTGGGCATCAGGAGCATTGCCGAGCGCTTCGATTTCTAAATTGATGCCTTCGATCTCAGCGGGAATGACCTTTTCAACATCGGCCTGAGGCATCCAGTTTGTATAGATTTCGCTGCACTTAGGGCGACCTGAATTATCGCTCGGCTCTTTGCAAAGCTTGGCGGTTGCCGAGACGTTATGACCTACGACGAACTCTACGTCATGGCGATATTGCAGATCAGCGAGCCGTTCGTCTTTATCATCTAAAGCCTGATTGCGCAGGTCTGGGCGCGGGATGAAAGGGATAGCGGTCTTGACTGTGAGCTGAGACTGAAAGATGTAGGCGCAGTCGCGTTTGCCACGTTCGCTATTGGGCGATCGCTTGTTGACTAAGAAAAGTGACGCGGAGTAAGTGTTGTCAGGCAGTCCGCACTGCCGGGTAATAGGCCGCACTGAAAGCACAAGCTCCAGGCCTTGGCTGTTGGTCACGGGTACCACAGTAGATTTTTCTTCTAGGTCGAGAGGAATTGTGATGTGAGCCAGCCGAGGCTGACGTTGCCAATCGCGGCTGGTCGTCACTTGAAGACCTGTTTCAGCTTCTGTCTCAGCTTCATCCGCTTCGGTCGGCTCATAGTCGCCCCAGCTAACGGTCACGTCTATTACTTTAGTTTCAGGTGCGAACAGAAAACTCAATCCCATGGATGAGGGGAAGTGACCCTTGCGGGCAGAGGCTGTCTCGGGGGGCTTTTCGTCGTCGCTATTGCTAGCGCCTTTGGTAATTTCGCTCTCGAAGCTATCGTCGCTATCTGGGTCAGAGCGATCACTCAATTTGGCTTCGTAGGGCACCAAGAATCCAGATAGATACCAACGGGAGGGCGCTTGAGGAATAACTTCCGAGGCATGAGCGGCATCGTCGGGGCCAGGACCGATCAGGTCTAGTCGAAGGGCATTAATTAAAGAGGCTCTTACTGCTGCGGAGGTCTGTAGCGCCATGTATGCAAAATCAAAATAGCTGCTCTCAGCATAGCCGGAGAAAAGTTGATTTGACGTAGTTCATAAGCGCTTTAAGCCTTTTTCACATAAAATCCGTAAGATTACGGCCTATTTAGCGAAAACAAATACATGACTAATAACTGAGCATTGAGCTGAATTCAGAATGGCTCAGCTCTCAACTTAGAATGATATATGATTTAGTAACAAAATCCTTGACTGCCATAGGTACCAGGGGTGAGTTAGGCGCAGCTTAGGAAAATGGCGAGAGGGGAAATCATAAGAAAGCTTTTTCAAAGCTTCTCTCGCAACGAGAGGGAGGTATTTTATGCTGCTGCGATGGAACTTATTCAAGAGGAAAAAAGCAAGAATCATAACTTGCTCGCTAGAGACTTAGAGCGAATCCTACAAAATGGACAGTCAAAGTCTTTACCTGCAAGCAATCATCTCAGTAGTGGCTATCCAGAAGCTCCGAAAGATAAAGAAACAGGTTTGGCACTTGTTGATGTCAAGCAATCTCATCTAACTTGGAACGACGTTATCTTGAGCCAGGGTAATTTGGCTACTTTAGAGCGAGTAGCTTTAGAGAATAGAAAGCAAGAGACTTTGGCAGCCTATGGATTACAACCGAAGTCAAAACTTTTATTTTGTGGGCCACCAGGGTGCGGTAAGACGCTAACGGCGAACGTGCTGTCAGGCGTTTTAGGGATACCGCTTGTTTACGTCAACTTATCAGCCTTGTTTTCCTCTTATCTAGGAGAAACAGCAACCAACCTCAAAAAAATATTTGACTATGTTGAAAGGGGCGAATGGGTTGTTCTCTTCGATGAGTTTGATGCGATCGCTAAAGATCGAAACACGCTCAACGAACATGGCGAAATTAAACGACTCGTCAACAGTCTACTTCAGCTTATTGATAGCTCCACTAGCAATAGCTTATTTGTAGCAGCTACGAATCACGAATCTTTGTTAGACAGCGCTATCTGGAGACGGTTTGATGAGGTTGTCTTATTTGAGGTTCCTAGCGTAGAGCTTAGAGAAGCGCTTTTGAAGCGTTATCTTTCCAAGCTCAAACATAATGATGTAGACATCAAAATTTTTGCGACTGATCTAGATCAAGCGACTGGTGCCGATATTGAGCGTATCTGTACGGACGCAATCAAAACTGTTATTCTTCGTGGCGATAGGAAGATAAAGAGTGCCGATTTAGAGACCGCTGTAGCGCATCATTTTGAAAGACATCGGATCGTAGAAAAATCAGAGAAAGCCTTAGCTTCAGAAGTATAGTGAGTCAGTTCGAGCATTTAGAATTACCCAAAACCAGTATTGAACTACCGAGGAGATCACGGGGCGGTGGCGGTGGGGGGACATCTAGGAGCGATCGCAGTAGTCACGGTCAGCAGTTACTGACTCAGATATCAGGGTTAACTCAACGCTCAAAGCAAAACACTTCACAGTTTCATCTGAATCCAAAGCTGATCTTTAAGATCAAGCTAAGTCCAGACGGATCTCTACAGGAAAGCGCACTCTCACCGCTTGGCCTAACGCTACTAGCTCAAGAACCTAGAGTGAATAAGGCGATTGTCGTTTTCGCAACAGATGAAGATCTCACTCAGTTTCAGTTCCGTTTAGAAGTGTATAGCGGACTTGTTGAATCACCTTATGAATACGGCCACCTAGACGCCATTACAGAGCTGGTCGCTCTAGAACCCGCAGATCGAACAGGCCGATTGCTAGAACTTGAGCCTATTGAACCGGGAGAAACTGCTGCACTAGATTTAGAGCTGTGGCACACGGGTGACAACACAGAAATGAGGCAGTACATAGACGAGCTGGACGATGTCTTGAGAGGCTTGTCGGATAATTCTGAGATGCGAGTGAGCGATCGCTATGTAGGAAGCTATCTATGTATTGCCCGAATCAAAGTTACGTCAGACGTCCTCAATCTCTTACTAGAAGAGGACTTTGTCAAGGAAATCGACCGTAGACCAAAACCCAACTTTGAAACGCCTGCCGAATACAATATTTCCCTATCAGATTTGCCAGAAGTGAACTCGCCAAGTGAACAGAACTGCGGCGTTTTGGTAGTTGATTCTGGAGTGACGCGAGGACATCCACTAATCGCACCCGCGTTGGGTGAGGCTGAAGTTTTTCCGGATACAGCTAGGGAATTCATTGTGGGTGGGCCGGATGATGGGGATGAGTTGACGGGTGGACATGGCACAGGCGTATCTGGAATTGCCATTTATGGTGATATCGGTAAGGGCATCGAGGAAAATGCTTTTCAGCCGGATGTTTGGCTATTTTCTGCCCGCGTTACGAATCAGAACAATGAGTATGATCCTGACTCATTACTGGAGAATCAGCTTGACGATGCGGTTCGATATTTCACGCAAAACTATGCGAATTGCAAGATCATCAATATTTCCTTAGGCGATGCTCGATTATCTTTCAAGGATGGTCAAAAGCAGTTTCGGCTAGCAGCGAAGATTGACGAATTGGCCTATGAGCTTCGGCATAAGAACTTGGTATTCGTGATCTCGGCTGGGAACTTGCCTTACGAGATGGGTACGGGCGAACAAATGCGGATAGACTACCCCAATTACCTGTTTGAGGAGAGTGCGAAAATTATTGAACCCGCAACAGCGGCGATCGCGCTTTCTGTCGGCTCAATTTCATTAGGGACAGGAAGTCTTCAGTACAGTAACGATGCTCAAAGAACTGCGATTGCACGAGTGCAGGGATATCCTTCCCCCTTCACACGGCGCGGATTTGGAGTTGACGGCATGATTAAGCCTGACCTCATAGATTTTGGTGGTGATTTGGTCATTGATAGAACCCGGATCATTCCTAACGAGCCAGGTGCTTCTATCATGACGTTCGCAAGGGACTTCACAGGTTCTATGTTTCGTGCCTATTGCGGAACGAGCTTTGCGGCTCCGCGTGTGGCTAATATAGCAGCTCAGCTTTTTACGCTGTTTCCCAATGCCACATCAAACTTGATTAGGGCACTTATCGCCAGTTCAGCAGAATTACCTGGTGAGCTACCAAGTGTTCTACAAGAGCAAAAAAGAAATGACACTAAACAGTTAGCAAAACAGCTACAAGTCTTTGGCTACGGTCATCCTGATGTGACTAGAGCTAAATACTCCGCAGAAAACTATGCGGTTCTGTTAGAAGACGACAGGCAGATCCCAGTAGGTAGCTTTCAAATATTTGAAATTCCGCCGCTTCCTGAGCAATATCTGAGCACTCCGGGCACTCGAATACTGTCTGTCGCACTGGCGTTTGATCCACCTACTCGACCAACTCGGGGAGATTCATACCTCGGAATCACGATGGAATTCAATCTTTTCAAGGATGTCAGCAAAGACAGTATTGTACAAGCGTTTGTAAATGCTAGTAGAACTGACTCCCCAGAGGATTTTACGGAGATATCTTTATCAACACTGAAGAAGAACAATCCTGGCAAGGGGATTGCTGTAGGGCTTTATCCTGGGAGCAACCTCAGGAAAAAAGGATGTCTTCAGAAGGGTCAGATTAACATCTCCGATAGAGCCAAGGGATTCGGAGAGCAGCCGCTATATCTCGTACTCAGTTGCTCTCGAAAATGGGCAAAGCCAGAAGAAATCGAAAGCCAAAGATATGCGCTAGTGGTGTCTGTCTATCATTCTGATCCTGAGGTGGATGTGTACAACCAACTTAAATTGAAAACTCAAGTTTCTCCAATTATCCCAAGAGCACGTATTAGATAGAGAAAGCCCTATTCCTGTATGAGAGAAAGCTGGTCACTTGCGTTTGCCAATTTCTTCTTACGCTTTGTCTTAGCCCTCTTGTTGCCTTTTTTCTTACTGTGCAGCCCTGCTTTTACTTCTTCTTCGTAGCGCTGCTGATTGAGGTCTAGTAAGCGAGCGAGGACTTCATCGTGGGTACTTTCGGGCCAACGGTAACGCCAGGGAAGTTTTTTACGGCGTTTTTGGCTGGCTTGGATGAGGTTATCAAAGGCGGCAGCTTCAGCAGTATCGGAGAAGTGGAGGTCGCCGCTGGCAATGCGATCTTGGGCTTCGGGAGGGAGATTGGTTTCGTCGATGTCGAGGTAATCGAGGGCGAAGCCACAGGTGGTATCGATGTCGGGCCAGCCATAGGCGTTAAGGACGGCGCGATCCATTTGGTTGTGAAGGCCGCGGAGTTTGAGGATTTCGGAGTCGGTTTCTTGAGGATCGTGGAAGCGATTGTAGGTGTCAGTGAGGCCCTGGTTGTTACGGACCATGAGGTCGGCACGGAATCGATAGTAGGTTTGACCGATGTTCTGGAGGATGGGGACAGATTCCCAATTTTCCGGAAAGGGGAAGGTTTCGAAGCAAGTCGTTGGAGTATAGAGAAGATCGTCCTTCATTGACGATCCGAAAAACCTTGCCCAAATCTCATGAATTCTGCTTTGAAGAACACTCAATCCGGCAGACCATGACAGAGCAAAGACATCAAGTCGCTCTGAAAACACCATGTTGGATTGCATCACAGCAATTACATACTGTGTCGAAATTCGAGAAACTACTAAAACATGTTCAAGTTTTCTAGCTGCTGTATATAGTTTTGGGCGACTTCGCCAATATCTCCACCACGGCCAAGCAGCGACATCCTTTGCTTTTCGAGAACGTTCAGGCTTAACCTTTTCCCGCAAAACTGCAACTAAATCAGGCCAATGAGATGCTTCATCCTCGGTCATTTCACCAAAGTCAATCGTAAATCGATGAGAAGAATGGGTTGGGCTATTATTTACCTCTTCTCCACCTATATATGGAAAAATCCGCTCTGCATTTTTAGGATTCTTCTCTATTAGTCTATTCATTTCGGTAATAGAGTTTGCCTTATGGTCAGAATCATCAAATAAAAATCCTTGTCCGTATGGCTTACTTCCTTCAAAGCACTTTTCAGAATTGGCTTTCAGAGTGGCAGGTTCTTCATCATTGCTTGTATGAAACAGATAAGAGTTTATCTCTTGAACACATTGACGATCTTTTATGGGGGCAAGACTTCTATTACCTTTTTGAATATGAATAATACTTACAACTACAGCGGCTAATCCAGGCCATCTACAGCGTCTGCTAACATTGTAAATCCAACCTCCTTGTTTTCTGATTTGAGCAAGGCCACCTGAACGAGTGTCTCCTTGTCCAATAGTGTTAGTTGCAATCAACCCCAAGCATCCTGATTCCCTTAATAATGCGAATCCTCTGCGGAAGAGATATGCTACAAGATCCATTCGATTACCAGAGAAATCATAGGAATCTAGCAACCAATACAGATAGTCTTTTCCGTAAGAGGTTGAAATTTTTGTGCCACCCAAAAAAGGTGGATTTCCGACGATCACGTCAAAGCCCGGATTCTCTCGGTCAAACACCTCAGGAAACTCTATATCCCAATTTAATGGAGCCACAGAATTCTCTCTTTCACGTAGCTTCCGAGAAATCTCCACTACTTGCTCTGGCTGGGCTCGCACTATCGCCCCATACTCCTGCACTAAGACCGCCTTATCTTTTTTACTCTTACCACAGCCATCAAAAAATGCTGCAACTGCCACATCTCCCAGCATCCGCACCTGCAACAACTTCGCCTCCGCACCCTGCCACTGTTGATACTTCAACGCCGCATCTCCATCCGACAACGTATCCCCTGCCTGAATCTGAGACCTCAACACCGTCGCGGCCAAAATCTGCTCTTGCCCGTACTTCATTAACGGCAAATCTTGCACCGGGTCGCGGCCAAAAGCAATAATCTCCTTACGTGTCAGACCCACTAACGAGTCCCCACACTTCAGCGCATGATCCACAAACGTAAACGGCAAATCTCGTGCCAACGTCACCAGCCACAGCGATAGCTTCGCCAAATTCACTGCAAAGGGATTCTTATCCACCCCATACAAACACCGCTGCGCCACTAGCCGCCTCGCATACAACAACGGCTCCACCGCATCCGGCACATCCTCCGGCATCCCGTAATAATCCCAAGCAGCTACCAGCCGCTCCGCCAACTGCCGACATACCTCCACCAAAAAGGCCGCCGACCCCATAGCCAAATCACACACCTTCAGCTCTAAAATCTGCTCCGCCGTTGGCTGCGAGCCCAACCGCTCAAAAATAGGCCGCAGCGTCGTCTCTACAATCGGCTGTGTCAACTTCCTCGGCGTATAGTGCGACCCCGTCCGCCTGCGCTCCTCTCCCGGCTGCAAATACAACGCTCCCGGCATCAATACTTGCGTAGTCCGCCTCGACACTCGCCGCTCCAGTGCTGCCAACAACTCCGGTACACTCCCTGCCGTCTTCAACGCCGTCGCCGCTTTTCCCGACAGCTTCAGCTCCCCTTCTGCCTTCAATAGCTTTGCCCGATCTTTCGGCTTCGCCTCTAGCAGCGCCTCCAGATTGATCACCACATCTTTCGGTCGTACCGCAATGGACTGGCTTTCAGCAATCTCCACCTCATAGCCCATAATCGCCTCATACACCGAGCCGATCTGCTCCACATCCAGTGCCCGATAGCTCAGCCGTTCCCCGTTCAAAATCAACAGCTTCTGAAGCATTCGATAGATCACCCCATCGGCAACCCGAGGAATCTCTTGCTCCCCTTCTAAAAACACATATTCCTTCGGGTCAAACAACTGTCCATGCCGAGCTGGAAGATACGCCTCATAAGCCCCACCCCCCTCGTACACTAACCGAAACAAACTCAGCAGCCATGCCCAAGCTCCATACCGCTGATCCATTGTGTCCGGATAGTGAACCGCATCCTCCCGCAGCTTTTCATACAGCCCAGACACCGAATAATTGCCCTGGTAGATCTCATCATCTGGCATCAATCCTTGATTTTCGGCATACAGCAAAAACACCAACCGCATCAGTGTCGTCAGCAGCCCGCCGTACACATGCTGAGAATCCTCTTCTACAAGGGATTGCAAACCACCACTCGGGCCATCTTCTCTCTGCGCATCCGCTGCCTGAAAGCCTCGCAACAACTCCCACAGCGCATCCAATACCTGCTCTGCTAGCTGGGTCGAAACCATCGCCTGATAATTTCGACTTGCCTCCAACAGCTTCGGCAACGTCTTACCTGTCGGCGAATTAAATAGCCGATCTGCCCCCAGCAGCATCTCCAGCGCACCTAGAATCGTTCGCCCTGGCACCTCCGTCATCGCCTCAATCGGAAAGGTTACATGCCCGCTTGATTCCCCGCTCGGCGCATACACCAGCCGCAAACTCGTCCCGTTCCACAGCACTCCGATAGGAATCTGGGTGCCCTTGAGTAGCCGCTCGAACTTCTGCTGGTAGGTTGCCTTCCAACCAGTCTCTTCCGTATCGTCATCGTCTAAATCTGCTGCTAACGGAACACACTGCACCAGTAGCAGCCAACCATCACTATCTGGATCGACGACTGCATAGTCAGGCCGCAGCGTTTCACCATAATCCGGCAGCGGCACAGATAGAGATTCTGGCAACTGGGCCTGTTCTTCAAAGTCTTCTGGCTCCCATTCCAAAATCTGCTGTGCAAGTGGTTCAAACTGCTGCACATGGGTCTGTGCTTTTCCATTGGGTAGTACCGGCTGTGCGATCGCCTGCAATACCGGTTGAAGCGTCAGCGCCTTCGACTTATCCACAAACGCCTGCGCATCTACCAAAGCAGGCGGCGATACGACTAGTCCCTCTGGTTGTAGAAGCCCTAGCCATTCCTTGTGTAGATACTGATCGTAGTCTTGCGCCATGATTAACGAATGAGTTGAACAAGAGAGTTGGGATAGGCATCGGCCCAAACGCGATCGCCCGTCAAAACAGGAACCTTCATTGCCATCCCCAGCGCAATGCAAGCGCGATCGCCTAGCGACAATCCATAGGCACGAGACCCTGGCCAAAGTTCAGCCGTTTGCTCAGCCGCGATCGCATCAAAAGGAATAATTGACATACCCAAAACTTCTAAACTCTCCCGACAGCCCAACATATCGGTTTCTCGCTTTACCATCTGCTGCACGACCTCACACCAGTTCACGCTCGACATGACAGATTCAGCGATTACTGCATCTACCTGCTTGTGCCCTGCCTCATCTAATAAAAATGCCAACAGAGCGGAAGCATCTAGTACCACTGTTTGCGACTGTTTATCCGTTTTATTGGCTGACATCACGTCTCCATCCGCGCCGCTGCTCGCCGCTCATCAATCAAATCATCAATCACACCTTGCCCTTTCAAATGAGCAAACTGCTGTTTGAGACGCTGCTTAATCGTTTCTGCCTTTTCAAAAGTTAGTCGCCCCTCATCGTCAATCTGCGCAACTAGACGATCTCCTGGATGGAGATCCATCTGATGCCGCAATTCAGCTGGAATAACGAGCCGTCCACTGTCCCCAACTTTCACTTCAATTGCCGAACTTGCCATAAAACGATATTCCTGCCTTCTTGCTTAAATTATGCCAGTTTACTAATCAGATGGTAGAGAACCTTTAACCTGTCACGGGCCACAAATACACTAACCCTACTGGTTCAATCCGCGAAACTTTTACCCGATACCCCGCCTCAATCCGCGCAGGCTCCGTCTCAATTTCGGCCTCCAGCATTTTTAATCGATGTTCCCAATGCCTTCTGTCTGCATCTAGCTGCCGTTTCTCCGCTACCGCAAAATCAAAAGTGAGCTGCGTGGCATCACGATCTGTTTCTCGCTGCCGCCGAGAAATGCGATCGCGCTGAGCCTCCAGCAGCGTTTTCATTTCCTTTGCCTCCCTAGCGCCCCTTTCCGCCAGCTTTGCCTCAGCCGCCTCAATCAGTCTTTGCACCAACTCATCTAAATGCTCGCTCAAATCAGCCACGTCCTGTGGCGCACTCGCCTGCAATCGCTGCCTTACCAGCTCTGGTACCTCTCTCAGACGCGGATTAGCCAAAGAATCTTCTAAGGTTTGCAGGACTTCTCTGGTGGTGCGATCGCCCAGTACCTGTAATCCCTCTCTGTCGTCAGGATCTTTCCACCTGGCCACCACCGGCACAATCTCATCATGCAGCCGCGCCGCCCCCTGCCCATACAGCGACAGCCGCCCTAGCATAATCACCCTCGGAATCGCCGTATCCGTTAGGCACACGCAGGCCCGCGTCAGGTCATCATGAACGAACCCTTGAGATAAAAACCGACCCAGCAGCCGCTGTACCAGTCGCTGCTCTAAATGCAGATGCACCGACTGTGAATCTAAAGAGCCCGAGTCGCGAAAAATGACTGGCAAAATCGGTGACTCGTTGCGCCATTCCCATAGTTTTTGACCGCGCTTTCTAGGCGATCGCAACGTATCCAAGGTCGCTGCCCAAGTCGGATCTGTCCCTAGCTTTTCGTCCAAAGCCAGAATCTCCCACTGCGCCTGATCAGGATTTTCTCTCGCCTCCTTTTCAGACAGCGGCGTCAAAGACCTCGCCCCTAGCAGCTCCAACGACGCCGAAATCGCATCGCGGAAATGTCTGTCCTCAAAGCCTAGCCACTTATAGGATGCATCCAAAATATTCTGAAGCTGCTTTTCTTGATCTAATAGCGCCTGTCGCTTGTCTCTGATGGCTTCTAGCTCCTCACTGATGACTTTGCCCTTTTCTACCGATTCAGAATCTGCTGTATCAGACTCGTCAATTGCTTTAGTTAGTGCAGCTTCCTCACTTGTGCGAATGCCTTGCTTTAGCAGTTTAGAAACGTTCTTCTCAACCACAGGTGATAGACTACCTAGCTCTTCTTGAATCCGCTTCGTCTTTTGCACCAGCACGTCTAGCACCCGATCCTCTGCTCGCTGCGAATACACGAAGTAATAGCAGCGCACTAAATCAGCCTTCTGCAACTTCCGGTCAATCCGCCCGTTCCGTTGCTCCATCCGGCTCGGGTTCCAAGGCACATCAAAGTGGAACAAATTCGCGCAGTAATTCTGTAAATTCACCCCTTCTCTCGCCGCATCCGTCGCAATCAAAATTCGCAGCGGATGCGCCGCCGGGTCAGCATTAAACGCCGCCTTCACTTGCTCGCGCCTTTCATCACCGATGCCCCCATGAAATGTCTCAATCCGCTTCTGCGCCCGGTCGGACTCAGCAATAATTGCCCCTAGCTGCTGCTCTAGATACCGCTTAGTATCTGTATACTCCGTAAAAATAAGAACTCGGTGGTTATTCCACTGCGCTCCTTTTTCACCCAGCTGCGGGCACAGATTCTCGTTTAGCCATACCGCTAGCTGCTCAATGCGTCCGTCGGGCAGATAGCGAGCCTTTGCAGCAATATCGCTCATCTGCTCCAACAGCTCTAGTTCTCTAGCAGTTACCCCGCCGCCAGAGGTTTGTCCAGAATTTGGCCCAGAAGTTGCCATAGACGCTTGAGTTGCGATCACCATCTGATTGTCTTCTTCTAGTGCCACCTCCGCTTCATCCAAATCCGCTCGTTCATCGTCATTGCCGGGCGCTTCTTCCAGCAGAGATAAGCTCATGCCATTCAAAAGCCGATCAGACACACCAGCGGTCTCTTTTGCTAGCTTTTCCACGGACTTGCAATGCACGCTTAAAGTTCGAGAAAATGCTTCAATCGAAGATAGCAGCCGTTTCTGCAAAGAAGTAATTACCAGCATTGCCGCTGCTCGTGAAGATTTTGTTGCTTCTCTTAGCCGCTCTTCTCGGCAGTCTCTGTACTGCTGCAACAGCTGCGATAGCACTAGCTCCGGTGCCTCTTCTGGCAACCCGTCTACTCGCAGTGCAATCACCTGACGTTCTGGAAAGTCTCCATTTTTAATCTCTCTTAAATCTTGCTTTAGCCGCCGCACCATGACTGCATCTAGCAGCGCTTTGCTGCGCACGGGCACTCCCCGACAAAATCGCTGTGGATCTAAAATCTCTAGCAGGGCCGCAAAGCTGTTTGAGTGTCCGTTATGCGGCGTGGCTGATAAAAATAATCGATGCTCAAACCGAGGCGCTAGATTTCGCACCGTTTTAGTGAGCTGTGAGTCTACTGCATACTTAGAGCTGCTCGCTGGCGCTGCGTTGTGGGCCTCATCTAGGATAAACATCGAGCCAGCCGAAAACTCCCCTAACCAATCTCTCAAAGGTGCTGCATAAGTCTCATTCCGCAATAGTGCATGAGAAATGATGAATCGGTTGTGCGTTGTCCAAGGGTTAATGGCGTAGCCACGCGATCGCCGCATTCTCGCAACATACGCCCGATCGTAAATCGTAAACGTCAGACCAAAGCGGCTCTCCATTTCCTCCTTCCACTGCTGTACAACCGAAGGCGGTGCGGAAATAACCACTCGCTTAATCTTTTGACGCAGCAGCATCTCTCGCAGGATTAAACCTGCTTCAATGGTCTTGCCCAAACCCACATCATCGGCAATAAACAGATTGACTCTTGGCATCCGCAGCGCCTTGCGCAGCGGCTCTAGCTGATAGGCATTTACCTCAATGCCAGCTCGGTACGGCGCTTGGAATAATCTAGGATCAGTCGAAGTCACGCAGTTCCAGCGTAGCGTGTGAAAGTAAGCTGAAAAATAGCGCGGATTGTCAAAGCCTTGGCTCACGACCGCATCCCAAGTCGCGGCTCCAATCAGCTTGGCATCAATCTCTCGTTCCCAAAATACCTCTAGCGGCTCGCCTTGCGCGTCATCTTCAACACAAGAAAGACGTACCAGCGTATCTCCCTTCTCATCTGTCGGCACAATGACTTCTTCAATCAGGTATTGACGCGATCGCACTCTGGCTAGTTGCCCAGGTGCTAACTGTCCAGGCACTGAAGAGTTGGCCTTTGTGAGCCCGGTCGTTAATGTATCTTTCAATCTTTCGCTAGCTGCATTTGCCATAGTGCTTCTACTTCTCCGCCGACTCTTCTAGCGCTTCTAATTCAGGATCAGTCAAGATATCTTCTAAAAACCGGCTTGGATAGCCTACCCAGGTCAAAATAGCCTCGTCTCTTGCTCGCGTTAACCCGACATACAACAGCTGCCGCTCCCGCTCTAGCAAGTCCGACCGTAGCTGCTGGTCTTGCACATCTTGTAGTAGCGATCGCTGCGGCACCTGCTCGTCTGATACATTCACCACAAACACAGACTTAAACTCAAGCCCCTTCGCTCTATGCAGTGTTCCCAACCGCACACCGTCGCCATTAGCCCCTTCGCGCGCAATGATTTGGCTTTTTACTTTATTGCGTGTCAGCGCTGCCTGAATCGTCTGTAAGTCGGCATTGGTTCGGCTGAAAATAGCCATTTCAGCCAAATCCAGCCCTTCTTTCTTCATTCGCTTAATCTCGCCAGCGACATACTTCCACTGCTGAGCCTGCGTTTTGGCCGGATGTAGTACTGGCTGCGGCCCTTTAAGCAAGCTCACCGTTCCTTTTCGCTTCTCTAACCCACCATCTAAATCATCGCCGCTCTCCCCAACCAGCTTGTCTGCAAAGCGTCTGATTTGCTCGGTGGTGCGGTAATTGATTCGCAGGATGTGCGATCGCCCCTGCACATTCACGCCTAATCCCTTAAGACTAAACCTGCCGCCATAGATTCGCTGCCCCCCGTCGCCTACCAGCATCAGCGTATTTCTTCCCTTTCCAGCTAACGCTCCCAGCAGCTGAATCTCCTGAGGCTGTAAATCTTGCAGTTCATCGACAACCACTGCGTCAAAGGGACTTTCGACGACACCTGAAACAACAAATTCCCTAGCCTGCCGACAAATACTTGACCATTCCGCCTTCCCTTCGGCTTCTAGCGTCTTAATCATCCGCTCAAAGATTGGCCAAATCTGCTCTCTACCCTTAGCCGACAAAGGAAACCCTCTCCCTGCTCGGTTAGCGCTCTTGTACTGCTCCCAGCGAGTGATTCCCTGGTCTTGAATAACCGTTTCCCACTCTGTTAGCAGCATCACCGGATCTAGCGGACAGCTAGGAAAATGAGCTGTTTCAATCAGAGACTTGATATATGACTTCTCTACGGGTTGTAGCTTCTGTCCCTTGCTCGTCGCCAACCTAAGCGCTTGCTTATGGACAGTACTGACCGTAATTAACGCTTTTTCCTCAGACGTACAAAGCAAGTCCAGATTGCGCTCAATATTCTCGCAGAGCGTCTTCACATAGCTTGTCAGCAGCACCTTCTTGCCTTGTCTAGCTAAATGCCTTGCTCGATGCATTGCCACTACAGTCTTACCTGTACCAGCGCTTCCAGTTACTTTTACTGGGCCAGAAAAATCCCCAGTCGCTAGCTGCTCTTGAGAGGGATGCAAAAAAGCAATCCAAGTCTCTAAGGGAGCCTCTAGCATTCTCAGCAAATCGTCACTGTCCTTCAAGACAAAGAAACGACGTTTCACATCCTGTTGCTCTATTAGCGGCTGCTCAGCTGGAATAGCGGTAGGTGGTGTCACAAACTCACCTGCCGCTAAACAGAGAAGGCGCTCTCCCACATCATTTGGTAAATCTAAAACGGCATCTATCAGCACCTCTTCCAGTTTTATCTTGCGCAAAGTGGGTACCCACTTTGCGGGTACGCCCAAGCTCAGTAGATAATCATCCTTATGCTCGTCAAAGATACCTGAGGAAGCATTATCAGTCTTGCTCCAGTCATATCTCTGGTCGTAGCTCTGAATTTGCTGCTCCACAACCTCAGGGGATGCAATAATTTGCAACGCTCCTGTCTTAGAATGCCGCGCTATCTGCTTCGTTTCAGCCCAGTGATAGGCCGCATCGTGATGGTCAGCATGTAGAACCGTCCAAGTTTCACCATCTTTGTAAATGACGGCCCTTAGCTCCTGTGAAATTCTTGCTGACCAAAGGTTTTTGTTGTTCGTCTTCGTAATACGTTCAAGGCTCAAGCTCGGGTGAGCCGGATTTTCTAGAAACTTAGTCAAAAACGTCCAGACACGCTTCGCTTCTTTGGCTGCTAGTCTAGAAACTGCGCTAGGAAGCGCCTGATCGATTAGAACAGCCATAAAAAGCACAAATTAGATACAGCCAGAGGATTATAGCCTAAGCGCCATAGTAATTTTTCGACTGTAACGCTTGCAGTACCCCACTTATGAGCAGTGGTGAAGCCAGAGGTCGAAACACTATGAGCAATCATATGTTGTAAATCCCATGTTCTCCTAAAACAAACCACTACCTGATTCAGAGGGCTCAATCAAGTCGTTGAACGTATCTTTAGCCTTCTTCTCCAGCGCTCTTTTTGTGTACCGTTCAGAAGTCACTGGCGACTTGATCCGCATCAACTTCCGCACATAATCCGGCGACATGTCATTCATCACGAGCTGCGTACCAAACGTATGACGCAATCGATGCGGATGTACGTTCTCAGTTGACTCAGCAATCGCTCCCAAATCCTTCACCATCTCGTAGATGCCCCAGTAGCCCAGCCACTTCCCATAGCCGTTCCTCGATAGGCTTCTAAAGAGTGGCTCACCTGAGCCAGTATCAAACCCTTTGCGTACGCACCAACCCAGATAGCTGCCTAGCGCCTGACGAGCGTTCGGCGCTAACGGTACTGTCCCATTGCTACGCTACTTCGCTTCACTTATTTGTACTGTCTAACCGTTGTATTCTCCTATATTCAGTTTTGCTAACTTCCGTGGCGCTCAGTCTACACTTAAGCAGTTCAAAGAAGGGATGGAAGAGAAACCTACGTGAAGGCTGCATTCCTTTCCTATCAAAAGATATAGCCATTAAACTCAGCCGTATCACGAGGAATTGTCTTGAGCCGATCATTGATCTCGTCGAGGTCAGCGTCCTCTGGGTCAAAGGGAGTGCCTAACCATTCGAGCCTCAATGCATGTTCAGGATGCTTGGGGTCTTTGATGGCTTTTAGCAACGCCTGATACCCCCACGTCCCCCCACAATCCTCAGGTGGGCAAGCCCTCTTAGCCTTAATGCAGACAGGATAGTGAGTATCACGCTTGGCCGTAAGCGCCTTCTCGACCAAGACTTCATGCGCCCAAGCATCGCCGAAGTCATAGAGGTAGAAAAACGTAACCTTCTCTCCTGTCACGACCTCGCTCAACATGAGCGACGATTCGTCACGCCTATCCAACTCATCGAGGCCCAGACCAGGCCTGCGCATAGAATGCGCCGTCCCCTGAATTGAAAACGAGTGTAGATGAGCCCCCGTCCAGCCCATGGCAAATTGAATCGCCCAGTGCAGATCTCCTAACGTACTGTCACCTCGCACCTGCACTCGTCGCCAAATTACGGGACGAATGCCTTTGAGTGTGATCTTGAGCTGGTAAACAGTCTGGGCTTCTGGTTGAGAATTTGCCTTTACACACGTCTGAGAGATGCAATCTAGGGCGAGTTAGCAGTTCCTATTTAACTTCCTCAGTTACCGTCGTTTGGCTGAGCGCTAAATCAGATGCAACGCTGAGATCAGCAACCTGCTCCCCATCACTATCCCTGCTCGATAGCCCATACAGCTCATCAAACGCTTCCTCCATCTTGATATCGAGAGCGCGATCGCTATACCGAGCAAAGACGCGATCCGACTTAATCCTGACCAATCGCTTCGCCAAAATGCTATCCATCCCCTGCGCCACCAAAGACGTTGCACAGGTATGTCTGAGACGATGGGGATGAACATCTTCTAGCTCACTGGCCGCAGCCAACTCCTTAACCAAGTCATAGATGCCACGGTAACCCAGTCGCTTGCCTCTGCTGTTCCTAGACAAGCTAACCAATAAAGGAGACTCAGGCGTCGTGGCCATGCCCTGTCTTACCAGCCAGCCTAAGTAGCTATCTAAAGCCATGATCGCCTCCGGCTTCAGAGGCACCTTGCCGTCACTACCCCACTTCGCACCTAGTACATGGACTCGTTTTCCATCGTAGTCTTCAATATTGAGCGCACTCACCTCGCCAGCCCTAAGCCCATGACTGAGTAGCTGCAAGATAGCGAGATCTCGAACCTCAGACTCCCCTCTGTAGTTCAGTCCATCGAACAGCGCATCGACCTCAGCTTCATCTAAGTCCTTCGGTGGCTTCGGTGCATCCTTCAACTGCTCAATGGTTAGTGTAGAATTGCGTGAAATATAGTCTTTCACCGTCAGCCACTTGAAGAAGCTCTTCAGCGAGTTAATCGACTGATTGATAGTCGCAGGCGACAGCGAACCACCCTGCTTACTCGGTAGCGCCTTCAGATGCTGCTTATAGCGGTCGATATCGCGGTGAGTCACCTGCTGCCAGGGCTTTTGCGCCCACTCATAAAACTGCCGCAGCTGCCGCTCGTATACTTTGCGCGTATTCTCAGCCAGCTCACGCACCCGCAAGAACTCTTCTACCCGCTGCCAGTTCAAGTCAGCTGGCGGCGCGGACGGCGGCACCGCGGGCTGACCGACCTCGATGAATTTAGGCTGAGGCATCTCACGAAGCATCGAAAAAGCACTCCCTATTTTTGAAATCTAAGCGAGCGGTAAAGCCTCATCGTACCTGACCACCCCTTATTTACCTAAATCTTACCTCAAATAACTGTACTTATATGCATTACACTAAAAATCAGACTAAAACCATAAACTGACGAGGTGCGGTATGATAAAGCTATGTACGGCAGGTGGTTCAGGCTACGAAGTGGATAGCCTGCTCTAGCGCCAGTTAGTCTCAGTTGAGCCATTTGTATTTCAGGAGCTACTAACGATGTCACCGCTCGCTCAACAAGTCGTGGAAGAAATCGAAGCGCTACCCGAAGTAGATCAAAAGCAGATCCTCGATTTCGTTAAGTTCCTCAAGGCCAAACGCCAGCAGGCCGAAACGCAATCATATAGTGAAGAACCTAAGTCCTTCGCGGAGGTTGCTCGCGCTTCTATCGGTGCAGTGAACGGCCCTGGCGATCTTGCAACTAATCCAGCCTACATGGAAGGATACGGCCAGTAATGCTTCAGAAGGTCATCGTTGACACCAGTGTTTTAGTTGCTTCGATTGACCAGAGCGAACGTCATCATACGTGGGTGGTGCAGCAGTTGGAGCAGATGGAGCCGCCGCTACTGACTTGTGAAGCGGTTATCTCTGAAACGTGGTTTCTTCTAGGCCGTGTGAGAGGCGCTCGTGAAGCGTTTCTACCTTACTTAGAACAGGAACAGCTTCAAGTCGTGTTCTCTTTAGAGTCTGAGATTGCTTCTGTTCTCGCTCTCATGAAGCGCTACGAGTCAGTTCCGGCTTCACTTGCAGATGCGGAGCTAGTACGAATGGCTGAGCTATATCCTCGGAGTTCAGTATTCACCTTAGATAGCGACTTTCAGATCTATCGCAAGTATCGGGATATACCAATCCCACTGATCTTTCCTTCTGTTTAGCTGCCTTCAAACAGCTCGTACTCTATTTCGTGAATATGGCCCGTCGAGTTCCCAAGAAATGTGTGGAGTGTGCACCGCTTAGTGCGAGCCAGGCGCGGCAGCTACATGGGAAGAAAGGCGATGGCTGTTGGCATGACAAGCGCTGTCCTAGCAAGCGTTCTTACTATCGCAATCGCCAGCGGTTGAATGAGCAGCGGCGGTTGCAGTATCAGCAACAGGTTTCCGGTGCTGCTTCCAATAAGGGACAGGTAGAAGAAGTATCGCTGTCGGTGGCCGAGGGGTCGATGCCTTATGCCAACCTGTATATCTGGCGAGAGAAACGCAAGGATGCACCCGTCCATGCGATCGCTGCTTCTGTGTTCCAAGATGGTGCCAAAGTGTTGGAAGTAGCCCCGATTCACTGTGCTGGCTATCGGAAGCGACAGTTAGAACGCTATGTTCAACAAGAGGTGATGGGCTATCTGAATGCGCGGTTTGGTATCGCCTACTTTGCTGAGGAGATTCGGTTAGAGCCAATCGAGTGTCCGATTGCGGGGTGTCCGTGGAGCGATCGCTTAAGTCAGTCGGAGATAGCTAATGGTTAGTGTGCGGCAGCTAGAACTGAACTTAGAGGTTGCGATTGAGGAAGCGGCTACGGTTCCAGAGACAGCGGATGTTCTTGGTTTGTGGAAGCAGTTTGAAGAAGAACTATCTGAGCTAAAGCAGCGCGATCGCCTTCGAGTCGCTGGCGATGTTCTGATGCAGCTAGCTGGACTGTGTGAAACCAAGTCAGAAGTACTCTGGGAAGATTGGCAGGATGCGAACAACGCAGAAGGGCCAGTTATGGATGGCGACTGGCTTCAGGGAGTGACTAGACAGACCCAGGAGCTAGACTTCTCAGAATTAGTGAATCGTTTCTATCGCACGACTAGTGAGCTAGCCAATGAAGATAAAACTGATGAGGATTCTGTTGCAGGTGATGTAGAGAAACTGTCGGTCTTGGACATGCTCGAAGCGTTGGAGGATGCTGGGCTCAAGAGTCAGGCGCTGGCCGTCTCGCATGCTGAGCATGTGTCTGACTGGGTGAAGGCGTTGGCAAATGAACAGACAAACACACCGCAGCGATTGGTTGATCTGCAAAAGCAACTAGAGATGCCGCTGATAGAGGTGTGGATTGCCGCGTTGCTCGGCGGGTTTCCAATGGAACAACGCGGTAGTTTTTATCAAACGCAGGAAGTTTGGGTTAGTAGGGGTAGTTGACGCCTGAGCAGGAGAGCATGTCAACTGGAAAAGCGATAAGAGCTGCGTTCCCCTCTATGCCAGTCGCCATTGCGAGCACCCCCCGAGAGGATGTTCGAGACTCGGTTTCGGGCTTTTATATGAAATCCGGCTGATAAGTCACAATATAGGCAAGTAGCATTCAGCGCGGCGTTGTCAAGTTGAGCTCAATTAGCCAATTTTAGGACAGTTTTGTTAAGTGAGTATTGTCGGAACAGCCTTTGAACCGATACGCGGTCATTTTCATCCCCATCAACACAAACAAACCGCTTCAGACTATCGAGAAACGATGCGCCAGCGGATCGAAAGTTGGCGGTCGATGACAGGAGTAGGCGCGTTGGCGCAGCCTCTCGATCAGAGAATCGCATAGTCCAATCAGATGATATTCCCTGAATAAAGCTGTCCTGAAATTGGCTCATCAAGCTCAACTTGACAACGCCGTGCTAGCCAGTCTCACTCCGTTCTGACCAAACACGACAACCTGGTTTTAGAACCCGCCTACCTTCACTGTCGCCTAATACCCGATGCCCTTGACGTTTGATACCCTATCGAACATCAGTGGTTTGTGCTGAAGAACCGAATGCGAAAGCAGATTCAGTCAGGCAGAGACTTTCGCGAAGTCGTTGACGAGGCTTTTTGCAATGCGTCCTAACCTTTCAGCGGATTGCTATAACTGGCACTATCACGGTCTTCTAGCCTTTCAAAGTGCGTTAACAGTGAACCCGATGGACTAGCTGACTGACTCATTGGCAAGACAGAATAATGCGCTAATTATTCAGTATCCTACCTTTTTCGAGTATGCGTTTGCCCTGTCTACTCTGCCGACGAGCTCTCTTTCTTGTTTGTCTCTTCCCTTAGTCACTAAAGAGCGATTTGTTATTACAACACCCTTTGTGATGACTGACTGTAAGGCTGTTCGCCAACTTCATTGGCACTGTAGTAGTCTTGCAGCCAGTTATCACCGTGAGTAACCAAATCGTTGAGATTGAGCGGCCAAGACATCAGGTGTATCAATCCGTCGGTGTCTCCTACGGCGAGGAGGTTGCATTGAGGATGAAAACAAACTGACACACACGGATTCTGACTGCATATCAATGACTGAGTCAAGATGCCCTCTAGAGACCAAGTTTGGATAACATTTGATGAACTTGCAAAGGCGAGGCTAGAACCATCTGGACTAAAACTGACATTATAGGCAGGGCCACTTTGCTCCGGCAGGGCGTTGAGTGGTTCGCCATCAATGTCCCAAACCTTAATTGTTCGGTCCTGGCTTGCTGTTGCTAGCTTGCTCCCATCAGGACTCAAGCTGAAAGCAAGAATCATATTGCCATGAGCTTTGACGACTCGAACTAAAGTTCCATCTGGCTGCCAAAAATATAGGGAGCCATTAGATGTGCCGGAAACAATGGTTTTACCCTCTTGCGCGAAGGTAACGCACACTACTTCATTGCCGGGGTGAGGGAGTGTTACCAGTAAGCTGCCTTCTGTAGACCACAGCTTTGCCGTTCCATCGGCACTGGCCGAAACAATCATGTCATCACTTGGGCTGAAGGCTGAGCCGTAGACCCTCCCGCTGTGCCCCCTAATAATCTGGGATAACGAGCCGTTGGTGTGCCAAAGCTTAACAGTTTTGTCAAAGCTCGTTGAGGCGATGAGCTGCCGATCAGGGCTAAAGTTAACGGCTGTGATTAGGTCTTCGTGGGCTGGATATTCATGAATTTGCCTTCCATCAGGGTTCCATAGCCTGATGGAACCATCCTGACCGGCTGAGACTAGCGTTTCTCCTGCAGCATCAAAACGTAAGCTATTGATGTAACCCTGATGGCCCTTAAGAACTGTGTGTAGGGGGTTTTGCCAGTACCAAAGTTTGATAACTCGGTCTGCACCGGCTGATGCCAGCAATGTATTGTCTGCACTAAGTGTGATCTCAGAAACTGTTTCACGATGACCAGCAATTGTTGAGTGTAGTGTCCCGTCCATGCCCCAGATTTTGATAGTGCTATCGAAGCTGCTGGAAACGATCACCGGTCTCTCTGTGTGGAAAATTGCTGCTGTTATGCTGTTGCTGTGGCCGTTGAGTGCAGTGATTAAAGTTCCATCAAGGTGCCAATGCTTAATGGTTTGATCGGCGCCTGCGGAAGCCAGCGTTTGACCATCTGGGCTGAAGCAGAGACTGGTAATGAGACCATCATGCCCCGACCAGTTGTTGTCCAAGGTTCCATCAAGTTGCCAAAGCTTAATGGAACCATCGGCACTGGCTGAGGCTAAGTACTGGGTATCAGGGCTGATGGCAACACGGTGGGCTGTGTCCTCGTGGGCCTGGAAAAGATTGATTTGTGAGCCATCCCATCGCCAGAGGCTGAGATGGCCTGAACTGTCTGAGGCAGCAATTATCTGTCGATCAGTATTTAGACTGAGGCTATTCACTGCATCTGGGCAAGTAAGTAGGTGAGTAAGCTCCCCCTCTATTCCCCAAATTTTCAGCGTTGTATTTTTACTAGCCGAAACAAATTGCTGACCATCAGCACTGAAGGCGACATTAACGACTGCCTCTGAATGGCCAGCGATCGTATTCAGCAGGGTTCCGGTTGTTTGCCACAGTTTGATTGTCCCGGTTAAGTCGCCGGAAACAATCAGCTCACCGTTTGGACTGATGCTCACGCAAGTAACAACATCTTCGTGGCCGTATAGACGATTTAGTTCCTGCACGTTGGTACAAACGTGGTGAAGTACTTGAATAGTCTCAGTTCTCAGGTGTTGAGATACCGTCGGAAGTTGTTGTAGTTTGTGACCTGCTTTAGTGCTGCTGATCAAAGCCTCTAGTTGACGGTCGGCGTTGAGGTGAGCTTCAGCAATGAGATTTAAGGCTTTGACACCATCTTCCTTCGCTTGATGTTCTTGTTGGCGTTGAATCTCGCGGGCGATCGCGCTGGCTTGAATAAAATCTTGACAGACCTTGGATATCTCACCACCGCTGCAAATCTCCTCAGCTTCTTCTAGCCGAATCCCTCTAAGTAAATCATCAGCTGGTTCTCCCTGAAGTCGCCATTTAGCTGCAAGCTGCTCAATCTGCCGCTGCAGGCGTAGACGGGTACGATTAGCTTCTAGCCACTGCTGAAGTGTGGGCCAGTATCGAATTAGTACCTCATGGGCGATTTCGACGGTTGTAACCTCGGACTTCCCATACAGGGAAGAAGAGTCGGGCTGATCAAGGTTCAGCTCTCTGGTGGCATTAACGATAATCAGCTTGGCAGTAGTAAGAGCTTGGAGGGTACGTTCAACGACCAATGTTGAATATCTGGGGACCATGAGATCCGCCTTGCGAGTTCTACGTCGAGTGTCTTCAGTACCTTCGCCTAGCTGAGCTAGGGAGGTGAAGATCCAGCGCGCACAGTCTTTTTCCTCCGGGGTGAAATTGTCATAAACAGCCTGAGCTTTGCGCTCTAAAGCACCTCTAATGCCGCCAATTTGCCGCTGATAGGCCTGCAGTTTCAGCTTTCCCCCTTGTCGGTGGTCCCATAGTTGTTCCAGAACAAACTCTAAGAGGGGTAATCCTCCAGCAGCGTCCTGCAGTTCCTGCAAAAGAATTTCAACTAGCTCTGGCTCAACGGTTAACCCTACTTTTTGAGCAGGTTGAATAATGGCTCGTTCCTCCTCAGCTATGGCAAGCTGAGGAGGAACAAGAACCGTAGATTGGCGTAGCTGAGCAGCAAGGGCTGGCACTTCTAGGCCAGCAGCAATAAAGTCGGCACGGAGAGTGATGACTAGCTTAAAGCGATCGCCTGCCTGCTCAAGAGCACCCAATAGCAGATTAAAGAACGACTGCCGCGCTGTTTCAGGAGTTAAGGTGAATAGCTCTTCAAACTGATCAATAATCAGCACCACCATCGGTTCCAAGCGGCTTCGCAGCCATTGCACAAAGCCAAGCGCTCCCGCTTGCAGAAGTTCATCTAGAGATAGTGCCTGCTCAGGTATGTCCTGGGTTGGTGAATGGATCAAACATTCATGCAAGGCTACAAGGGGCTGGGAACCAGGGCGGAAACAGCCTAGCCACCACTGCTCACTGCCAGGAATTTGGTTGCCTCGTCGGAGTTGGGCCATCATCCCTGCCTGCACCAGCGAGGATTTACCGCTGCCGGAGGCCCCTACCAGTGCCAGGAAAGGTTGATATCGAAGAGCGTTAATCAAGGTCTGCGTGAGCTGTTCGCGACCAAAGAAATAATCTGCATCCTGTTCAGTGAAAGCGCTAAGGCCCATGTAGGGGCAAATTTTTAAATCTGCATCGGTATTTGAGGTTTCGCGCTGTTCTGGGATCACTTCGATGATGCCTTGAGCGCCCGACAGCCAGGTATGGAGCTGGATGTCTGTGTCTGCTAGAGCCTGTTGCAAGTGGGTAATCCACCCTGCTACTGGCAACCCTTGAGCTGGTGCGACAGCTTCTAGCGTGGATAAAAGCGCCTGAGAAAATTGCTCGGTTTGTTCTCTTGGCGTTGTCGCCGTAATGATGCATTGACTTTGCTCTGGGCCAAGGTGGAGGTCTTCGATCCAGTCTGTGAGCGTATCGGAGCCAGGGCAATCTAAAATCAAGATTTGCTGGAAGGAACTAAGCTGGCGGAGCTTTTGGCGCAGCCAAGACCGGCTGTATCGAATATTACCCAGGACTAGCCAGTCCTCACCATCGGTGGTGGTTTGGAGAGTGCCCCGCAGATAGAGCAGGCGAGTGGGTGAGTTGTGGTTATTAGGGGGGTGCTGGCTGGCTGTAGCTAACTGCGCCTTAAACCATTTGTCGATGGCAGTCTGAACGTGAGACCAGGTTTGCCGGGGCTGGGGCCAGTATTCGAGTTCAAACTGACCTGTGCTTTGGAGGATGCGGCTGATAGCAAGGGAGGTGTGATTAGGGCTAAGTCCATCTACCACCAGGGCCAAACGAGGCTGGGTTTTAGCGGCTTGTCTGGGGATATGGCCAATGACCCACTCACCGATGTCTTCTACAATCCATTTGGGCGTTTGGGCAGGATAGGTGGGCAGGAGTTCGACTTCGCCGCGACCTCGTTTTTGCTGATTGAGCAACTCAATCTGTTGATTGGTTTTGTCGATATGTTTCAGGGTTTGGTAGTAGACGTAGCGATAGAGCTGACTGACGGTGATATTGCCCTGGGTGTCGGCGGCTTCTCCTTCCAAGCCCTGGATTAGATAGTGGGTAAAGATGCCATGCCCCAAATCGGAGCGCTCCCAGGAATATTGGTTCTGATCGCAGGAGAGCAGAGCGTAGAAGCCTTGGGTTTGGCTAGCGTGTTGTCTGAGGATGCCTGTGAGCTGATGGGCCGGACTTGCACTTGCAGATTTTGGGTTGGGGGCTGAGTTAACATCCTGTAGGCTCAGGCTGCCGCTGCGACAGGCATCCAGAATCACGAGCTGGCGATGGGCTTGACAATGTCTAAGCTGCTGTAGTGATCCCACCAAGCTCAATCCGGTGTGGCGTAACGCTTGGCTGTCAGTATCAGCAAGGCAGAGAAAGGGCTGTTTGGTATCAGGATCGAGGAGGGCGTGCCCGGAGAAGTAGCCCAGAACTGAGTCCTGGGCTTGAGCCTGGTTAATAATTGCTGCGATACTGTCTTGAACTACAGTTAGGTTGGGTGTTGACGTTGAGCCGTCATGGTGAATGCTCCAATGCGTTCGGGTCAATGGCTGGGTGGCGGTAGTTAAGGCGCTGACGAAATCTTGGCAATCTGCAGCAGCAAAGTGAAGTTCTGGCAGGCTCAAGACTTGAGTCTGGTTGACCCCAATGGCAAGTATCCAGAGCACTGGGGTGGAGACTGAGTTTTGAGATGGTTGGGTAATCTGACCCCCGACAGGTGGCATTGCTGGACTTTCTCTTTTGACTTATGCAAATCCTATCGGTATCAGGTTCGATACAGCAGAAACTTTAGATTTCCTACCTAAGAAAACCTATATCTCTCATCGCAGTCCCTTATCTAGCTGTTCTCTATCTAAAATATCTGCAATATTCACGGTCAGCAGCATGCTGTATTTCTTAAAACCTTCGCAATCATTTGAGCAAGAAGTTTCTTATCATCTGCCATGGTTAGATCTACTCTTGCCCCGTTTATGAAAATCTTTTCATCTGAACATTCTACTCTATGAATTTCACTATACCGAAGACATATTGGAGGATCATCATTATAGTTACTGAAGCATGCACAGTCTTCTAGAAGTAACAACCCCTCACGAGCACCACCCCAGAAAGTATCATCGTACAACAAAAGGACTTTCACACTTGTTTTTCCAATCTTATATATTCTCTTTAGCTCACTTTTGTATATATTTATAGCATTATCCAATTTTTCTTCAGGTATGTCAGGAGACAAGTAAACTCTTTCATTCTCAAATTGCCACATAAGACGCTTCAGATTTTGCCTATTCAGTTTCTTCTCAGATGACTCCTCTGCGCTAGAGACAGCATAGTACTGTGCTTTTGTTTTGTTTTGTTTTTCTTTTAACCTGTCTTGAACTTTCCTTTTGTTTTTTAATACGTATGAAAGTTTTGAATTGATCTCTAGAGCCTGATTATAACTTTCTAATGCTTCTTCCAGCATTGCTAACTTGAAGAGAACATTGCCTCGATTCGCATAGGCTTCTGCATAGCTTGGAGATAAATTTATAACCTGATTGAAATCATCAAGAGCTTGATCTAGCTTGCCCATTTTCAATAGAGCTAATCCACGATTATATTTGGCTGGATAATAATCTGGATTTAGTTCCAATGCATGATTGAATTTCAAAATTGCAGGAGAGTAATGATTTGCTTTCGCTTCTTCTATTCCCTCATTCAGATAACCCGTAACTACATCTTCTTGAGAAGTGTCATGATAGGCAGCAGCACCGTAAGATACCGCAAGTTCAGGATCAGTTACCCTTTCAACAGCACAACCAAAGGCTTTTTCTATCGATTCTTTAACATAGGGAATCCGACAGCTCCCTCCCACCATTAAGACTCGACTGATCTCCTCCCAGCTCAAGTTCGCACTTTGGACCAGTTGAGTACAGAGATCAAGAGTCCTGGTAACAAAAGGCTCGATCATGCTTTCAAACTGTTGCCGAGTTAGAGCATAGGTTTCAGACATCCCCACGGGCAACAGATCTTCATATTCAGGTACTGCGCTGAGCTGATGCTTAAAGCCCTGACACCAATCCCCTACAATCAGCTTGGTTCGAACTGCTGCGACATCCTGGTTAGTTGGCTTTAGAAGATCTTGTAGCGTGTCACTACAGCGGGAGTTTAGATCAGCGTAGATTTGGCGATCAAAGTCAATCCCACCACACTGTTCATCACCCACAGGTTGAGCTAAAACCTGAAAACTGTTGCCTTGCTTCTGAATCAGGGCAGCGTCAAAAGTGCCACCCCCCAAATCGTAGACTAGAAGAATATCGCCCTCAGTAAGCCCTCCCTGTTTATTGGCATAGTAGGTAGCGGCGGCGACTGGCTCTTCTAGTAAGGTGACCGTTTCAAAGCCTGCTTGAGCAGCCACTTGCTCCATCAATTGCCGCTTATAGGTTTGGTAGGTGGCTGGGATGGTGATGATAGCTGTCGTCAAGGAATCGCTAGCCATCTGCTCGGCCTCAGTTTTGATGGTGCGTACCAGCTCCAGAATCAATTGCTCGGGTAAAAAATCTTGTTCTCCGAGCACATAGGGAACAGTACGGCCTAAATCGCGCTTAAACTCACGGCGATAGCGGCCTGGAGCAAGTCGATACTGGTTCTCAGCAGCTTGGCCGACTACAATATTGCCCTGCTTGGTCAAAAAGGCGCTGGAGGGGAAGGAGTAGCCATGTTTCAATGGTTCTTTTACTGCTTGGAATGTGCCATCTAACATCAAGGCAGCACTGGAATAGCAGGTACCAAAATCAATCCCAAGATGCATTTTCGTATTCCTCTCTAAATGACTAAACGGTACAAACAAGCATAGAATTAGCTACTTGTTGGAAGCATATAACAGCCTTACCACAACAAAAATAATTGCTAACCATATAGGCCATTGAAAGACAAAAACACATATACCTACTACAATAATTACAACTACTAAACCAGCTAACGTGTCTTCGCTGGTTTTAGACATTTGCTGTTTTTTTGCACCATCAATCACGTTTTTCTGATTGGGTTCATTAGATAATTGAATATCAGCTGGTTGAATAGTAATAACTTCATTGTTTTCTAGTGTTCTTTCAGGTTTTCTTGTTGGACGAGAAATTTCATAAATCGCAGATCCATAGGCGACTGCCAGTTCTGGGTCGTCAACAAGTACAAGTGGGCGTTCAAAAGACTCTTCCAGAACTTTTTTGACAGCAGGAATCCGACAACTCCCCCCCACCATTAAAATCTGGTCTACTTTGTCCCAATCTAATCCAGCATTTTTAACCAGTTGGCTACTCAGCTGACAGGTTCTTTGTAAAAAGGGGGCGATCATTTCAGAAAAATCGTTTTGACTCAACTGATAAGTCTCAGACATACCTATGGGAAGTAAATCCTCATACTCACTCACTACACTGAGCTGATGCTTAAAATTTCTGCACCAATCACCCACAATCAGCTGGGCTCTGAGTGCTTCAGTATCGGAACACCGCGGATTCAGTAAGGCCTGTAATGTCTTGCTACAATTAGCTTTCAAATCTTGATAAATCTGGCGGTCGAAGTCCACTCCACCCAGTTGTTCGTCTCCAACGGGCTGGGCCAGTAAATCATACCCCTTACTATTCTTTTGAATAAGCGATGCATCAAAAGTACCCCCACCCAGGTCATAAATCAAAAGGATATTGCCCTTAGTAAGTCTCTGATTCCCTCCTTGTTTTCTAGCGTAGTAGGTAGCAGCGGCAACAGGCTCTTCTAGTAAAGCGACAGATTTAAAGCCTGCTTGAGTTGCGACTTGCTCCATCAATTCCCGTTTGTAGGATTGATAAGTGGCTGGAACAGTGATGACGGCTGTTGATAAGGGAGCGTTGACCATCTGCTCAGCCTCCGCCTTAATGGTACAGAGCAGTTCCAAAATCAATTGCTCAGGTAGAAATCCTCGCCCCCCCAGCGTATAGGGCACAGTGCATCCAAAATCCCGCTTAAATTCACGACAATAGCGGTTTGGAGCAAGCTTATACTGGTTCTCTGCAGCTTGGCCGACTACAATATTGCCCTGCTTAGTCAAAAAGGCGCTGGAAGGGAAAGAGTAGCCATGTTTCAATGGTTCTTTTACTGCTTGGAATGTGCCATCTAACATCAAGGCAGCACTGGAATAGCAGGTACCAAAATCAATCCCAAGATGCATTATCGTATTCCTATCTAATCTAAATCTACTAAACAGTTGTTTATCTCTATCCTTTCACCTTACAGCCGCTCCCACAATCTGCAACTGCCTTAAATGCCGACATCATCACTAGCTGCTGAAGCCTCCTCCTTCCAACTTTCGTACTGCCTAGCCCGTTCCTGATAACCTTTGGCTTGCTCGATGTGATGTATGCCCTGTTCAGCAGCATCAGCAGCGGCGGCAACATCTCCCGCTTCGGCATAACTTTCGGCATTGGCGGCGTAGTGCTCAGCGGCTATTTCCTCCTGGTATTGATAAGTGCGATTTTCCTGTGCCGCATCACTCCAGCGCATTTGGTCTTGCTCATTACGAATTTCACGAGTAATTTCCTGTTCATTAATGTAGGCGTTATTCTTAATCTCTAGTTGAGCGGTCTGTCGCTCTTTTTGATCCAGCTCGGCTTCCACATCAGCGATCCAAGCATCGTTTCCAGAGGTGTAGGCTGCTTCAATTTCTGCGATATCCGCATTGAGCTTGGCATTTTGCTCATGGAGCTGCGTTAGAAAGTCGGTCGTAGAGTCGCCTGTGGGTGACGGCTGGCCCTGTTCATTCCTGATAACATTCAGCTCTTGCTGAGTTTCAGCCAGAATATTCTGAGTTTCTTGCACTAGGGCATCAGTAGAGGAGCCTAGTGATGACAAGTCGTTGTCGTTGATGTCAACATCATTACCGATTGAATTATCCGAAGTCTGAAGCTCCTGAACATCATCAAATTCATGCTCATCTTCTGGACTCAAGTTATCAATGCAGTCTTCAATATCGTAGTTTTCAATATCCATAAGACACTCCTAAGCGAACAAAAAATTGGACATTAACATCATAAGAAGAATCTATATATCTTCATTTTCAGGGCGCAAAAATCCTTTGGAGTTGTTTCTTGGCAGGGCCAAACATATTTAGAAAATCAAGTTTTCCAGACAAAGTGATTAGTTTCATTGATCGCAAATCAACTATTGCTGGCAGCACGGAATAAACAGAAAATCTCCCTTTATTTCTAACCTCTACCTTTAATTGATTAAAGCTTTTAATCAGATTAGAATCTACACCTGTGAATACGGCAATCGGACAACATAATGGAGGATTTTTCCACAAAAAGTGTTCAAGATTTTTTCTAGCCTCTTCTTCAAAATATTGAATGCAGTCTTCGTAAAAGTGCATAAATTTTTGGCCTTCTTTGTTACCACTAATGTTTGACACGAAGAATACGAAATTTGTATTGGCAGTTTGGATAGGTATGTTTCCATACGCGACCAAATTGAAGCATCGATTCTCATCTAAAAAAAGCTCTTCCTGGTACTGAAGCCTTGCTAAGGCTAGTTTTTGTACTGTATTAGATATATATTGGTCAAAGTCAAGGCCAATTTGTTGTTTACTTTGTTTAATGAATTGAAATTGGCTAGAGTTGTTTTGTTTTAGGTTGATATCCTGTTTTGATGTATTGCCTTCTCTATTCAGACTCTCAATTTCCTTTTCAAAACCACCAGGTACAACAGCGGGCACAAAATACACTTGACCTGTATCGGGGGGCTGTTCGATAATATCAAATGCCAAATGTTCTTCTTTCGGTGCTTTATGCTCTGATTCTTCAAAAAGGGCAGCTCCTAAGGCAACGGCTAGCTCGGGGTCATCAACGTTTACTACGGGACGTTCAAACGTATCCTCTAACGCTGACCTAACAGCAGGCATTCGACAACTTCCCCCTACCATTAGGATTCGATCCACTTCGTCCCAATCGAAACCCGCATTCTTGACCAGTTGCCTACATAGTTCACAGGTCTTTTGAAAGAAGGGGGCAATCATTGTTGCAAAGCTATCCTGAGTAAGGTAGTAGCTCTCAGACATGCCTACCGGTAGCAAGTCTTCATAATCGCTCACTGCGCTAAGCTGGTGCTTAAACTCGCGGCACCAGTCTCCTACAATCAGCTTGGCTCTGAGTGCCTCAGTGTCCAGGCGCTGTGGATCTAGGAGTGCCTGTAGCGTATCGCCGCAGTTGGCTTGTAAGTCTTGGTAAATTTGGCGGTCGAAGTCCACTCCACCAAGCTGATCATCGCCAATGGGTTGGGCTAGCAACTCATACCTCCGCCCCTGCTTTTGAACCAGCGCCGCATCAAAGGTGCCTCCGCCTAAATCGTAGACGAGTAGAATTTCCCCTTCCTTAAGAGCTTGACTGCCATCGACGAGATGGGTGTAATAAATCGCTGCCGCAACTGGTTCCACGAGCAACCTAATGTCTGTAAAGCCCGCTGCCTCTACGGCCTGGAGCATTAAAGTTTGTTTGTGGCTCTGATAGCTGGCCGGAATCGTCACTACGGTTGAAGTGAGCTGCTGATTCACCATTAGCTCTGCTTCTTTCTTGAGGCTGCGAAGCAACTCAGAGACTAGCGCTTCCGGTAGCATTTCTTGTTCTCCCAAGTTATAGGGGTTGGAGGCTCCCAACTCCCGCTTAAACTCTCGGCGATAGTGAGATGGATTCATCTTCCGTTGATTTTCTGCAGCTTGCCCCACAACAAGCTGCCCTTGCTTGGTGACAAATACACTAGAGGGAAAAGAATAGCTCTGCTTTAGGGGTTCTTTGACAGGCTTGAGCGTCCCATCCAGAAACAGTGCTGCACTCGTGTTGCAGGTACCAAAATCAATTCCTAAATGCATTCCTAACTCTCCCTTTTGTGTCCAACTACACACAATAACTGAATCTATAGTGATGCTAAAAATACAAAACTTCCTGATCGTAGTCCTCTGGTAGGGGACTTGTTTGCCAAACCAAACCCTCCCCCGGCTCCACAATCACCTCAAGCGCTAATACTTCTGTGGGAACAGATGCCGTAGCCACATTATTCTCAAAAGGTTGCAGATCTTCCGTCAGTAAAATTAACTTTATCCCCTTAGGAATAGATCGACCTGGGCCAGTGCTTCGTAGCTCCACTCGCCAGTGATGTATTTTTGAAGGCAAAGGGAAAATCCGCAGTTCATAGGTCAACCCTGTAATGATGAGCTGCCTTGAGAGTATCTGAGCAGGAAGTTGAGGATCTTTTCCGCGCGCGCCCTCAGGCAACAACGGCAATGTAATTAGCTGCCAGCCGATATTTTGAATGGCTTCTGGAAGTTGAGTGCGTAGCCATTGAGTGATGGATCCCAAAGAGGGAACGCCCTGCCGCCGATTACTTAACTGTTGCCGCCATCCACCATGCTCAACTAACTGTCGCCATTGCTCGAAGGGCACACTTAGTCTAGGCCAAATCACTGCTGGGTTTCCCAATCGCGTAATTAGGTTTTGAGTCTGAGTTAGGGACATGGGCATCGTTGCCACCGAGGTTTTCTGCAGGCGATCACAGAACTGATGGGTCACCCACAGCGCATTGAGATCTTGGGTAAGAGCTGAAATGTCTACCTCATATTGCCGATCTTCAGGCTCATAGATGCCGTATTCTTTGACCGTTTGGTGGGCAGCAAACCCAATCACCTCTAGCCAGCCTGCATCGCAGTCAAGATTCGCTGCTAAATAGTAGTTGGCAATCCAGTTGGGGATATCTACCCATTCTTGAGCAATATACATCCTGTTCCAGTCAAGTGTATCGGACGGAACCAACACCAGACGCAGGTCGTCAATGCTAATGCAGATACCCTGCACCAGTTCGCTGAAGCTGAGGACTGACCCATGATGAGGCCAGACTTTTCCCTTCAAGTCATGCTCTTTATCCAGCCAAGGTAAGAAAACATCAAGGCACACAAGATTCAAATAGGCATTCCACCTCGCCCAAGGCGTTGCACAGGCTCGGCTTTGAGACCATGCTTGCTCTCGGATAGCGCTCTCAACCTCCAGCCAGAGGTGTTGAGGATTTGCAAGGGATGGCATTGCTAGGTCAGCTTTCATGGTTATTGACGGTTGGAATTGGTGACTCAGACGACTGATAAAAGGCGCTGAGCCACATTTCAAGATCATCACTGATAGTGTTTACTATGTCGGGCGTGATAGAAATATGCAGGTGATCTTGACTCCACTGGACTAATGCTTGAATCAACCTCTTCCTGGCTCGGCTGAGATAGCGAGAAATTTCGAACTGCTTGAGCTGACCTTGAGCTGCAATCCGTTGTTGCGTAAGCCCTTCACCGTAGTAAAGCTGGAGGAGATGTTGTCGGGTGGGAGCTAGAGTTGTGATCGCGTTTGCCAACACAGCATAAACCGCATGCTGCTGAGCCGTTCGCTGTCCTTCTGACTCCTGCTTGAGCAGGTCATCTAGCACTGAGGCTGCTTGTAACTGTGGTAAAACCTCACCTAGCTCCTGTGATTCAGGTCCCCCCAGCGCCATATGAATCGAAATCTGGGCCGGATTCAAATAGGCTCGCGCCCAGCTCGCGCAGCAGTCGAGCAAATCTTGCAACTCTAAGACTGTAGCGACTGTCCTCAGACCATAGGGTTGATTGTTCCGTTCCGTGTTGTAGAGTTTAACGATAGCGGTCCAGGTTTCAGGATCAGGTTCCTTTAAGGCGCGATTCGCCGTGGGGCGTGGTGGAATATATAAAGCGTTAAAACAGCGCCAGGCCAGCAGATATAGATTGGCTTCGGGAGCTACCAACCCAGCCTGTGCAATTGCCTCAGTGAGCTGCTTGCGGCTGATTTTCCGTAATAAAGCCCAGTTGCTACAAAAATCAATCTCTTGGCTCCGGCGGAGCTGTTCCTTGATAATTGTGCTGTAGGCTCTCGCCGCATAGGTACTCAGGTGATACCCCCGGCTAGGATCAAATCCTGCCAGTATCTGAGGGGTTTTGGCAATCGCCATCTGAAAGCAGTCAGATAAACAGAACTGTTCTCCGGGAACTTGACGTTTGAGCTGCCGAGCGACTCTATAGCAAGTTTCCTGCAGGTAAGCGGTTAAATGGCCTTCTGACCAAGAACGCGAGCCTTGTTGCCACAGTCCGTACCAAAACAAGGCCCAAAAGTGGTTAGAGGTATCTGTCTTGTCGCATTGAGCAAGCTGAACTGCCATACTCCGCTTCAACGCTGGAGCAATAAGCCAACCGTCAAAATCACCGTCCTTGAATTGAATAAAAGCGGAAAATACATCTAATAGCGCTTTCCGAGAGTGAAACATGACATCTGGCAGCTTAGCAGCAAAGAATACTGGACTATCTCTTACAGATGCACGTTAACCACCTAACAAACCAATTTATGCACTACTCCGGCTTCATGTCCACCCCTCCTGAAGCATATCGTCATAAATTGTCTGGTCGTTTGGCCCTTCGTAAACTTAGATTAAGCCAGTGTGAATTAATTTCGTCTACCTGCATAAAGAGAGGGCAGTGCGTCATATAGATTCATTAATGTTCCGTTCAGAGAGTAAGCAGAATGTTCAGCATGGACTGGCTAGATCTTGATGGAGATGGCTTGGAAGAAAGCTACGTCCAAGATATTGATACCGATGGCGATGGCATTCTAGATACCACCCTGGTGCAATCAGACATGAATGGTGATGGCGTGCTTGACGACATATTAAGCGTCAACTTGATTGACACTGATGGTGATGGTGTTGTGGATACGGGGATTGTGGCCACTCCGTTTGAAATTGGTTCTTGCGATCCAAACCCCATCGATGGAGTATTCGGCACACCTGATGAGGATATGGAGAACTGGCATCAGCAAACCCGTGATGATACCTGTGCGATCGCATCCCAAGAATTTGTGTTAGATGAGGTACTCGGGCGAGATGTGACCGAGCAAGAATTAACCGAAGTCGCCACCGCTAACGGTTGGTATACTCCAGGAGGCGGTACTCCGCTGCATGCAACTGGCAATTTGCTAGAAGCCTACGGTGTCCCCGTGACCCAGGAATTTGGCGGTTCTCTGCAGGATATTGCTGAGAAACTTGAACAGGGGCAAAAGGTCATCGTTGGCGTTGATGCCGATGAAATCTGGACCCCTGGCGAGAACGCACTAGAAGACGATGTGCTGGGTGATTACATTGCTGGCTATGGACATATCCCTGGCCAGGATGCGAACCATGCAGTGCAGGTGATCGGCATTGACGCCACAGATCCAAACAATCCAATGGTTATCCTCAATGATCCAGGTACTGCTGACGGCCAAGGCTTCAGGGTGCCTGCGGGTGAGTTTGAGAATGCTTGGGCTGATAGTCAGAAATTTATGGTCAGCACAACTGAACTCACGCCTGATACTACTAACCAGACAGAGCTGGCTGGGATGAGCGAAGTTCGTTTTAGTGCGCTTGATCGCTATGGACGCCCCTACTGGCCCAGCAGCGGTGAGTACTATGTCCCCTCCGCATACGAATGATTTTGTAGAAGAAAATGCAATGGAAAGTGAAACTGCGAAACTGATTAAATTGATTCGCGCTATGCCACTGGCCCAGCAGCTCATACCGATGGAAGCCCTAACAGGTTGGCCCATGCCTTTGCGCCGAGAAAGCAATATCTATGTCCATCTTCCTTTCGTGGGTGCCAACCAATCGCACGGAAAGCAGGGCATGGCCCTGTTTCCCCCCTTTGCTCTCATCACCGTGGACTGGTCGAATGGCTTGCCTGTGCAATACCTCAATCTTCGATTCCAGCATCCCTGGCCAGAAGGAAACTGGAACAGCCAGGCAGGAACTTTCCCCCATCCAGAGATTGCCCAGCTCCCCAAGGCCGAGTACGTCAGCAAGCGTCAAGAGCTACTGGCCATGTATGACCATCTTCTCAACTCGTTGGCGAAGCGTGAAGCCTTCAGTCTTGAGTGGAAAGCACGATTCTCCGAGTCCTTGCGTCTCTTGATGGAACCTGCTCTCGAACCCTACTACCGTGCCCTTTCACCTAAATTTTTCCAGACTTTTCTACCCCATTCATCTTAACCATAGTCTTAGAGGTCCAAATAATGGCAAACTTCCAAGCAACTAAGCAACAAACCCTTTTGCTCCTAAAGTCTGCAATTGACTTTGCAAAGGCTAGCGGCCATAAAGATGCTGTCAAACGTCTTCATGAAATCAAACAGCATTTACTGGAAGGTAAACTGCTTGTGGTTGTAGCAGGTGAAGCTAAGCAAGGCAAGTCCAGTCTAATAAATGCCTATTTACGTGAACCTGGTCTATTTCCTGTCGATGTAGACATTGCTACAAATCTCGTGTCTACGATTACCTATGGCGACTCTGAAAAAATCACAGTTGCTTTGGGAGAACAAGGAAAAGAAAAGAGGAAGGAGATCAGCCGAGCTGATATTTCAGATTATGTGACAGAACAAGGTAATCAAAAAAATAACAAACAAGCTCGTTTGCTAGAAATAGAGTCCCCCAATCCGCAGTTAAAAGAGGGACTGCTCCTTGTGGACACTCCTGGAGTCGGTAGTCTAAATGCCAAACACACAGATATTACCTATGCCTATGTCCCTAGCGCTGACTCTATTTTATTTGTGAGTGATGTCTATGCGCCCCTCTCAACGAAAGAACTCAATTTTATTCAGCAGATTAGCAAACATTGCCAGAATTTTATCTTTGTTGTCACCAAAGCTGATGCCGTCAGTAACTATAAGGAGATTATTGATAGCAATCGTGAGAAGCTAGTCAAAACTCTCCCCGATATAGGAGAATCGTTGCCAATTGTTCCGGTTTCAAGCAGCTTAAGCCTAGCCTATCTAGACACCGAGGATCCTGACGATTTGGAGGACAGTAACTTCGCAGCCTTGGAACAAGAGCTATGGCTGCTTTTGGGTCAGCAGCGGGGAAAAATTTTAATCCTTAGAGCGCTGACAGAGTTTGGAAGGTTAGTTGCTGATCTCAAGTCACCCCTACAAGCTGAATGGGAAGCTTGCCAAAACCTTAATCAGGAAGAAAAAGCAAAATTAGAGTCTAATCTGAGAGACTTATCTAAGCGATTAAAACAGCTTCAGACCGACAGTGCAGCTTGGCAATACCAGTTGAACGATGGTATTCAAGATATCAAAACAGCAATATTTAGAAAGTTTAATAGAGAGGTTGAGCAGATAAAACGCCGTTCACAGGAATATATGGAGGATAGCGAAATCCTAGATGCCCCCCCTAAGATAGCAGGACTTTTAGAAAATGACTTCGACTCTATGATGTCAATACTTACCAAAGAACTGAGTCAACGAGCTGGCACTTTGCACATTGAAATTGTTAATTCAACAGGCTTAGATATGAATCCTTTAGCGGTTGATTCGTTAGCTCGGATAAATCTCGGCGAAGGAGCTGCTCAAGTTCAAAGTTTAGAGGGTTTATCACAAGTCGAAGCAGCAGAGACTAGCTTGTGGAAAAAGAGTATTGAAGCGGCTACGCGAGGTAGATTCAAGGCCATGGGTGGAGTAGCGATTGGCTCACTTTTGGGAGGAACACTGGGAGGAATAGCAGGGCTTGTATTTGGCGGCGCGGGTGCGGTGCCTGGAGCGCAACTTGGTGCGGCCTTGGGGGCCTTCCTCGGCGGTGCAAGAGGCTTGACTGATGGTATCAGGGATGCACTTAGTCACGTTAAAGAACGAGATCACATATTAACTAAACGAGAAATCTCAAGAATCATTCATCCCTATATTGTTGACAATCATTCATCATGTAAAGCAGCGTTAGAAGATATGATCACCAACTTGAGTAAAACGATGCGGAGTAACTTACACCAGCAAATAAAACAAGAGAAAGAGATCTGTGATCGCAGCCTAAGTTCTTTTCAGAAAACCATCAAGCTTTCACAGAACCAAATGACTCATAAGATTGCCGAGTTAAAGGGCCCCTTACAGCAGCTCACAAGTTTCCAGAATGCAGCAGAGCAATTAGCCATACAGGCACTAGAAGAGCCTGAGTCTGCTACTGTCTCCACTTCTGCTCCAGCCGCATCATCTGCAGATGCCGCTTCATCAAGTGCACCAGCGACGCCTCAACCTGTTACCGCTAATGCGGATTACGGAGATTGGGCAGATGGCTGATCTACCCTTACGTGATCGCGCTCAGGCTTTATTTGACTTTATCCTAGAGAAGACCCGTGATCGCGCATCTTTGCAAGAATTGCATCAAGAGCTACTGAATTGCCAACAGCGGCTCTCGGAGCCCATGCGGGTTGCCATCGTTGGCAAAATCAAGGCTGGTAAGTCCACGATGCTCAACGCTTTACTTGGGGAAGAGATCGTCGCTACGGGGACTGTTGAAGCCACGTTCAATATCAACTGGCTCAAGTACGGTCCCCACCACACGCTCAAGGTGCATTACAAAAACGGTAAATCTGAAGATAAGTCCTTTGAAGATTTGCAAACCCTCACGCAACGTGCAGATGAGCATCAGGACTATTTGCTGAGCATCAAATACATCGAAGTTTTTTACCCCAACCCGATTCTTAAAACGTTCCACCTCATCGACACCCCTGGTCTAGATTCATTTTATAAAGATGACTCGCAAAACACCCGTGACTTTCTGAATCTACGTGGCCAAGAGCTGACCGCCTTAACCCAAGCCGAAGCCGACAAGGCCGACGCAGTTCTATATTTGTTCAGCCATAATTTTAGTGCTGGCGACCAAGCTGTCATGGAAGAGTTTCAGGGGCCATCTGTGGGACGTGCCACCCCCATTAACTCTATTGGGGTCTTAACTCGGATTGATACATACTGGCCAGAATTTTCTCCTGAAAACAGTCAACAAATTGCCACTCGCCTTTCCAATATTCCTCAGGTCCGTAGTCTACTCTACGCCATCAAGCCTGCAAGCGGCTATCTCGCACTAGGAGCGAAAACACTAAGAGACAGTGAGTTTGAGACTTTGCAAAAGCTTGCAGCACTTCCCGAAAAAAGCTTGCAGAGCTTGCTTAGGTCTAAAGCTCGGTTTGAAAATAAGGCATTTCCTGATCAACTGGAAATGCCAACTGTCTCCGAGCGTCAGAAAGTACTCCATCGCCTAGAGCGCTACGGCATTTGGCAAGCATGTCAGTTAATTCGCTCAGGAACTTACGATCTCGAATCACTAAGCCAAGAATTGATGCAAGCCAGCGGTGTCTCAGATCTATCCGAATTAATTACGTCCCATTTTGGCCATCGCGCCTATCTCATTAAACTCCGCACTGCTATTGATCGGCTACAGGCTCTCTGTTTTCAGCAAAAACAGAAGCAGTCTGGCGATGATTTACAGGTAGTGGAAGCGGTCGCCGGAAAAGTCGAAGCCCTAGAAGCCAATTCTCATGACTTTCGAGAGCTGGATGTTTTGAGGAGCTACTATGATCGCAAACTGGAATTTAGCGACTCAGAGATTCATCAACTACTGGAAGTGACTGGTGAATACGGACCAGCTTGCTTCCAGCGCCTCGGTATGAAGGAACAAGCTTCCATCGATCAACTGCTCTCTGCCGCAAAAGAACGTATGCAGAAGTGGCGATTACGGGCCGCTGTTCAAATGGGGGCATCTCGGTCAACCATTGAAGCCTCTACCGTCTTGGCTCACTCATATGAACGTATTGTCTATCACCTACAAGAAGCTCACAAACATCTCAATTTTTGGTCATAAGTTAAATCTCACTATTCCATCTATCCTTGACTAAGGAGATCCTATGCTTAAGTCGCTGCTCCGAAAATTCAGACCCAGATCTACCTATCGGGGTTTTAGACTAAAGATAACAAAACTGGCCCTCCGGGCAGAATCCCTTGCACATCAGCTCAACCACTTACCCTCCACGACCCAGAACCCAGTTGACACAGATGTAGTCGCGGTACTCAAGTCTACTTGTTTACTCATGGAACGTTTGCTTGAGGTCGGTCAGAATTCCGATACGGAGTTGGATGACGAGAATTCCTCTACCCCTAGCAGTACAGGGAATTTTATCTCTCCTTCACAAGAGAATATCAAGCTAGCTCACATGACTGAAGCGGTGGTCAAGCAAAAGTCGCCTTCAAGCATTGCTGTTACCCCTGAGTCAAAACCCTCTTCCACCGCGATGGAGCTAATCAAGCTCAGAGACTGGGTTTTGCTGGCTCAGTCTAGCTCAACATCTCTTACAACAGAGGCTCTTTCAGAAATTTACAAGAGACTTGGACATACTCTAGAACTAGAAGACATAACGCCACTAGAGATGACTGGGAAATTCAACTACGATCAACAGCAAGTTGTAGACACAAAAGTTACTCATGATCCAGAACTAGAAGAGACAATTTGTTCGACTGTTAGGCCAGGCTATCTATTTGACGGTAAACTTATTCGACCACAAGAAGTAACTGTCTACATAATGATTGACTGAAGAAAGGTTGTCTTTTGGATCCACTTCATGTCTTCATTTGCTGGGATTCACAATTTTAAAAATCTGACAACCTTTTCTATCTACAGTCGTCTATTAAAGATGCATGTACTGAAAACACCCATACGTATTCTACACAAAGGATGCTAGCTGTGTTTTGCTTTTGGCTTCGGCTTCGCAAATTACCAGTTGGCGCCGGGAACAACGGAAACTCAGCGGATAAAGTACCTGAACACCCTACTAGAGTTAGACCAGTGGTTCCTAAAGCGCCGAACTAGACTAGGTTTGAAATTTAGTTCATTTACTACCGCTAGACGAACACTCAGATCAAAGTATATGAGGTGATAAACATGATTTTCAAGGAGCAAATTAAAGGTGTTGAAGAACCTATCATAAGACATTCTTTTCATCAACATAATCTTTGGGGTAGCTACATAATCAAGAGAAGAACTTTACTGCTCTCCTCTTGATTATGTAGCTACTTTTTGCAACAGAGCCCTTTTTCTTTCATTCGTGGATCTTTCATGACTCATTCAGATATCAAGCCCCTATCAGCAGTTGTTCTTGGCGGCCTAGATGAAGCCTTTAGAACCGGAAAGTCCATCTTCGCAATACAGCTACTAGGCGCCTGTTTAATGGTACTAGCCTTTTTTTATGCAAACATAGGCACATTAATCTATATAGCTCTCTTCGGGGGCTTCGCCCTCGTAGTACTTCCTGGAATCTTTATTTACTTCAATAAATTTAATTCGCTTGCTGATGCTCAAAAATCTCTAAATCAAAACAAAGAGCTAATCGATGGCGTTCAAAAATCGGCCATAGAAATGTCCAAACTGGCTTCTGAACTACAAGTATTAGCGTTTGAGCAGGCAGACCAATTCTCATCCGTTCTCCAATTTATTCGACCAAAGCTAAGAAGTATTCCGGTCGTTGGAAAAGTTATCGAGGATGAGTTAATGAACAAAGGAGAGAAGCTTACATCAGGCATCCTTATTCACAAAGTAAAAATTCAAAAAGTAATGACCGATGTAGAACATGCATTAATCACCTCTAATCATCAGATGCTGAGCCAATCTCTGTCAGAACTAAGTAACTTGAGAGACAACATTGGAGATCTCCTCAAGAAGAAAAGCTAGCTTCTAAGGTTCCGTTAGAGAATTGAGAAGATCCTCAATACTACTTCGGTAAGATTCAGAAGATGAAGTATTCCAAGCAACTTAAGAGTAGAAAAGATGAATACAATTTATATGACCAAACGGGTTGGAAGTTTAGGGTTAGCTCTTGTCTTACTATCATTAAGCAACATAGCCTGTATTCAAGACGATTCCCCACAACCGTCTTCTCAAATTTCTCCTCAGCCGTCTTCTGTTTCACCACCATCAACGAGCAACCGTGAGCCGATAGAAGGCCAGTGGGAAATTCAAGACGTTAATGATCTTGGCTACCCTCCATTTGCGTGGGACATACAGATAGAAGGGGGCAGCCTTCAGATAACAGAGCTTGGCAGCGCAATGAATGGGGTTATTTTAGGTGATGCCTCAAATCGAAACCAAATGAACATCGTTCAGTACGCATATGACGGGGAAAATCTTCACTTTCTATCCCGCATAGATTTATTCGGGGAAGGTAGTACTATGGTGTTAAGTGACAATAGAATCAGGGTTATCGCTCCGAATAAGATGATAGGGGACATGACAATAGCGGGCCAGACAAAGAGGTATGAATTTACCAAAATCTCTGATTCAAAGTCTGGCTCTTCTGACATTCCAATAGCCAATAGGAACGATGGGTTTTCTGCTTTATCATGTTCTCAGCTTGAATCCGAGTTTCAAAAGCTTAATTCCATTAGCAACAGTGCGGCAGAACAAGCACGTAAATCGACCTCTTCTGTAGGCAGAACAGGGAACGAAACAACTGCACGACAAGCCTTTGACAAGGCGCAAGAAATTAGAATGACTATGCAACGCAAAAGTTGTTTTTGACCTGAAAGGGTGACACAACGAAATTGTCAGGAATGAGTAGCCAAATTGCGAGGTATCGCGATTAACGCGACCACACCTCCCTCTCTTTTTGTTTAAGCGGCCTGGGGTACTGCAGTTAGCTAGGCGAAACCCCTCACGGGGTATGGCCCCGACTCGTGCAAAATCCAGCCATATGCTGAAAGCGTTGTAACGACTGGGTTACAGCCTCCAAAAAATAGAGCCCTCAGAAAAGTAGTAACTAACAGACACTAAATTAGGCTGCTTGTGATGGTGGCGAGATCGGCAAATCGTAGTGCAGCGGCGGTGGCTGACGGTCGACGTCGAGATGATACTGCCCCAGCCGAATGAGATGATCCGTGCCATAGGGATTGATGCCAGCCACCGCCGCTGGATCAATGTGATGACCTTCCTGTGCCAACTCATTGAGAATACGACTCATCTCAAAGACGTTGTAGAGCACGACACAGTTGGCCACCAGATGGTTGTATTTTGGGTTTTTTGCACAACCCCTCGAAAAGGTAAAGTCCACAATAGGACGACTGAGACTCGTTATTGAAATAGCCACGTAATCTCTTTCACAGCAGTAGATTCAGGCTTTTGATTGATCGGTCGCAATGCTGTGTACCTTGTGTGTCAATGCGTTCGATATGGAGTCGCTGTATGGAATATAGCTCGCTAACTAACACGGCCATGCACCGTTTTCCAAAGCGATCACATACTAAGTCCTTTCAAAGTATTGATAAAACCTGATTGCTATCTATCAATACTTTCGTTGGGTAGTTCAGCATGTAAACGTAGCTAAGCTTTGTGATCGCACGACCACAAAAAGTTTTTCTCATTGTGTTTTCCCTCAAGTTGTCAGAACTTTCTGCCAGCACCCAAAAACTCTCCTAACGCTTGCTAGACTAATGAGCAGTAGGTATTCTGGCGCTCAACTGAAGCTGTTGTACTTGCTAGAAGCAGAGAAGATAATGCGCCGTTATGCAGTTGTTAACCATCGAAGAGTGATTAACCGCGACTAAAGACGGTAGCTAAAAGTAGCTGTGTCAAGCTAGGTAGTAAAGCTGGAATTAGCCAATGCTAACAACTGAATAGACTTTAATATTCAAAGTATCGACTATACTCTGCGCTCGCTAAATATGGCCAGCACAAGAATGAGTCTCGACGATCTCAATCTGGACTATGCCTTTTCGAGGGGTTGTGCAAAAAACCCCAAACAGCGCTCCGTCAAGCGTCTAGTAGTGAATGCCCTAGTTGTATTCTCAACATCAGCTCACATGCTGGCATCCGTCCGAAAGGCGCTTCAATTCCGTACTCAGTCAGCAAAGCCGCGCTCAATCATATGACAAAGCTTCTTGCCTTAAACCTTGCCCCAACAATCCGTGTGAATGCGATCGCGCCGGGACTCGTTGCGACACCAATGAGCAAAAACTGGACAGCAGCACGAAAGCTTTGGGAAGAAAGATCTCCTATGGGCCGTGGGGCACAGCCAGAAGAAATAGCCCAGGTAGCGTCCACTCTGATTCAAAGTCATTACCTCACAGGTGAGATCATAATTTCAGACGGTGGTCTCAATCTTACGTAGCTAGCCAAGTTTTGCCTAGTTGCGAAGGGCGCAACTAGGCAAAATCAGAACTATTAGCACTGAATAGCACCTTCAGGCCATCCTGAGGCCGAGAAAACGGAAGAACAACACGCTCTAGATTCTGATTAGGAACTAGCTCCCAGCGGTAGTCGCGAACCAGCAATGCAGCAAAGATCTTCATCTCTAGTCTGGCAAACTCTTTACCCAAGCATTCACGAATACCACCTCCAAAAGGAATATGGCCGCAGCGCTTTCGTCTATCTTCAGCCCGCTCTGATGAGAACCGTTCTGGGTCAAACTGTTCTGGACTTTCGTAAATTCGGGAATCCATATGAGTCTCAGGGATTTGATAGTACACATCCCAACCTCTCGGAACTAAGTAACCACCAAACTTACAGTCTTCTAAAACCTTACGAGAACCACTGCGAACAACAGGGGGAACTAGGCGTAAAACCTCTTTTACCACCTGCTCTAGATAGGTCATCTGATTCAAAACTGCAGGTGTCATCTGAGTTGGAAACCCAAGTTGTTCTTGTTCTGCTTTCACTTTGCTAAGCACATCAGGGCACTGTGCTAATTGCTGGCAGAGCGAAGTTAGTGCTGAGGTAAGCGTTTCGTGCCCTGCTATCAGCATGGCTAAAACGTTGTCCTTAACCGCTTCTCTGCTGAGCGTGTGGCCAGACTCGTCTTTTGCAGTCAACAGAATGCTCAAAACATCTTTCTTTTCCGCTTGCTGGTACTGACGTTGCTCGATGAGTTGATCAAATCGAGCGAGGAGCGACTCTCTAGCGCGAATAGCTTTGTCTAGAGGGCTACCTGGAAACCTCACAGGTATGCTTAGTAGTCCCTTACTCCAAGTTTCATAAATTTCTGCCAACGACTCGTCCGCCTGTGTACTCACGCCTACAAACAAGCGGCAAGCAACGTCGAGGGTATATTTCTTTAGCTCGTCGTACCAGGTCAGACTGCCCTTTGCTGCCCATGACTGCAAATATTGCTTAGTAACCGCTTCCATCGCGATTGCATAGCGTTCTAGGGTTCTAGGCTGAAAAGCCTGAGCTAGCTGACGACGGAGGACTTGGTGAGCTGCGCCTATTTGTACACCAATCGACGCTTCACCTAGCAGCGTTTCAAAGTTTGGTGTATTTGTCATCTCCAGCGTCTTGCCATCGTGAGAGAACAAGAACTGTACAGCATCTGCACCGATCAGCACGACGTTCGGAGAGCCGAAAAGATGGGTTTTGAACACGTTGCCATACTGCTGCTGCCGCTGAAGAATAAACTCCTCCGGGTCTTTCAAATAACTGATTGACTCGCCGACTACAGGCAACCCAAAGCGACCTGGTGGTGTAGGCTTCGTTGGTACTGCTAAAGGTTTAGCCATCCGTTTCATCCGCTATATCTATTAACGATACGATACTGTACCGTAATTTATAATAACAGCTATGAGTGAAGGAAAGCCGAGGCGGGGGCGTCCCCGTAGTATTGAATCCCATCGAGCCATTCTGGAAGCTGCGCTGTCGCTCCTAGCGGAGGTCGGATTTGATGCGATGAGTATTGAAGCGATCGCCTCTCGTGCTGGTGTCGGCAAGACCACAATTTACCGACGCTACGCGGGCAAAGAAGAGTTGGTTGCCGCTGCGATTGAAAGCATTCGCGAAGAGGTTGTGATTGCTGATACAGGCAGCTTGTGGGGTGATCTGGATACGATCATCGAGAATGCTGCACAGACCACACTCAGCCCGTTAGGAAGACAGGCCGTTGCCATGATTATGAGTAGTGCCTCGACCAATCCTCAGTTTGCACAGCTCTATTGGAAAAACTATCTACAGCCTCGCAGACGAGCTTTTTCAGTGATGATAGAGCGGGCCAAAGCTAGAAACGAAGTGAAGAATGATTTAGATGCTGAATTGGTGTTTGATGCCATGAGTGGAATTATGCTCTATGCACGTATCTTTCAACCTGATACCGAATCGTGGCAGGCCCACGTCCGCAGAGCTTTGCGACTTCTGTTGGAAGGTTCGTAGGCTTGGTTTTCTACGTCACTGATTGATCGTCCCGAAACTTCTAGAGCTTTCTGATAATTAAGAAATGAGACATAGATTGAGACACGCCTTTAGCCTAGTATCAAAACCTCTAAGACACCGTTGGCGAACTCCTGCTGTGCCCTTTCCAAAATCTGGTTTGGCATTAAATGGTAGTCGTGAAGCGCTGTGATAGCGACCGCAACGAACCGTTGAATACTTCCAGACAGCAGAACCTGTTCAAGGATAGCTTATGGCCCTCGATAAGTTGTTGCTTCTATTGTTGCTTTCTAATATTGTTCTTTTATGAAAGACCCTACTGGTATAGCTAAGCAGGCTCTAACGCTTTGAAGTGAGAGACCCTAGTTTTAGCTAACGGAACGCCCTGAAACCAGTTGAACAAACGGTCGATATTCATGGCAGCGCCGATAGCCATGTTCTGTAGATGCGTCTTCGCTAGGCCGATATACCTGGAACGCCGTAGGCCGAAACCTTTAACGCCTTGGGCTATTGCACTCTCAATGCCCGCCCTCCGCTGATAGCGCTTCTGCCCCTCATCGGTTTCCTGTATCGCTCTGGCGCGTGCAAGCGCCTCATGAGCTGCTTGTGGCAGCAGATGAAGCGTCCGGCCTGCGGCAGCGTTAGTGCATAGATGACGGGCCTTGCAGTCAAGGCAATCCTGCTTGCGAAACCTGGCGAATAGGTACGGGTCGCCCGAGGCTCGAACGTGTTCCTGCCACGGCCTAGTGGTTTTGCCTTCTGGGCAGGTGACTTGTTTACTTTTCCAGTCAATCTCGAACTGCTCTACGTTGTATGCGCCTTCGGTTCGTGTCTGCCAACTGGAGTTTGGACGCGGTGGCCCAACGGTTTCGATACCTTGTTCCTGTGCTTTCACCAGCAATAGCGCATCAACATAAGCTGCATCGACATAGTGCTCATCTGGCCGTAGTTGTTTAGCAATGAGTGCATCGTGAATCCCTTCGATAGACTGCGCTTCGTGGCCGCTCCCATCGGTCGTCGCCACATGGGTGACGAGATGAGCGCTATCGTCGTCGCAAGTTTCGCTCAGGTGAGCAATGTAGCCTACCCAAGTCGTGCCGCATCGACGACGGTAGCGAGCTTCTATATGGCTCCAAAGTAGCGAAGCTGCGAAATGGGGCCATTTAGTTCTTTTGTACTGACTGAGTAGCTGCGCGACAGGCAACTTCTTAACGAGAGAATAGGGGTTTCAGCCATTTTTGAGGCTGGAAAATAGCTTTGTACTACTCACTTTTTGGCAAAGGCAGTCCATTTTTAGGCTAAGGGGTGTACTAGCGTAAGCCCCTACATGGCAAGGGCTTGACTCGTAAGTAGCCCCATTTCGCAGCTTCGCTACCCTGGGGCTAAGTAGACGAAATTAAACTTATCTAGTTTCACAAGGTGATTAGGCAGAAACCTATCTCCTTAATCACCCCATATGTCAGATTATGGAGAAAATATTCCTCTAATAAATAGTTAAGTCATTATTTAGCAGAGAAGGCTTTTCGAGGAGGAGAATATGTCCATCAAGGCTGAGGTTGGTCGCGTTATCTGGCACGATCTCCTGACGCAAGATGTTACCAAAGCAAGAAATTTCTACGCCGACTTACTTGGTTGGAAATACCAGATTGAACACGCCTCTAACTCTGTTTGGAAGCCTGGTGAAGCTTCATATCCGTTGATTCTTGCCAATGGTGAAGCACACGGGGGCTTTGTTGATCCTGGACGGAATGTCCTCTCTTGCTGGGTTGCCTATGTGATGGTTCAGGATGTTGATGCAGTAACGGCAAAGGCAAAGAGTCTTGGGTTAACAATTGTTCGGGAACCTTTTGATACGCCAGGGGTTGGTCGTAGCTCGGTAATTCAAGATTTGCAGGGTGCAGTCATTTGTCCGACCTTTCCTACACACACCTTTCCCGCTCCCAGTGGTACGTTCCTCTGGGATGAACTCATAACCGACGACGTTGAATCAGCGAAGCTATTCTATTGCGACCTTTTTGGCTGGAGGTTTCACGACATCGACCTAACTCAGACTGGTCACTATACCGTCTTGCAAAGTATGGGCAATGCTGATGCAGTTGGAGCCACGAATCAATCGTTTGGTGCGGTAGGATTCGCTGTCTGGATACCCTATCTTGTAACTGACAATATTGATGCAGCTATCACAAATGCTATGGCACTGGGTGCGAGCGTGTGTGAGGAATCAACCGACATGCCTAGTGGTGAGCGGAAAGCCATCCTCGCAGACCCAACAGGTGCCGTTTTTGGTCTCTTGGCAGCAAGCGAATTCCGCATAAATGAGTTGAGGACATGGGCGTAACATGGCCCAACACTGCGTCGGTGCGGACGGAACAGAGCTTGTCTGTGGGTGTTTAAGGTTATCTGCCGCCGCACAACTTCGCCGTTGGGCCGACTGGTAGGCCATCGACTAGGAGAGACGCGATGGGAATTGGTGAGTGGGTGAGGAAGCGCCCAGTCTGGGCTATTAGGCGACAGTGAAGGTAGGCGGGTTCTAAAACCAGGTTGTCGTGTTTGGTCAGAACGGAGTGAGATTGGCTAGCATCGACAGCCCAGCAGAGCGACTTGCCGAAAAGCAAAGAAAAGGGCACAGGTAGATCTCATGCGAAAGAGACCTATGACCCTGATTGGCTGACAAAAGTTTAATCAGGAACAAACTTAACGGTAATCACGCTGAAATCGAGCAAGCGCCCGGACTTCTTGTTGTGTTGTGGCCTAGAAGCCATCGCCGGTTGCGGATCAATGTGAGAGGTAAAACAAGCCTGTTTAATCACCTGCCAACCGTTGAGCAGAGCCGCCTTAGTCCACTCCAATCCGATGCGAAAGTAGCTGTTGCCTCTATCCCAGTGTGTGTCAATCCATCGCCTACGGCCTGATTGCACAACCGCTACGCCTTGAGCCGTGACGTAAAGCGTGGCTACTGCCAGAATAAACCATAAGCGAGAGAGGTCAGTGAGGCCTCGAATCTCAGAGCGTTGTAGATTCCAACCGGCGGACTGGTCGTCTAAAAATCCTTCCTCGATATCGAAGCGCAAGGCATATTCCATAAAGGTTTGCGGGCTAGTGGGCTGGTCGCTGACGACGGCCCAAAGTTCACCATTGATGTTGTTGCGCCCGATGATGACATGCACTGGGCCGTACTGTTCGTGACGATGGAGTCTGATGTGGTGGAAACATAGTGCCCGACCTCGTTCTAGGTGAAACGATTTAGGTTGACACCAGCCGGAACCGGGTCGCCAAATCCAGGTGTCACTTTTGATACGGATGCGGTAGTGCCAGCCGAGTTGTTTTATCAGCGTCATCGCACGGGTATGCACAAAGCCTCGGTCGGCCAACAGAATCATGTTTGCGTTTGAAGGCAAGTATTGCGTAGACTGCCTGAGCAGTTCTTCATAGGCTTCAAACGCAACAGAGGCACTGTTGTGTTCTAGAACTCGCCAAGCCAGAGGAATGGAGCGGCCTCGATACACCACGGCTAGCCGAATTAAGCAGTACTGCTCCCAAAACAGCGAGGTGTCTAAACAAAGATAAAGGCACTCGGCTTCCCAGGTCGCCAAGGCCGCTTGAATCAGCGGTTTGTACAATCGGTGGATGTTGATGCGGCTATTGCCTAACCAGCGACGCACCCGTCTTTGTTTACTCTGGGCGTAGAGACCGCGACAGGGCAAGTAGGTTGTCCACTTTGTCAGGCTGACGCTGCCGGTTTGAATCAGCGCAAACACCATCCAACAGCAGGTCGTTAGATGCGATAGATGTGCCCAGGGGCAATCTTGACCCAGCCAGGCTTTCAAGGCATCGTAGAGGCGGGAGTTTTTTTCACAGCGTTCCTTTGGTTTTGAGTTGCATCTAAATCTTAGAACGCTGGCTCCCCCTCGCAACCTTTGCGGCTCTCAAGTCCCTGTATGACAGCGATTCAACCTGGCTATTGCATCTTTTGTCAGCCAATCAGCCTATGACCTGTGCCCAAAGCCATTCACTTATACCAGAAGAGAGCCTATATGAACGCGCGAAAGCTGGGGCTGACCCAGTCGGCATCGTCGTCGATAGCCGAGATATCAGAGCGCACGGGGCAACGGATTGATGCAGATCGTCACCGTTCCAACCGAGGAGCCGTTGTATCAGCGCCGCAACACCGAGACCCCTTAGCCGAGGTGTGGGGCAGCGAGCTAGAACCAATGCTGCGCCGAGAGCCAAGACTGAAGCCAACCACGTTGTTCGAGTATCTAGAAGAACAGTATCCGGGTAAGTATCCACAAGTGCTGCGGACGTTGCAGCGCCGAGTGCGAGAGTGGAAAGCGCTGCACGGCCCAGAGCCAGAAGTGATGTTTATGCTGCGTCATGAACCAGGGGTGATGGCCTCTCGGACTTCACCAAGCTGAAGTGAATGGAGATCACGGTAAACGGCAAGCCGTTCGAGCACTTAATCTACCACTACCGCTTAGCCTACAGCGGTTGGCAATATGCTCAAATTGTCCAGGGTGGTGAGGAAAGAAGAGGAAGAAGACAACTGCCAACGGCAGCCCCTATCAACAGTTGAGCACGCTACTCAAGCAGCTCAAGCTCACCAACATGCTTACCCACTGGGAAGCTACCGAGAGCCAAGCTTTACAGCAGCAATGGTCTTATGCGCAATTTTTGCTCAGTTTGTGCCAACAAGAAGCAGACAGAAGAAACCAAATGCGGCTAAAGCGAGCCAAAAAAGAAGCACAGCTTCCCGCCGTAAAAAGTTTGACCAACTTTGAGTTCGAGCACTGTCCGAGCTTTAACCCCGCTCCGCTGATGCAATTGGCCGATGATGACAGTTGGCTCGATAGTGCCACCAATTGCCTATTTTTCGGTGCCTCTGGCGTCGGCAAGACGCATCTCAGTCTCGGGTTGGCACAGGCCATGCTCGAAGCCGGGCGGCGTGTCAAATTCTTTAACGCACTCGCATTAGTCCAACAACTGCAACAGGATAAGCAACAACTGTTGCTACAGTCCAGATTGAAGAAGCTCGACCGCTTTGACCTGCTTGTCCTCGATGACCTCGGCTATGTGCAAAAGTCTGAGGCCGAACCTCTGTCCTCTTTGAACTGATTGCTCATCGCTATGAGCGCAAGAGCCTGCTGATTACGGCTAATCAGCCCTTCAGCCAGTGGGAGAGCATCTTTCCCGATTCGATGATGACCGTGGCTGCTGTTGACCGCCTAGTGCATCATGCGGTCATCTTTGAGATCAAGGCTGAGAGCTACCGGCAGCAGGCTGCCGCTGCTCGCAATCGGGACTAGTTAGCCCACCAAAAGCCACGTGTATATTCCGGTTTCTAAAAACGTTGGCGAAGCCTCTCCTACGGAGAATCGCGGACTGTCATTTAGATCGCGCTCTGTCATTTAGATCGCGGACTGTCTCCTTACATGGTCAGTCTTACAGTGAGGCTGATTAGTCTCTCTTAAATGTCAGCTAACACGACAACCTCTGTCATTTTGCCGCCGATGCCCTTGACGTTTGATAGTAGCCAGCCATACTATAGCCTGTCGTGAGATGGAGAAAGCTTGGTCGCTAAGGTTTCTCCATCTCACATCAAACGAGCTTTCAACATTTGTAAGTCGGTCACGGAGCGGCTTCTGTAAGCTGCTCCGGAGGTTTCTGACCAAGTTCCCCGCTGGTCGAGAATATGCCTCAAATTCAAAATCTTTAGCTAGAATAAGTTATCTGTTCTCGCAAGGAGTGTTTTCCTATGTTTGATTCGGTACTAGCGATCGCATCAGCGCTACAGTCCGTAGGGAATATCCACAAGAGAACCTGCGCTGCCTAAACAAAATAAGCGATCAAATCACAATATTTTCTATCTCTTGTGAGTCATGCTACTGCTTGTAGCGTGACGGAATTCTCTACGGCAATTGAATCAGTCTAATCAATAACCCAGAGAATTCTACAAGGATTGCCAAGCAATGCAACTTAAAAACTTAGGCTGGAGCGAAAGTTTCGCTCACAGTTTTGCACCCTACGCAAAGCAAGGATATTGTGTAGGGCGAGTCGCCGTAGCCCATCGTAGCCAGTACCAGCTCTACACAGAAAGAGGAGACTGTAGCGCCACCCTCACAGGGAAATTTAGACATCAGGCAGAAAAATCGGAAGACTTTCCAGCCGTAGGCGACTGGGTCGTCATTCATCTTGAAACAGCAACCCATCAAGCGCTGATTCAAGCCATTTTACCTCGTCAAGGCCAGTTCTCTAGACAAGCGGCAGGCACAAAAAACGAAGCCCAAATCATTGCCGCCAACATCAATACGCTCTTTTTAATGAGCGGTCTCGATCATGATTTTAATCTTCGTCGCATTGAGCGATACTTAGTCATGGCTTGGCAAAGTGGCGCAACGCCAACCATCATCTTGAACAAAGCGGATCTCTGTGAGGACTTAGAAGACAAAATTGTCGCCGTAGGAAAGATTGCTATTGCAGCTCCTATTCTCACACTGAGCGCCCTCTACCAAAACAACTTAGAAGCACTCACCCCATATTTGCAGCCCGGTAAAACCATTGCCTTATTAGGATCGTCAGGCGTAGGGAAATCGACCCTGACTAACAAGCTCATCGGCCATGACGTGCAAATAACCCAAGCTGTCCGCGCAGACGATAGCCGTGGACGACATACCACCACCCATCGGGAGATGTTAAAGCTGCCCTCGGGCGCACTGTTAATCGATACCCCAGGTATGCGAGAGCTACCGCTATGGAGCAATAATAATCGCACTGCCGAGCAGCCTACCGATACGATTGGAGAAACGTTTTCTGACATTGAAAACCTTGCTCAGCAATGTCGTTTTCGCAATTGCCAACACAGCTCAGAACCCGGCTGTGCTATTCAAGCTGCAATAGAGAGTGGAACGCTTTCTACCAAGCGATTGAACAGCTATCAAAAGCTACAGAGAGAGCAAGCCTATCAAAACAGAAGACAAGACAAGCAAGCGAACAGCAATGCCAAGGCTCGTTGGAAACACATCACCCAAATGGTACGACAACAGCGGCAGGATTAAATGCTATCTATATCTACGACCGAGTTTCTTCTCTTTTGGTTGTCAGGACCAGCGGGGGCATTTGAGTTAAACTCAGCAGGGCAGTCACCCACCCTGCTGGTCTACAAAACCGTGCTTGAAGGGTTACCTTCACACGGCTCCTCAACAAGGTACTCAACGCCTCGCACACGATTGCACCGAGGGTGATCACCGTCGATAAGAATGCAGCCTATCCACCTGCCATCAAGGCCTTAAAGTAAAGATAGATCTCTGCCTAAAGCGACGAAAACTAGGCAGATAAAGTACTTGAACAATATTGTCGAGCAAGACCATCGCTTCATAAAACGCCGTGTTAAACCTGGACTGGGGTTTGGCTCCTTCAATACGGCTAGGCGAACGCTCAAAGGGTATGAAACCATGAACATGATTCGTAAGGGACAGATTGAAGGAGCTGAGAAAGGAGATGTCATAGGACAACTCTGCTTCATCAACGGAATCTTTGGCGGGGCGGCATAATGGAGGGCGGATGGATAGAGAAATTCTCTCTTCGATTACTTTTTGCAACATAGCCCTCGTATCTCCTCGGTCATTGATAGCAGCGTGACGCAGCGTTCACAGAGGTGTCAGGTGTCAAGGGGTATAGACGACAAATGACAGAATTCCTGAAATTCTACATACGGGTTAGAACAGTGACTTTTGCCCGCTTATCGGCGGCTAAGCCTTGCAAGTCAGATTTATCTAACAGACCTGTTTTGATGAGCTTAGATAGCGTGAACATCAGAAAGTCTTCTCGGTCGTCATACTTGCCATCGATATCGTGCCTCTTTGCACTCAAGAAATCATGCAGCTGCCAAACGTCTTCGAGCTGTGTAACGTTGGCAGCATTCTCCCGAATATTCGCAATCAGTGCTTCTGTTTCTTTTCTGTATGCTTTCTTGAGCGCAGATTCTGCAATCCTTCTTTCTTCGTTGCTCCATTGACCGTCTGTCTGTGTTGTCGCCATCTATTGAGAGTTATCCCTTTATCGAAAATCGCCGAAGTCCAGCAGTGACAATGCTAACAACCTGCCTCGTAACACAGTTTGCTACTCTAGAAACCCATCCCTTTGACATCGTACTCGTGTAGCGATACGTCAAAGGGATGAGTCAGCACTTCTTATTGATTAATGAGCTTGCTTAGCGGACTAAATTCATTAGCTCCTTAGGCGAAGCTAACAAATCAATCGCAACAAAGAAGATCTTGCCATCTGGGTTAAGAAGAAAGCGCCAAGCGATATTCATACCAACAGCAGCACCGAACCAGGGCGTCTGACACTTACCCGTCACCTTAATCGGCGTGTAGCCATCTTCAGCCGCTTCGACTACACCGCGCTCAGGCACAAGCTTTAGGTTCTGACACTCTTCTCTAAAGAACTGTAGGATAGCCTCTTTGCCTACAATCGGTCTTCTAAAAGGCGGCTGCAAAGCACCATCAGCCGTGAAAAGGCTGACCAACTTATCAAAGTCGTTGGCATTTAAGTTGTTCATGTAGCTCAAAACAGTGGCATTATCAACACCTTCGATTGAGACTGGCGTCCGTTCTCCGATTGACTTAGGTGCGATAACCGGCTCTGACACTTTCTGGTAGCTGCCCATCTTGCTAGTGTCGTAGCCCATGTCAACCACGGCATTTCGTAAGACGGTAATCTGCTGACCGGACTCTAAGTCCCTGATGGATTGTAAAACGGCTGCAGCATTCGCTGAGAGCTTATACCCTTCTGGGATAGGGGCGACGAGGCCTTGTTCCATCAGTTCTCCTAACCGATACCAGAAGCCTAGTTTAATATTGGGGGTCCATACCGCATAAGCACGAGATACTTCAGTATCCGCTCGATTGGCCAAATCACACATCGCCTGAGATTGCTCTAGAGGCGTCATGCGCTTGATAGCATTCAGCGTGTTCTCAGCAAACTGTAAGTTGGCTGCACCGGGGGCAGCAATAGTGATGGACTGGCCCATTTCGAGGTAAGCGAACCAAATGAGCGCTAGCTGGTCTTCGGCACTGAGCTGAGCGAACCTTGCCGTCGTCGCTGGAATCGCATCTGCGGCTAGCGTACTGGGGAAGAGGTTGCGGGCGCGATCAATCATAGATGACATAGAACTTTAATCCTTAAGTTAAGTGATCTTCGGCTTTGTCGAGGGCTTATTTCTGTTAGCCCCTCAAAGGGGCAAGTCGATGAGCCTTCAAAGGGAGCTGCTAACTTTGGCTTGATGTTATTGACAGGGTTAGTTGCTCTAAGGACCGGAATTGAACCGGGCCAGAAATTTCAACTCATGCCCCCGGCCCAAGTCCAGGTGGTGCCCACTTTTGATAACCACTGAGGCAAAGGGTGAGGCAAAAGGCCGATGCAGCATGTTCTCTAAAAACTGAATGGCCAGTTTAGAGCCCGCGACAATAACATGAGGAGCCCAATCCAAAATCTCTTTTATCAAGCCACTGTGGCCTGACCCCGTATAATTCACAATCAGATAAGGCAGATCGAGCGGTGCAATCTGCTGGCTGACATACTCCAGAGACTGTTCACGAAACTTGTGATGCGACGTACCGAGCAGGGCTGTCTTCTCTTCGCGAAACAGAAAAGAATTGTAGGTGGTATCATTTTTCAGCTCAGATTCGATATCAAAGCAATCGCGAGCCCAATCGAGACATCGCATCGCGGTGGTTGCTGGCGCAATCTTAGCTGTTTGTAGCGTTAGGCAGCCATTTTTTCTGGTCATTTTTCTGGCCAGAAAAATGACCAGAAAAATGGCTAAAGGACTGTGTAGAACGGGGTAAATCAACCAGTGTAACCACGGGAAATGCTTCTCCATACAAGTAAGAATTCTCTTTTGCTTATTTCTCTTTTGCTCATTTGTGGACCACTAATACAAAAGCAAGCAGCATGGTGCATGACATAGTTACTCACACTGCCCAGCATCATCTCACTTAGCCCCATTCGCTCTCCCTCTAACGTAAACGCCGAGTGCCTGAAGCCCTTTGAAACCTGACTGCCGGCCAGGAAGACAACCTAGGGAGCCAGATTCAGCAACTCTTTGGCAGAAGCAAGTAAATCAATAGCAACAAAGAAAATCTTGTTCTCTGGATTGAGGAGAAAGCGCCAGGCAACGTTCATGCCCACATCCTGGCCAAACCAGGGGGTTTGCACCTTACCGGTGACCTTGAGCCGGGTGTAGCCATCTTCGTCAGGTTCCGTAGTACCCTGCTTAGGCAACAATCTTAAGTTCTGGCAATCCTCCCGGAAAAAGCGAAGTAGGGCATCTTGTCCGACAATCAGGCGCTGGAAAGGGGGTTGCAGGGCACCATCCGAAGCAAAGAGTTGTACCAGAGCATCAAAGTCATTAGCATTTAGGTTGTCCATGTACTCCAGAATTACTGGGTTTTCCACACCAGGAATTGCCGTAATTGGGGTGCGCTCGGCCATATCCGTGGGTAGGACTAACGGTTCTGCTACCGAGCTGTAGCTGCCCAACTGCGACGGGTCAAAGCCCATATCCACCACTGCGTTGCGGAGAATCGTAATTTGTTGACCAGGATCAACAACCCGAATTGCTTGTAGGACAGCCGAGGCATTGGCTGAAAGTTGGTAAACCTGAGGAATTGGGGTGACGATCCCTTCTGCCATCCACCTGCCCAATTGGTACCAAAAGCCGAGTTTGATATTCGCTGCCCAAGTGGCGTAGAGGCGGCAGATGGGTCGGTCCGTCCGACTAGCCAGGTCATGCATTAATTGCGATTGCTCACTAAAACTCATCAGCTTGATTTGGCTGAGTGTACTGCTGACAAATTGCATATTCACAGGGTCGGGGGTCGTAATTGAGAGCGTCTTCCCCATTTCCAGGTAGGCAAACCAGATTAGCGCCAATTTGTCTTCAACCTTCAGTCGGTTAAAGCGGGCAATCGTGGCTGGCACCACATCCGCAGCCAGCGTTTCCGGGAAAATATTGCGAGCTGTCTCAATGGTGAAGGACATCCTTACCAAACTCCGTAAACGGCCAGTAACTATAACTTTACTTCACTTCACAAAGCCTGAAAGTTGCTTATACTGATGATCCTAATTGGTATTGCTGATGGTGCGGTTAAGGTATTTGAGTAGTTCAATAGGGGTTAAATGGCATTGTCAAGTTGTCTAGAGTTGACTCCGGTCTACTGTCTCTGAGAAGCTTCAGCCATGAATAATCCTTACCGTGGCCACCGCTTCCCAGCCGACATTATCAGCTATTGCGTCTGGCTGTATTACACCTTCCCACTAAGCTTCCGTGACATTGAGAAAATGATGCTCTATCGAGGCATCACGGTCACCTACGAAGCGATCAGAAGTTGGTGTCACAAGTTTGCTCAGAGCTATGCCAATCAGATTCGCAAACAGCGGCCAAAGCCCGGTGATAAGTGGCATCTCGACGAAGTCGTCATCAAGATTAAAGGTGAACAGTTTTACTTGTGGCGGGCTGTTGACCAGCATGGTGTAGTGCTCGATATCCTGATGCAGCGATGCCGCAACAAAGCGGCAGCCAAGAAGTTCTTCCGAAAACTACTCAAACCAGCCGGCTTTGCCCCCAGAGTCATCATCACCGACAAACTCAAGAGTTATGGCGCTGCTAAGAAGGACATCTTGAGGAATGTAGAACATAGGCAGCATAAAGGATTGAACAATCGAGCTGAGAACTCACATAGACAGACCCGAGTTAGGGAGAGGCGAATGGGCCGATTCAAATCGGTGGGTCAGGCACAGCGCTTTCTGTCAGCCTTTGAACCGATACGTGGTCATTTCCATCCCCATCAGCACAAACAGACGGCTTCAGAATATAGAAAAACGATGCGCCAGCGGATGGAAAGTTGGCGATCTCTGACAGAGACCTATGTGATCGCATAGGTCGATTAGATGACACTTGCCGAATAAAACTGTCCTAAAATTGGCTCATCGAGATCAACTTGACAATGCCCCTTTCGCTTCTCTCTTACCATCAATAGCTGCTGTTCGATAGAAGCTGCTTCAGCTTCTAACTTGGAGCTAACGGTTTGAAGCTGGGGTAATACTGCGGCTGACATCTTGGTAAGTGTTGCTTAACTACAAGTATAGTATCAAGGATTCCAGCGATAACTTCCTAGTAGCAAGATTTCTGCATGGTTCTGAAGGCCCATGATATGCATATTCTGGGTAAGCACAAATCTGAGCTATCAACGCTACTAGAGAGAAGATAGCTGAGCTAGCCTTGCGGTAAAATTATGGGTTCGATCAACTTCTCAGCATTCACATGATCTTCGACCAGCATCTTACTTAGTCGAAGTGCAACGGCTTTATACAGTTCCAGCTTGTTTACGTTCGTTTCCCGCTCTAGATCTTCAAATGTTAAAACGCCCTCTGGATGTGTTAGCTCGTACACCTGTAACGCTAGCTGTGTGCTGTTACGGTATGGCCTCCAACGCTTATCTTCTAATAAAGAACTACGTTATTTTTTGTACTTCTGAAGCAGTGTATAGCTAGAACATCGATGTACTCGCTTGGGCTTCGGATAAGGAAGAGCTATTGACATATCTATTGATAATTGTTGTAAGTAGCTCAGTTATAGCAAAATATATTCGTTTGTTGTAACTTATGGGAGAGATATTGGTATGTTAGCCAAATCGGTTGTGTTGCAAAAACCTGGGTAGCTCAAGCTATAGCGCAGATACCAGCGCACGTTCAGCAGGATGACGTCTGATCGGAAGTGATGCCATTTGAACGGTTGTGAGGAGGACATTGATAGGTTGCGATCAGGGCATCTCAGCATACCAAGGCAGGGCTACCCAGGTTTTTGCAACACAAACAGCATTTTTGCTTTTTTTGCGAAAAAGTTCTTAACAATGGACGAATGTTATTCAAGTGCGCTTTGGTGCAGGCAACCTACGTGTCCTAAGGGATTTGAACTGTAGCCTGGCCAGGGTTTAGAATAGAGATAACACCACCCCAGGTGCACATACACTTCGAGCTGTTGTTTAGGGCAGGGAGATTATTAATCAAAACGGTAGGCGAGCCTGGAAACCATGGAGCTACTGTGACGGGTATGCATGGCATCGGTGTGAGTACGCCGAGTGCAGCTGCGGTCGCTGTGGCTACGGTCGGATTGGCTAATGAACTACATACGCCAAAGGGTGGAATATTGGCAATGGGGGCATAGTCCATGATGTTAGCGGCTAGTGGTCCTCCGGCCATGGTTGGCGGGCCTTTGGGTATAACGTTTAATACGCTAGGGGCAACGCCAAATGAACATTGCAGCGTGGCTCCTGCGACAACTTGTGTTCCCATCGTTTTTCTGTCTAATATTTTTGCTGTTTTAATTTTTGCTGGTCATTTTTCAGTTAATTTTGACGATATTGCCAGCGACTTTTGTAATGCCATTACTTTGCACATTGACCGGTCCTGTACCCTTAACATCGACCATCGTACCTTCTACCTTGGCAGTCATCTTGGCTTTGACATTCACCTGAGCTGCTGAGATATCGATGCCTGTATTACTAAGAACAATGCTACTTTGTCCCACTTTCAGCGTAATTTTGGTTGTGCCTGTCAGGGTGATTTCACCGCCGTCAACATTTATTTTCTCTGTTTTTCCACCTTTCCCTGACTTGGCATTGAGGCTACCGGTAGAGATGATGTCAACCTTTTTACCCCCATCATCCATTACAATTTCGTGACCGTTTTTGGTCTTTAGTTGAATCTTTTTTTCTTTATCATCTAGTCTGAGCTGATGACCGTCTATGGTTTTTAGTTCTGTGTATTTGTCAGTATCGTTGAGATGTAGCTGATGCTTGTCTACGGTGGTCAGATAAACGCCTTTTTTACTATCGCCTTTATCTTCTTCTACAAATTGTAAGGTATGTCCCAGTCGTGTTGTTAGCGTTCTGAGACGTACTTTACCATTGGCAACGGTTTCGTCTACTTTTTCAGGAGGGGTATCTTGTCCATTCCAAACGCCACCTAAGATATAGGGCCGATGAATGTCTCCATGCTCAAAGGCAACAAACACTTCATCGTTAATTTCGGGTAGCCAATCTACCCCCCGGTTGGTGCCTGCGCCAACGGCAACAATTCTTGCCCAATTGCTCATATGCTTCTCGGTAAGCGTCGGTAGCTTTACACGTACGCGTCCCCACCCTTTGGGATCTTTGTTGTCGGCAACGATGCCAGCCATCATTGTTTGGCCTGGCTGAAGGGTATTTTTAGTTTCTAATGTTTGCAGTAGATCCCCGCCACGTAAGCCTCGTACGCTGAATTCGGTGGTATAAATTCGTTCATGGAAAAGCTGACGGGTTTCTGTTACATAGTAACTACCGCTATATTTTCCCATTCCCGTTAGCTTAACCACCTGCCCTGGACGGATGAGGGGATTCCCCTCTCCTCGTGCATCGGCCTGTACAAATTCTCCCCCTAGTTCATCAAATAGGGCCTGGGCCATGGTTTTGGCTTCTTTAGATTGAGAGATGGGCTGGTCCACCATAATTAAGGTGGGTGTGGTGGGCTGGCCATTAAAGCTGCTAACGGTTTTACTGCCTGAACCACTTTCTGTTTCTGTCAGTACCTGCTTGGTAGCGCTAATGCTTTCTGCAATCACTTCCTTGCGGCTATAGTCCCAGCCCCGCACTTCAACACTTTCCATTTGTTCTGCGCTGCTAACCCGAACCCGAAAGCTGTGAACGTTTTTCAACCACTCCAGTTCTAGTGTGCTGTTCTTCTTGGGTTTACGAAAATATAGCTTTCCATCTTGCACAAATAGTTCAAAACCATTGCGGGCAGCCCGCTCCCGCAAAAATTCCATATTGGTCTGATTTTGTTGGAACACATATCCACTGGCCCCACCGATGTCACCATAGCCATAGGGACCGCCTGTGGCATCTACCGTCCCGACTGAAATACCCACTTCGGATGCGATGGTTTTGACAATGTCGGAGTCTGTTTTATTTTGGAATGATCGGTTGTGACGCCCACGATGTAACCGGTGGGAAGCATCATAGCCACGTACAATGATGGGTGCTTGGGCCTCACTATTGAAATGGGTTTCAATCGCAGTAATTTCACCCTTAATTACATTACCTTTATTCTCATCATCAAAATCATCCGATTCTGTGGTGCTAGAGGAAAATCCAACTTCTATAGATTTTCCAATTTCAAAGAGTTTTTCATGTTTCCAGACTTCATCGTTGGCAGCACCACCATAATAGTCATTTCGAATGACAAGGGTAAACATGCCTGGCAAGTGTAGACTCTCCTCCACGACAACTTGGAGGATATCATCCATTAACTCAGATGATGCCGTCGCTCCATCAATTTTGAGGGTGGGTTGGGCTATAAAGGAGGATACAGGCATGGATGGAGTATTTTCTCCGCAAAGAATACTTAAGTCTAAAGAGGGTGATTACTAACGATCTCATTGAAAGTGTAATAGATCCAGATGAGTCTCAATGGCTTAGAAATCTCTAAACCGATAGTTTTAGCGAGTAGTACTGCCTCGACTCGGTGTGTTCGAGTTTGCAGCGCCCTTAACTTCACTAATTTCCGTGAGGATAATATCCACAGTGGCTCGAACAGGTGTGCCATCAGCTAAAAACATAGTGAGTTTATAGGATAGGGACTCAATAAAGCAGCGTAAATATTCTTGCTTTCCCCAGGTTAAGAGATAAATGGGAGGGCGCTCCCGACTGTCCATAAATTCAACAGCCTGTCGAAAACTTTCGACATATTTATCGACAACATTTTCACCCGTTTCGTAGGTGTCAAATATCAGCCCAGATACATTGACACTGTAGGGCTGAGGGGAGCCAAAGCTTACTTTAGGGAGCCCCTTGTCAGTTCGAGAACCCTCAGGTTTGTTAATGTTGAGCCTTCGACTGAAACTTAGTTCAGTCGGATTAAACATAAACTCAATATTGTTGCCACCTCCTTGGGCAATCAATTTAGCTTTGACGAAGGTACTCATCGGTTAATACAACTTATGAGGGTTGATACTTTGTTGTGGTGAAACTTTTCGTAGTGAAACGTTGACTGGGGTAAGGGTTAGATAACTCACCGGGGGTATTTAGGACCCCGGCGCTCCTGCTCTAAACAAAGGCGTTGTCTTAGAAGACTGTAAACTTCTTGGGTGAGCAATTCCAGGTAATGGCTATAGTTTGGAATGTCATGGGATTCCTCAGCTTGGTTGGTGTTTGATGCTCGGCGGATAGTAATTGTGGGGTAATCTTGCTCCAGTTGGACCACATTGACGGGAGTGGTGGTGTTTGGTGGTGTAATTTTTCTTTGGACCGAAATAGAGGAGTTGGTCGTGGGATGCTGAGTGGCCGTAGTTCGGCTGATGGATGCTGTTGATGACTGCGCTGTATTGGTTGGGTTTGACTTGATGTCTGTTATGGGTTGGGTGGTAGATGGTGCTCTAGCATTAGAAGAAGACTGCTTAGCAGATATTTTTGTGTTAGACGTGGGCTGGAAATGAGTGACAAGATCTTCGATGTTAGACCAGCTACTGGGAAAGGCTTGCGCTCCGGTTGGCTGATCTGATATTTGATCAGCCTCTGCCTGTCGTTGAACAGTGGAGTGGTCTGGAGATAGCGAAGATGATTGGACAGGGGTGTGATTTGTTGGGGCTTGGGGATAAGGCTTTGCTAATGGCGGAGCTTCTAGGGACGAGGATATCATATGGGTTGCCAAGTCCTCTATACTCGACCATTCGCTGGGAAGCCCTTGGTCTCTGTTTTGTTGTTGTGCTTGTCGTTGGATAGGGCTAGTAGCCTGGGACGTATTGGGAGGGTCTGGCGTCGAGACATGGGGAGTATTTGCAGATGGTGGGTGATCGCTGAGCTGGCTAGGTTGATAATGGGTTTCTACCGATGACTTTAAAGAGGGTAAGGGGCGCAGCGCACTAATTGGTTTGAGTACTTTTAGCTGAATGTTTTGGATACTATCAACATTCGGATGAGGGATGGCCACCTGATCTGAAACGATGGGTGGACAGGCGTTTGGGATAGTTGAAATGGGTGGGGATAGTGCTGGTTTGGCTTGCATTGTGTATTGCGATCGCAATACCACATTAGAGTTATTGAAAGTGCCATTAGATACCGGGCCTCTCTTAGAATGCTGTACAGATTGCACAGACTTGATCTGTTTTTCAAGAAATTCAGTTGATGCGTTCTGGACTGTATAGGAAGATTCAGATTCGGTGGAGGAGGGACTGGCTTTTGCGCTGGGTTGTACTACAGATTGAAGAGAGCGTAATACTCCCAAGGGTTTGAGAACCTTCGGTAATGGCGCAGGTTGGGAGGTATTGAGAGGAAAGGCGTCTGGTTGGGAATGCGTTGTCTGAGAGGTAACAGACGTAGATTGCTGTATATCTGTTGGAGATCGCTGCACCGCTGGTTCCTGCAGGCTCTTCTCTGGGGTGCCTAATAGCGATCGCGGGCTAGACCGGCTAGTGATTGAAACCTCTGAAGACTGGGTGTGATGGGTGCTTTGCTGTGCTCTCTCGTTGATTTGACTTGATGGAAGTAGATTGGAGGGTTTGTCGATATGTTTTTGCTGTTTGTTGTTGAGGGGTGGAGCGGTGTTGATGGCCGCATTCTCAATTATATTAGTGCTGCGCTGAATGATTTCAGCAGAAAGGGGGGCTGGTGCAGTGGTCTGACCAGACTCAATGAATACTTGATTTGATAACTTCTCCCTGTTCTGGTTTCCCTTATTCTGACTGCCCTCATGATGATTGTGTTCATTTGGAAGAGGGCCCGGTAATTGTGGCGTCCGTTGAATGGGTGTATTGGCAGAATTATTGGGTGCTTCGCTTACTTTATTGGTTAGCGAAACCGGTGGAGGCGTGAGGGGGTAAGCAAATTGTACTAATTCTACAGGTGAGATATTAGGGCTTTGGGCAAGGGGTGAAATTTCCTCAGCAGTAGTCGATTGATTGGGATACTGGGCGGCGTGATGGCTCGAGGCTGTAACTGAGGCTTGGGAGAATGGTGTAACTGGGGTAATAAACTCAGGGGACTGAGGTGCTCGCTGAATCGGTTCTGTATCTAAGGTTTGCGGGGGAGGGAGCATCGGAGTAATTGACTCCGATGGAGAAGCTGCGGAGGGTTGCTCTGCCGTTGGCTGTAGAGGTCGTGGGTCAGGTTCTGTTGACTCTATGGGAGTGAGTTGTAATGGGGTGACCTCCCCAGTTTCCTTCATGGCCTGAATGGTGGCTGTCTGGTGGGGCTCAAAAAACTGATTGGTCAGATTGGCTGTGCGCTGAACAATAGTAGGGGCGTCTGTTTGAAGGGATTGTTGGTTTTTCAGGTTTGGTCCGGAGAGGGTAACCCCAGGCGAATTTAGTATTTTGGTTTGCTCAGAAGAGGCTGAGGATGGAGGTGTACCTGACTGGTTGCTAGATTGACTCTGAGAATCGATACCTGTGTTGATCTGGTTTGTATTCTCTTCGATTGAAACCGATAGCTGTGTTACTGACTGAGCTGTTTCTACAGAAAGCTGTTGAGGTGTCTCAGACTGTTGGATAGAGGCTTCGGAACGTTGAATGATTGCTTCAGCGCCGGGCATATCGCCATTGGATAATTGATCACGTGACACCTGATAGCTAGTGGGACTCGCCCGTTGAATGGATGGTTGATTGGTTGGAGATAAAGCTGATGCTGCTTGCTCGCTGGCTATCCTGTCATTCTTACCCAGAGGATGAGTCCCTGGAGAATGACTTGCAAGGGATATATCGTCAGCGGCCAAAGAGTGGACCTCGGATGCTGACGGGTGGAAACTGTGATGTTGTGGTTGGCTCGCTATGGGAGATGCAATATCTTCGGAAGTATTAGAACTATTTGCTGAGCGCTGGCTCGCTTCTAAAGATGGATGTGTAGAAGTGTCTGTAATAGTGGCTTCTAACTCAGAATCTAAGGATTGACGGACTAGTTGAGTCTTAGGTGAGCTAGACTCCACAACTGGTGGTATAGGCGCTTGGGCCTTACGTTGTACAGATTCAGCAGACGGTGTTGCTGAGGGTAAAACCGTACCTGATGGTTCTAGCAGTTTAGCGGTGGCGGGATTTTGGTGGCTCGGCTGTTGAGATTCACTCTGGAAGCTAGAGACATCAGACTGGGAGGGGGCCTCTATGGCCAATTGACTTACTGGGACTGATGGAGAAACATGTGCCGCTTTTGGTGATGGCGAGTGTTGAATCGGTTTGAAGGGTCCCAAAGCTTGATTTCCCTGGGGGCTCTTTGATGATTGTGGTGGGGTGCCAGATGGAGCGCCCAAGTTCTTGTCTAAGGGGGTATTATTCAGTCTCTGAATCGGTTCAGAAGCTTCTACTGGACTAGATGTTTGGGTATTAGGCTCTTTAATAGGGTTAGCTGTGTTATTGGGTTGTTCCTGATTTGTAGAGAGCTGAGCTGGGCTGACGGGGGGCTGGGAAACGTCAGGCTTTTGTTGGCCGATGGAAGAAGGAGCTGGGGCTGCTTCTGATGCTAGAGGAGAGATATCAGTTGAGTTATTAAAGCTGGTAGCAGTAGCGTCTATTAATGATGACGTTGGAATAGGCTTAGAAACAGTTTGATGGACATTGCTTGTCTCATCATCCGACTTAGCAACAGCCGGTTGACCGATCTGTTGGCTGTCGGTTGACAGTGCATTTTTACGTTGAATCAATGGAGGCGGTGCAGGATTTGGCCCTGTTTCCAATGCTGGAGGAAATGCACTAGTTAATTGAGCTTCCTTGTTAGGGGTCGCTATGTTATCAGGTCGGCTCTGATTGGTAGAAAGTTGGCTGACTGAGGATGGCGGAATGTCAGTTTTTTGTTGGATGATAGAAACATGAGCAGGCTGTGCCGCCGATGCTGGAGGAGATAAGTCAGTTGAGTTCTTTGAGGGGGCAGCGTCTATTAATGACGACGTCGGACTAGGCTTAGAAACAGTTTGATGGACATTGCTTGCCTCATCAACCGACCTAGCAACAGACGGTTGGCCGATAGGTTGGCTGTCGATTGACGGTGCATTTTTGCGTTGAATCGATGGAGCAGGCTTGTTTCCTGTTCCCAATGTTGGTGGGGGTGTGCTCGTGGATTGCTCGCCTATGGATGGGGGGGCTGTGTCATCGGATCGGTCCTGATTGGTAGAAAGCTGAGCTGGACTGGATGAGGACTGGGAAACGTCAGGTTTTTGTTGGATAACGCTAGGCGGATCAAGCGCTGTTTCTGATGCTGGAAGGGATATCTCAGTTGAGCTCTTTGAGCTGGTGGCAGCAGTGTCCATAAATGACGAAAGGGGACCAGGACTGGCAACAGTTTGATGGGGAGCGTTCACCTTATCTGCTGATCCAAACACAGAGGGATGGTCCGTTTTTTTGCCATCAACTGATGGTGCATGTTGACGTTGAATAGCAGCAGTGGGATTCGGCGCTGCTGCGCTCTCTATTTGTTTGACAGGTTGTTTAGCGGGTTCAACAGGTGCAACGGGCTCAATGGATTTGACTGGTTGAATAGTTGGCGGCGAGAGTGATTCCGGCTGACTGGTTGTTGGAAATGTCTCTACTGAAGCAGGGATTCCATTTGCAGGGACTTGGTTCGTTGGAACTTCGTTTGTGGTGGCGAAGGCTGCTGTTGGGGGCTGCTGTTGGGGTGCTCCCATGAAGTAACTCTGTAGGTTAGCCCGAAATGATTTGGGTTGAGTTACGCTGCCTTCAGTCCCTGAGTTGGGCCCTGATTTGAGCAGGGGGGATAGGGAGGCTTGGGCGAGGTTCAGGAATGCTGAGTCAGGTTTAGTGATGCGCTTAACCACTGAATCTGCTGGTATATTTGCCGTTATCTCTGTCGCTATCTCTGGTCTTGACTGATGTGATGCCAATTGGGCCGTAGTTGTCCCACTGTTGGTCCTACTGTTGGTTCCACTGTTGCCCTGCTCGCCTTGATTGGCTGAACGTGTTTCCCCTGGTTCTATCGTGGGAAAGCCAGGGGAAAAGCCAGAGGGAAAGCCGTGAGGATAAAAGGTCTTGAGATCTAGAAATGATAGTGACGGCGTGCCCAGGTGGCAGTGTTGTCCCCATCCAATTGCACCTAAGGGACGTGATAAACCTAATGGGGAGCGATGGCCCAGCTGCTTTGCCATAGGTTAGTTGCTCACAAAAAAGCCAGTTTTGGAACGATTGTCCAGTATGATCGCGCCGCCGCCGCCATTGCCAAAGGTGACATTTAGGCCTTCATAGGCTAAGGTAAGTTCCTCAATGGCCACAGTACTACCATCGGCTTGAAGCGATGGTGCCTGCCAACCGATAGGAACCGCACCGATCAAGGTCCAACATTGTTGAATGTTTCCAGCTTGGTTAAAGACCAAAATGTTAATGTTTCGGCGATGTTCTTTAATTCCTGTTCCTTCGTCTCGTGGTGCAAACAAGGCGCTGAGCCAATCCCAAAATACTTGATTGCCACTGAGACCCCGTTTAAGAGTGACGTCTGAAAAGTCTGGCTTGCCTAATAGAATGCGTTGTTGATCGTTTAAGCCACCTTCTTCCACGGTCTCTTTTTTAACTTGCACGCCTAACCCAGTACATTCTGTAAAAGAGGCGGTGATCTTGCTTTCGATTTCAACGTAGAAGCGATTAGTGGTTACGTAGTCTGCAACACTTGATACGGCAGATTGGTTGCCGTTCGCCATTCTGATCACCTCCTGTCGATCATTAATTTTGATGGTGGTTTACTCTGTTTAAACGCTATTAGCATAGATGCTAATAGCGTTTGCTATGGCGATGGGCGCGTTCATGCTGAGATCGCACATCCTCAGAGAGCAACTGATAAATCCGATCGCAAAATAGTTGCATGGCCATGGGGTCATGGGCTAGCCTAACGGCCACCTTTGCCATCATTCGCCTAACTGCTAACGGCTGATGGCTTTGTAAAATAGCGGGCGCAACAAAACCGACTGGATTGGCCACCGAGCTAAAGGGGGGAAGAAAGGTCGCATTTTCAGCCCCGGTCATGGGATTTTCTCGGCTGTGACTTCGGCTGTGACTGTTCATGGGTGAACCTTTTCTCTAGGTTATTAGACGATGATTTTAGTCTTCAAGGCGATTAATTTTGCGGTAGAAATTTTGTAAGTAATTAAGATCCCCGGCAAACATATTTTCAATCACCACCGGACTCACCTCTGGTAAAGTCCCTAGGGATAAAATTACCTGGGCCAGAATAATCACCGTGGCATAGGCTGGATTTGCCTGTACCCGTGGATCGGACATGGGGGAAATTTCATCGACTGTGCGGGCCAACCGCATGATGCCCTGACGATGAGATTGACCCATGGCATCCATATAACCAATGGGCAACTCAAAGCTAAACTCTGTTTGTGTCCCAGATTGGAAGGGGCTCTGCGCCTCGACATCTTCTAAGGATGAACTTGTGATGGACGAGGCTGGAGCCTGGGGTTCTGACGATGATGGAACCACAGGTTCTATAGGTTTGAGGGAAGGGCGTGCCTTGGGGGGGGCTAACCCAAGATCGTTTCCTAATTGAATCGCTGTCATAACCTACCTTTCCTTATAAAGTTAAACTTTTAACCGTTTGAGGGATTCCACCGCAATTTCGACTTCTTCTATATTGTGTTCGGCACCATTAACATCCAGATCAGAGATTTTATAGGTGACGGGCCAAGCCCCTGTGAATTCAAATCGAAATTGTTCTTTTCCGGATTGGCCATAGAGACACAATGCGCCATTACGCCGCTGATCGTTCCAGTTTCCCATGCTAATAGTATCCATCCAATCCCAAAAGGCTGTGGAAATGGTGAGACCGCGCTTCAGGGTAATGTTGGTATAAGAACTGTTACCTGGAATTTTGGATTGCACCACATGGCCACTACTGCGACCATCTTTACCCCAAACTTGGGGTGTTACTTCAGAAATTTCGATCACATCTTGTGACCGCTGAAATCCAGAACATTCCATAAAGTAACCATCGGTGGAATCAACGCTACCGTCTAGTCTTAGTTCTAAGTAGAATCGGGCTTTTGTTAAAATTTCAGGAAAGACCATCCGCCTTATGCAACTCGAACAACTTGAGTAAAAAAGAGTTCTAAAGTATCTTCAGCTAAGCTACCGCCACTATCAACCGCTAAGCTACCGATTTGTTTTTTAGTGCCAGGAAATAAGTCGGTAAAGTTATATCGCATTGCCTCCTTTGCATTAGGATTATAAATCACCAGGGAACCTGTTTTACGGCTATCCATGGCCTTAGAGGCCCCGCCAGAGAAAGCATCTGGGTGACAATCGTTGTACCAGTCGGATAACTTCTGGTGATCGCTTTCATTCCCAGCTACATAGGTCAAGGTGATGGTACTGTTGTATTTCACGTTCCCAATCGTTGCCTGGGTTTGGGTTTTGGCATCTTTAGTCACACCAATGGCCGCGTCTCCTCCAGCGACCTCCATTTCAATTTCTGGGCCACTACAGGTTTTCAATGCTAATGATGTCACGCCATCAATTTCAAAGTAAAACTTTGAATTGGTAAGATATTGAACCATTTTTTCTCTTGCTAAATTACTGGACCTAAATTACGGGCTCTCAATTACTAGGTACGGTTAAATTTTTCGCAGGTAATGGTGTAGGTTTCTTCGATGTAAGCATCGGCTGTGACATCGAGATCGGCACACTTATATTTGGATGGCCAAGCCTCCGCAAACTGCCACTTAGCAACTTCTTCACCATCCGTGTTATAGGCGGTAATACTGCCGTCGACTTTGTTGTCGGTCCAGGTACTTTTACCGCCATTCGAGGCTGGCAAACATTTTTCAAACCACTCATAGAGCTTTTTGCTGGTGCTATCACTGTCACCACTGGCAATACAAACACAGTCAAAGGTGAACAGTCCTTCAAAACCGGCTGAATTGACTTGCCAAACTGTTTTACCGCCTTTGGTGGTACCTACAGCTTGTTGTCCGCCCTGAACCTTGGGGGAATAGTCGGGGATGTTAACACTCTTGAATACGGATTTTTCGCCTTCACAGACCCCTGCTAATTCTAGGTAAAAACTACTGGGGGCAATTGGCTTAGTTAGCTCAGCCATGATATGACTCTTTACTCCTTGGTCATAGACGAGATGGATTCAGGTGGCTACCGATAGAACAGAACTCTGTTTTATTACTAGCCAATAAGACTATATAAACATTGTCGATTAAACACTATTGATTAGGTGCCCACTGGCTAATTCGGAAAATAACGAATTCTGCTGGACGTACGGGGCATACGCCAATTTCGACGTAGAGGCGTCCTAACTTGATGGTTTCTTCGGTGTTGAGTTCGGCATCGCACTTGACATAAAACGACTCTGACGGAGAGCTACCAAATAACGCCCCATCACGCCATAGTCTTTCTAAAAAGTTACTAGCTGTGCGACTCACCCGCGCCCATAGGTCTGAATCGTTGGGTTCAAAAACAACCCACTGGGTGCCCATTTCGATGGACTTTTCAATGTAGCTTAAGAGCCTGCGGACGCTGATATAGCGCCACTGCACATTGTCAGGCTCGACTAAGGTGCGAGCCCCCCAAACTTTGAGACCCCGGTTGTAGCTAGCAAAGTTTCGGATACAGTTGATGCCCAATGGATTGAGTAACTCTTGCTCCCGCATGTTTGTCTCATAGGCTAACCCAATCACCCCGCGCGGTGTTTCATTGGCGGGTGCTTTGAAGACACCACGGTCTTGGTCCGTACGACACCAAATCCCCATCATGTGCCCTGAAGGTGGGACTAACTTTGGTTTTCCGCCGTCACGGGGATTGGGCACCTTAACCCAGGGATAATAGGTAGCTCCAAACATGGAGCGACGGTTAAACAACTTTAGCCACGTGGCGACATCTGCCGGGCGTTGCCGACTTGGAGCGACTGGCTCCATGCCTTTACTAGGTTTTATGGGGGGCGGATCAATCACGGCCATGCGGTAGGCTGGACCTGGAAATGAGTTTTCACACATGCTGAGCATCATTTCCATGACCCCATGGACTTGGTCTAGGTTAATTAGCCGGTTTTCGTAGGCCAATAACAGATCAGGGCAAGCTACCATCGCGACTTCATCAATTTCATAAAGTCCTTGAATGCCTGTGCGCTCATCTCGATTGCCTTGTAGGTCACGATTGAAGCGATCTGGAGAGCTTACATATGGCGGTGGAGAAATTTCATAGACACCATTGGCCGGACGCCGTGAAAGGGCTTGTCCTACCTGGGAGGTATCTTCGAAGTTGAGCACGGGTGAGTCTTCGAGAGCAGTAACAGCATAGTCGGCGATTGTTGTTTCTACCTCTGAATTCATGGTGAGGTGCTCATAAGTCTGGAGAGTCTCACTCCCACTTTTCACCTCAATGGTGAAATATTCACCATTATTGAGTGGTGGTTCGGCATTTTCATCGGCATCGTCGGACAATGGCTTGGGTTCGCTATTTTTAACGACAACCGTCAGGCGGCCACTGCTGGCGGGGAGGGCTAATGAGGCACCTTCGGATGCTTCTGAGTCCTTGAGATAACAGGATATGGAGGGCTTGCCATTGGAGGTGGGCATTTTCGTAGCTGTTTCAGCGGCGGTGGGTTGTGGTGAACCGGGTAGCTGGGTGCCGATGCTAACGACCCAGCAGCGCCCGCCGCCATTCATAAACCAGCCTTGTACTGCAAAGGGTAAATAAGCCCCAAAGTCGGTGAATCCGTCGGAGCCAGGTTTAGCGAAAAATTCGAGATACTGCCCCCAGGTGGTAATCATCATGGGTTCAAACAGTTCGGCATCGCTCCGAACATCTTCTGTAAACCCCACAAACCCGGCGACACTCAGGCTAACGCCATCGATCGGACGACTGCCCCGGTCTACTTCTTCAACGTAAACACCTGGTGCAAAGTAGTCTAAAGCCATGCTGGTGATTCTCCTTTCGGATGTATTGTTGTGGCTTCTATCGCAACATCAAAAACTCAGTTGACGGAAGGCACTGTTACTTTAGTTAGTAGTATTGCTTCAATCAAAACGTTCGCGAACAGTAACTATAGTTAACGGGTCAACAACGTTTTAGAAGATTGCCATGAGCTAACCTCCTAAACAACAAACTAGGTCTTTTATAAAAAGCTAAGCGAAATAACTCCGGTTATGCAGGCCTTTTAGATCTGATAGAATAGACCGTTAGTCGGGCTATCAAGCCCTCAAAAGGCTTTCCCAATTATTGTTTCACTTAGAATACGAGTATCTTCTCAAAGTCTTCTAAAAGACGAAAGCTTAGAGATAGGATCACTTGCAATTGGGAGCCGAGCGGCTCCTAATTGCATTTAGCATTTAATTTATACCATCTTTTTCCAGTTAACGATACTTCTCTGTTTCTGGCGCTATAAATTCATAACGCTTTACAAAATACCGCGAATTTCAATTTCCCCATGGGAATAATGAGGATTCCATCTTGCCAAAAGAAATAACGGATTTGAAATGGGGGTATTAGTAATTTCTCGCGAAGCAGCTGAGCAACGAACTTTTTGGTAACAAAAGAAATATATTTTTCTTTATGAGTTGTTGTTGCTGAGAGGCCTTTGTTCTGCTGTGTATTGGTGTGCCTTAGGTATGGCAGGCACTGCTCTCTTTAGATAAGGTCTGTGGCGATAAGATGGAGCTAGGCACGTCAGAGGGCTAGGCCTGAAGGGTAAAATCGGATACATGTAACAACTTTGTGGTGTTGCGGAGGGGGTTCAGTAGATGGCGCGTTAACGAGAGTGTCGCAGGTCCGTGCGTAATGCCTCATTCGCTCCGCATTAAATTTGGTTACTATATTTCCTAGCGTCGTTATTTTATAGTTCTCTATGAATCATGATGGTGACCAATCGAATGAGCAAAATGATCAGTCGTCTGGTGAGTTCAATTCACCAGGGTTAGATACTCTCAAAAATAGAATGAATTTGGAACTGGATACCATTAGTGCGAACCAACTGTACGCACTGGCGACTGAGGCTATGGAAAAGAAATTAATTTCAGCGCATGGGTATCGAAGTGGGCAGTATGAGCTGCTGTGTCAGGGCGAATTTATCTTACTCTCGCCACAGGAAGCGCTTCAGTACCTTCAGAGGCTTGTGGAACAAGCTACTGATTCTTAATGAGTGCCTTTTCACCTTCTATTTGCCATATGAGTCAAACCATAGCGGTTGTTCTACAGGGCGATGACTATTTCCTTTGGTGATTGTTGGTAGGCTATCTCGAAAGGTGTTTCTTGCTCTTCGACTGAGATTGCCTTCTTTTTGTAGCTCGCGCTGAATACCGTTGAGCACATCGTCTTTGCAGACTTTTTGTGGTTTACGGCTAACAGCTTTAATACAGGCGTAGTGCAGGATATTAATAATATTGCCGCCTGTTAGCTCGTGCTCATTGGCTAAACCTTTAAAGTCTACATCCTTAGCCACTTGGAAGGGCTTGTTCATAAAGGTATCTAGCCATAGTCGCAATCGTTGCTCGGCATTGGGTTTAGGAAACCGGATCATGGATTGAAACCGGCGGGCAAAGGCATTGTCTAAGTGGGACTGTAAATTTGTAGCTAGAATAACAAGACCAGAATAGTCTTCAATCCGTTGTAACAGATACGAAACCTGTTGGTTGGCAGCTCGGTCATTAGATGTTTGGGACTCTATGCGTTTACCAAATAGGGAGTCGGCTTCGTCAAAAAATAAGATCCAATCGTGATACTGTGCCTGATCAAACAGCATGGCCAGGTTCTTTTCGGTTTCTCCGATGTATTTTGACAGGACTTTTGATAGCTCGACTCGGAAAACGGGTAAACCTGCTTTTTTTCCAAGTAAACAGGCCGTTAGGGTTTTGCCGGTACCCGGAGGACCATAGAAAAGACTGCGATAGCCTGGCTTGACTCGCTGTTTTAGCTGCCAGTGTTCCATCAGGAGGTCCTTGTTTTGAATCCAGGTGAGAATATGGTCAATCTCCTGGCGGGTGGCAGGATCGAGCACAAGATCATCCCAGACTAATGCGGTAGTGATTTCTTGGGCTGGGAATTCGTTACTAAAGCTGGGGGTGTAGGGCTTTCCTGTGATGAGCAGTTGGCGATATTCAGGGCTTAGGTTAATGGCGGCAGATAGAGGGGGTTCGTTGAAGTGTTGATAGTCGAGAGTGAGGATGCCCAGGGTGAATAGGATATGCTTAGGCTGGAAAATGCTGTCGTATCGGATGCGGGCGGAGAGGTTGTCACCGGCGAGTAAAAATATGGCCGTTTCACAGGTAGGGAGAAAACCGCTGTGAGAATTGCCGGTGAGGCCACCGAATTCGGTATAGCCGCGATCGAGGTTTTGGTTATGGATAAAAAATGTGTCGAGGAGGTAGGGCTTGAGGTGGGGGATCAGGCACAGGCAGAGGACTAGGCGTTCTGATGGCTGTAGTTGCAGGTGATGCACAATTGTGGCGTAGGGTGCATCGGTTTGGGACAGCTTCGGTGGTGGGATCAGTGCAAGCAGATTGTCTGGTGGTGGTTCGCCTTCAAAATATAGTTTGATGCGATGTTCTAAGAAGGTGTTGAACCAGGTGAGTTCGCGATCAATGCAGGTTGCATTTTGAGACAATTGAGCTGGGTTCATGCCGTCACCGGTTAAGGGGCATTGGGTACGGGAGCCTTATATGAACTGTTGAATTATATCGATCTCGTGATCAATCGTTACCCCATTTTTAACCAGGAAAATATCTGAGGAACGGTAAGGGTTAATTCCACCTTAGGCAAAACAGGAAGGTGCTGTTCAGGTTGCCATAAAATAGGCTGTTGCTTTGATTGAAATACTAGAATGCTACGGTCATCAGGATCAATAAACCAACCCAGATGACTGCCATGCTCTAAACAATGAAGGATATTTCCTAATACCTTATTGGGTCGTTGGTCTGGAGAAAGAATTTCGATTGTCCAATCAGGAGGTAGGTCAAAGCTATCGGGGACTTCGTCGGTTGACGTAAACGGAATCCGGTCGCAACCAAAAACTGCTACATCTGGAACAATGGATCGCCCACCAAAGCTACATCTCAATTCTGGGAAAGCGTAGGCTAGTTTAGATTCCTCTGCGACTTGATTGATAGTGGCACAAAGCTTTCCTTGTAGGCGGCTATGGCGTCCCTTTGGCATCGGCTTTTGAATAATTTTTCCATCAATATATTCACTGGCAGGTTTGGTTTCTGGTAGCTGCAGAAATTCCTGTAATGTCAGTGATTTGGAAGCCGCTTGTACCATAAGGATCACCAGGAAATGACCGATGATTCATTGTAGCCAAAACCATGCGAAAAAGGTTGTGGGGCATTGTAAAGGGAAGCTGTGCTATCTAGAAGCTACTTTACTATCACAATTATCCGCGAGCGGCTTTTGCTCCCATGCGATCAGCTTCTCGTTCTAGGGCGACATCATCGTTGATGTCTACACCGTGAGCTTGCATAGTGGGTTTCACTCGTCCTTGCATTTGTTGTACGATGTGCCAGCTTTCGTGGGGGAGATGTTTTTCTTGGCCAGGGGCGAGGTGGATAGACTGTCCTTGAGCGTAGGCATGGGCGTTGAGTTGGGCTGGTTTGGGGGAGTTATAGCGGACGCGGACGTTGGAGAGATCGTAGCCGGAGAGGTTTTCTAGACCAGACTTTAGACGATCGGGCATGCCGGTGCGGTTTTCGTTTGTTTGATCAGCGCTTTGTCGTTGAACAGCGGTGTCTTGCTCTGATGCTACTTTGTCTAGCATGGCATCCACGTCGTAGTACATTGCGGCCTGCCGCTGCATCGGAGTCGAGCTAACATCTTGCTGTTGCCACGCGGGCAGCCAATAGTTATCTGCTTCGGATTTCGTTTGAGTCTGCTTGTCTCGTTTACGCTGTGTGGATTCAAACATGGGTCCGGATCTCCTCAAACATATTGCCTATGGCATCGCGCGGGTCAAAAGCGGCTGATAACAGATAATTCTATCGGAATCGTAACAAGAAAAATGTAATACACAAATCATCGCAGATGGTGATGGAAACCGGTAGGGTATGTTAGCGAAGCGTAACGCACCTTTTTTATTTGTACGGTCCTGGCAGAAAGTTTTATTTGGGTATGGAAATAATTGATCGTGTGGCGGTATGGGATGGAATCTGTGCGACGAGGCCAGGCTAGGCTTAACGGCCTACCAGCTCGCTAATGTTATTACGAATAAAGCTCTGCACTGCTGAAGGAAGAGCTGAAAATTTATTACTCGTACCTTTTCTTCCTTTCATATCTTTGGGTGCAACAGCGTCTTCAATCACGCCTGCTCGCCAAGTAAAGAAATAATGTTTTTTAGGATTGTAATCTTCGCTCGTGACGTGGTAGACATCGCCCTCGCCTAATGCCCAGTTAATGTGCCATTTACCATCTCTTTCCCATGATGTGTATCCGCGTGTTAGATCAACTGTCGTTCCATCAACGTCTTTCTTTATTCTTTGAATTACGTTTTGTTGATTTTTGAGATATGTTTCCTGAGCCTCGCGTGATGTCATAGGGGGTAGCAAAGCAGGAAGCTTACTTACTATATTCTTGCCTTGTTCGCCTATCTTTTTCTTTTGTGATATTGCTCTGCTTTTCTTTTCCAGCCCGCATTTTCGTATATACATATCACAAACCTTCTGTGCTTTCTGTATTTTGATCTCTTAGTGCTATGGGGTGCTTTGATTCTTACTATGTCTTGGTTATCAATTCTTCTTTGAGCATTTACGTAGTGTCGTTCTCCAAAGCATTATATCAATTGGAAGTGTTGCGACGCGGAACAACCGATGTGGGGGTTCTTTTAAGGGTATGTCAGGGTTGATTGGGCGAATTGCGTCAGATGAGGTGATTGATCGGGCCTATGCGTGGTTAAGCAATGCCCGCAAGGATTATCACCACAATAATGATGATGTGTGGCAGGTGCGGCGGTGGTGGACTCAAAAGAAACCGATCTTGCAGGCGCAGTTGCTGGCAGGGACGTATCGATTTCAGGAGCAGCGATTGATTCGGGGGAAGGAACGCATCGTTGAGTTGTGGTGTGCGATGGATGCGTTGGTGTTGAAAGCGATGGCGATTGTGTTGGGAGAGGTGTTGCGGCCGCATTTGTCGGAGCGGGTATTTCATCTGGCAGGGAGTGGAGGGATGAAGGCGGCGGTGCGGGAGGTAGCACGGAATGTCGCTAAGAATGTGTTTGTGTTTCGGACGGATGTGAAGGGATATTACGCCTGTATTGATCAGGGGATATTGTATGGGCAGGTGGCGGGGTATGTGGATGATGAAAAGGTTTTGGGGTTGGTGGGGCAGTATTTGGCGCGGTTTGTGTCGGATGGGGGGGAGTATGTGGATATTTCCCAGGGGATCTCCTTGGGGTGTCCGTTGTCGCCGTTGATGGGGGCGCTTTATTTGAAGCCGTTGGATGATGCGATGGCGAAATTGGGGTGCTTTTATGTGCGGTTTATGGATGATTGGGTGGTTTTGTCGCGGACGCGGTGGAGGTTGCGGCGGGCGATTCGGGTGGTGAATGGGGTGATGAATGTGCTCCGGGTGGTGAAGCATCCGGAGAAGACGTTTATTGGTCGGGTCGCGCGGGGGTTTGAGTTTTTGGGGTATTGGTTTTCGGGCGAAGGTTAAGGATTGCGCGGAAATCGGTTGCGCGGATGGTGGAGAAGGTGAATCGGCTTTATGAGCAAGGTGCGGATTTGGGGCGCATTGATTTTTATCTTTGCCATTGGCGACGGTGGGTGCGGAGTGGGGTGGGGGATTTGGTGATGCAATTCTGTACGCTGACGGGGAAATCGGTCGTGGGGCCGATTGGGTGAGCATGGCCGCCACTTCGCTCTTGTGTGCGGAGGCGGCGTCCTTCAGGTCGAGATTGATGTGGTCTACTGCTTTCGTAAACCGTGCACGTATTCGGCCGTGGGTCACTTCGGGTCTGTCGTCCATTTTTCGCCAGCGCGTCGGCCTTTTGTCGCCGCGAAACTGTAATGCGGATTCGCTCTGTTGAATACTTCCGTCATCCTGTCTGCTCTCTCCACTTTCGTCGCCGTCGCCTTTAGCTCCTTGAGATATCCCCTTATCGTCCGCTTTGCGTCACATGCCATCACACATGCCGCAAATAACTCGTATTCGTCCTCCGGCTCTGTCTCCCCCGTCGCCATCCCAATTAGTGCCTTGACGTACTCTTCGGGGGGCCGGTCCCCACGTCTCGCCTCTAGTCCCTGTCCTATCTCATCCCAGTCCAGGACCGTCCCTCTTCGCCTAATCACGCCTCCCTCTTCGTCCACTAGCACTGCCACTACGTCCGCCCGGCCTCTGTCTTCGAATAATATGCTATTGCCGCGCATCCTTAGTAAGAACCTGAAGGCCTTTTCTTTGTAACTCTTCCTCTCCTCCCAGAACGCTCGGATCAATATGCAGGCTTTTCGCATTCCCGTTACCACTGGTATGCCTTCGGTCGCTTCCGTTCCCCTTCCCCCCAGCTTCGTCTGCTCCGCCTCTTCCATTTCCGTGCTTAACGCTAGTTCTCTGGCCTTTTGTGAGTCTTCCTGCTCTAGGGGTTCCGTCCCCGTGGGGAACGTTCCTTCCTTTTTCATATCATTCGGTAGTCGGAGTATCTGGCGCTGTTTTCTTCTCGTTCTTCCTTTTCCTGTGACTCTCTTCTGCCTTCTTCCTGGCTTCATCCACGCTTCGTGGAACGCCCTCCGTTTCGCGACGTCAATTGTGATGTCGTCAATATATGCTTGCGCGTCTTCTTTGCTCACCCTCCCACCCTTCATTCCGGCCCGGTCCCGGACCCACTGCCTATCATATTTCTTTAACCATTGCCACGCATTATGGGCCAGCCGTTGCACCACCTCCGGCTTTTGGCTCTGCACGGTATTGTTCCCCCGTTCCGTCCTTTCCTTCCTTCCCTGCTTCCCTCCCGCCGACAGTGCGCCGGGCTCGGGACTCGCACCTCGCCGACACCGAGCCGCGGCTCGTGCCTCCGCCACTCTAGCTCTGGTGCCCCCCGCTGCCCTGCGCTCGCCTGCGCCTCTCGGGCCTCGTCGCGCCCATCCTCCAGCGCTCTCCCGTACTTTGCCATGTTCCTTGCACGGCGCCGCCGCCCTTTTTCTTGCGCGCTGGCGCGTCTCCTTCTCCGTTCCCATTACCCTTCCTCCTCTTTCTACACTCTTCTCTGTCCCTTAGCCGCTTGGGCACTCCACCCCCGCTTCTCGTCTTCCGCCTGCGCTCACACGTTGCCCGCCACGCCCTCTCAGCGCTCCCAGCTCTGTGCGCGTGCGTTCGCCTGCCTCCCTGTGATTTGTTCTGCATTGACACCGCCAGTCGGTCGCCGTTGCCAGCCACTTGTGCTCTCCCACGCTTCCTCTGCCCTCGCCTCTGCTTCGTTCTTAAATTCGACATCGTGTACTGGCCGCCCCTGCTTCCTATACTCGTCCCTCATCGCCTCCAACATCGAGTTCATCGTTATCCCCCCCCCGTTCGCTACCGACATAAATGCCGCATTTATCGCCACCGATTGGATTGTCCCGCCCGTGACATTAAAGCGCCCTAGCCGTTTATCATCGAGCGCCTCGTGCGTCATCCCCTCCGGAAACACCTTCCGCCACATTTCCTGCCGTTTCTCTTTCGTCGGAAACGGAAACTCCACCAAAAACCTCAACCTTCTCAAAAACGCATTATCCAACGCCCCCCGCAAATTCGTCGCCAACACCGCCACCCCCCGATACGCTTCAATCCTCTGCAACAAATAATTAATCTCCACATTCGCATACCGATCATGACTATCCTTCACCTCACTCCGCTTCCCAAACAACGCATCCGCCTCATCAAAAAACAAAATCGCCCCACCTTCCTCCGCAGCATCAAACAACCTGCGCAAATTCTTCTCCGTCTCGCCAATGTACTTACTCACCACCGACGACAAATCAATTCTATAGAGGTGTAAATTCAACTCATTCGCAATCACCTCCGCCGCCATCGTCTTCCCCGTCCCACTCGGCCCCGCAAACATCGCACTCACCCCCAGCCCCCGATTCATCCGCTCCCGAAAGCCCCAGTCATCGTAAACCTTCGATCGCAACCGCACCTGATCTACAATCTGCCGTAGTACACCCATCGCCTCGTCGGGGAGTACCAGCTGATCCCAGGTCGCTTTCACATCAATTCGCTGCGCCAGCGATTCCAAACGAGGGCGAGTACGGTTGAGACAGGCATTCCAAAGAATAGGGAAAGGGGGAAGGGGAAAGAGGGAAGGGGGGACGCTGCCAGATCTATCTTCCCTTTTTCCTTTTCCCTTTTTCCCTTTTTCCTCCATCTCGTTACTTGCTATTTTTAACGCGTTACTTTCTTCCTCTTCCTTGTGAATTTTTACTTTCGCATTCTGAATTCCTATCTCCTCTATCTCAGATAAATTCAAACAAAACTGACAACTTAAAACCGCCGCCTGCGCTGCCTCTTCCTTACCCAACACCTCTATCCAAGCCTCTCGCTGTTCCAGTGGCGTCGGTTTCGCCACCTCTCTCGTAATCGCCTGCCGATGGGACGGCAACCGCACCTCCCGACTGTCCACAAACACCAACCCACTACACTGACTCAAAAACCGCCGCAACGACACCTTACTTTGCGCCTCCGCCTCCAGCTCCTGAGTATCAATAAACAACCCCACCCGCGACAAATACGTCTCCCGCTCCCATAGCCGCAGAAACTGAGAAAAGTCACTATTCCCCGTCGGAATCAACTCCCCCATCAATCCGTATAGCTGCGCCCCAAACTGACCCGCCACCACCTGAGCTACCAAAGACTTCGTTTCCTCACTAGTCCCCAACAACTGCACAATCGGCAATGCCCCCTTCGCACGCGCCAACGACTCACACAACTCCGACACAACTACTTGCTGCGACTCCGAAATCCTCAGCTTCTCCTGTCCTGCCCCCATTAAAGGCATCAACAGTGATTCCAGTCGATGATCCAACCGACCCGAACCCATAATATGATTTACGATCCGCTCATCCGCCTTCAGCATCGTCTGCGGTAACGGCTGCGGCTGAGCCCCATGGAGTTCCACCAATCGCCAATAGCGTAACGGCGCATCCACCGTCATCACATCCCACCGCACCTCTTCAAATAACTGAAACCCCAACGCAAACGTGGGAAACGCCCAACCCCGGTCCCCCTGCGCCCGATCGCATAGCTCCGGCAACAGCGGGTCCACCTCCATCGCCACGCACAACAACAAAATCTCTTTTTCCAGCTCAGAGAGATTAAACCGATAGCTCACATCAATCGCCGCTGGTGGTGGCTCCACCCCCGCTGCTTCGGTAATCGCCGCTTCCGCCTCAGCAATCATCTCAGCCGTCACCGCCTCATCGCCTACCAACCGACGCAACCGCAGCCGCAAGCCCTGGCAAACCGCTAACAAATAAGCCCGATTATTCTCTTCCCAGCTACTCATGGCACCGTAATCCTCACCTGCTGCAACGGGTCAATCCGTAGGGGTACCGCTGCCATATCCACCGGCATACTATCCACCCCATCCACCCGTAGCCGCACCGGATACACCCCCGGCGTCATCTCACGAATCCGAAACGTCAGACGAGATGCCCCCGGCTGATCATCCGGAGTAGACATCTCATACACCGCAATGGTGCGCGCTCCCCAAATCAACATCACCCGCTGCTCCTCACGCACCGCAGGCACACAAGTCAACGACAGACTCAAATTCCCCGCAGCTTCCTCCAGCGGTTCCAACGCTGAAATAATCGGAGCGATCGCCAGCGGATACTCATTGCTCACCCGCATCGAACCCGAGGCGTGTAACACCCCCACCGCCACCGTCCAAAATCCTGCTATCCAAGGATAATCATTAGAACCATCAGCAGGGGGTAAAACAACCTCCACCGCTGTGCCCGTAGGAGTCCCTTGAGGAGCCAAATCAATCGACTCATCCAACAACAGATGACGCAACTGAACGGTTACCCGCTCACCCGCCAAATGCTCAGCGCGAATCAACATCCGATCACCCAGACGAGCACTGGGTTGGCGATTGGGCAACGTTACCCCCGTAATCATCGGCGGTAACCCCGATACAACAAAAGGAGCACCATCCACACCACTACGAGTCAACACCGGCATCGCTGTACTTTCTCGACTGCCAGTGTCAATCATAATCACCGAAACTTTGTAGACCACACTGGGTCGATAGGGTTGTTGTAGCACCTGCCACACCTTCGATATTTCATCAAAGTCAAGTGCTACAGGCGTAATTTGTATCGTTTCAATTTGGCGATGTAAGTCACTCTCGGGCAGTTCTCTCGCCGTCGCCATCTCAATTTCTGTCGAATTCAGAACAAGCCCATCCGCCAAAAACTGAATCACCCGCCCTAATAAAAGATGACTTTTTGCCTCACTCCCATTTTCCCCATAGGCCGCCACCAGATAATACAGATCTACTGCAACAGATGTTTTATGCGGTGTCCTGATTTTTCCACGGGGATGGAGCGACTGTTGATGTCCGAGTTCTAGTTTGGGCATCGCATGATACATCAACAGATTAATCCGGTTGCTATCACTATTAGCCTGAGATTTTTCCAACGTCAGCGCCGTGACAGTGGCACTATCAATAACACTGCGAATCCCTTGGTTAATCAGGGACTGCAATGTAGTAGTGACCGCAGCAATGGCCAACGAGTTACTCATAACAAAACAGAATACATAAAAAGGTATACGCAGCGAGTTCTCACAGCTCAGCCCAACTCAGGTCAAATTGTTAGCAACTGCGAAGTCCGCTCACTTCACACTTCATCTCTTCATAAAAAAGATGCGTATTGAAATTAGTTTTTGATTCTGAAGCCAAAAGGGGTAGACAAAAACAATCTACCGAGCATATTAAACGTATAAGTCCAAGAGACTTAAAAACGGCTATATGCCTAAGTTACCGACCCACCCCGTCGCTGCGCCCCATCCCTGTCTTGGTGGACATTTCCTAGCGCCGCAAAGCGACGCGGGCTTCCAACGCTCTACTGGGAGGGGATTTACTTCAGGATAGGGACATAAAGGCTGCTGGACCGCCTTTAGATAGACAGCCGGGACAAATCTCCTCTTGGAAGGAGTGCCCGCAGGGCGAGGTGGGTCTCGATGAGTACGCCACACAGCAAAACCCCTCCGTGCAGTTCCCTTTACTAAGGGTAACCAAATGCTCGGCGTTGCTAAAGAGACTTAGATGCTCGGATTTGAGCCCAAGCGCTGAAGAAGACTCGGGTGTTTTACACAACAGTTTTTATAAGCATTGCATACTCAATACCTATCAACGGCTTCAAATCCCCGGAATCTCAGAGACCTTACACTCCAACTCTTCCACTGAAAATCGCATCATATCTCGCCATTCATTCAGCGAAAAAACAAACCCTCGTTGATTCGCCATAGTCACAAAAGATTCTATATTGGGAGCCGTATTAAGCACATCTCGCAAACCAGGATTTGCCTGAGCCTCACGATACAACTTCATTACTTGTTCTTTAGCCATGATTTTAGCGACTCCTGTAAATACATAAAGAGACTAGTCAATATTGAGATTAGTCAACGCCAAGCTAGGACAGCTAATTAAATGATTGAGGGAAAAGATATGTAGGCAATATTGTTAGCAAGGTTTTCTGATGAGACGATCAATATAAAGCTGTCAAATACCCGATCCAGCCCATTCTAAAAATCATCAACAGAAAATGCACCTTCCCTGTAATGCATCTTAACCTTAACCACAAAGGCTTAAACCTTGATCAAAAAATTTAAAGTGCACAAAATAGATTGTTCCTTCGATAAACTACCACCTCTTGAATAGATCGAGTTCGGTCCAGAAAATTTATCCATGAAATACTTTTATGGATATTATTCTTCGACTTAGAGATTGTTCAGAGAACACTTTGAATCATATTTTATACCGTTATACTTCAGTAATTAGAACAACAGAATGAGGATTTAAGGCATTTCCCCAATAGGGATAGTGCTCTTTTATACTCGTAATATCTCCTTATAAATCAATTTCTTCCTCGAAGATGTTTGCTTGTCGTTGATAATGCTTACCTTTTGTGACGCTTTCTTCTCAAGGAGAGATCATTCGCTACCATCAATATTATTGAGTGATGTTCACTCATATACAATGTATCTACCGATACAAAATTGACTGAACTTGACTATCGTTGGCGATAGTCAAGTTGGCATCCGCATTTCTATCATTTTTCTCATCCATCTATCCTTTCTAGTTTTAAGGGGCTGCGAACGAACAGTTTGCAGGCATAATTACTGTGCAACCACAATCCTTAACGACAACTCAGAAACAATCTCAGGAAAAACACAAGCAATTAGGTGAAGGCTGGAGTTTTCCTGTGCGAATGACCGTGCAAGGCGGATTCCAGCGAAGTAACAAGTACCGAAATCTTGATGAATCAATTGTTATCATCCTAGGCACACGGTTGGGAGAACGGGTCTATCGTCCCGAATTCGGCTCGCGGCTACATGAACTCGTCTTCGCACCCTTAAACGATGAAACAATGTTGCTCGCCCAAATTTATGCCCGTGAAGCGTTGCAACAATGGGAGCCTCGCATCACTGTTGAAGCCGTCGCCGCAACCCCTCTGCCGGATGCCGCGAGTCTTCGCATTGCGGTTAATTACCGTATCCGAGGAACCCACCATCGGCGCAGCTTAGTTTATCCGTTTTATCTCACACCGTCTGCTTGAGCCCGCTTTTCGCTACCACTTTTGTTGCTGAACGCTTTTATATTTTGCACATTTCAGTTTTGCACAAGCTTTTAGTGCTGAACAAATACAATGCCTCACAATAGGGTCTAACCCATGGAATTTGACTTTTTGTCTAGGCTTCCAAACTCTAATTTAGACGACCGTCAGTTTAAAGATTTGGTCGAAGAATGTTTGTTGCGCATTCCCCGGTATTGTCCTGAATGGACCAACCATAACCCCAGCGATCCTGGCATCACCCTGGTGGAATTGTTCGGCTGGCTCACCGATCAAATGATGATGCGGTTTAACCAAGTGCCGCGTCGTAATTATGTGGCATTTTTAGAGCTGCTTGGTATCCGGTTACAGCCACCGGCTCCGGCCCACACCGCCCTGACCTTTTATCTATCGGCCAGTTTGCCCGACCCCTACACCATTCCTGCTGCGGTAGAAGTCGCCACTGAACGCACCGAAACAGAAGAGGCGATTGTGTTTAGTACGGACCAAGCCCTTACCATTGGGATTCCTCATATTATTCATCTGCTGACAGCAGAGACGACAGAGCATCAGCCTGGTGCCCTGCGTGATCGATTGTCTGTGCGGTGGACTCGTCGCCCTGATGGGCAATGGACCGGTGCAGAACAGGAGATCTTTGAGGCCACGCCTCAGCCTGGTAATTGTTTTTATCTGGTGCTCGATCCAGAACAATCGTTAGAAGGGAATGTGATTGCGCTACATTTCGCCGGTGAAACGGCCACCCCCACCGGCATTCGACCAGAAGCGCCCCCCAGGCGATGGGAGGCCTGGAATGGTCAAACCTGGGTATCGGATGTGCTGATGCAAGAAAGTGATGATGACACCCACGGGTTTAGTTTTTATGATTCTGGCAGTAACAGCGATATTCAGCAGGGGGAGGTTGTTTTACATTTGCCCCCCCGCTTTCCCATCACCGAATTTGCCAGCTATCGAGGCCGCTGGGTTCGGTGTGTGTGTACAGAGACAACGCTGGGGGCACCGTATACTCGTTCCCCTCGGTTGCTCAGTGTGGCGGCTCGCTCTCTAGGGGGAACGGTGGCCGCTCGCCAATGTTCCACCATTCACAATGAATTGCTAGGAGAGAGTAACGGTCAGGCAGGCCAGACCTTCCAATTGCACAGTACGCCCATCTTGCCGCGACAAGCATCTGAAACCTTAGTGGTCATGCTGCCCGATGGCCATCAGCAAGTGTGGCAAGAGGTCAATGATTTTGCCGACTCAGGGGCAGAAGATCTCCATTACACGCTGGATTCTCTGACGGGGCTGATCCAGTTGGGTCCTCTAATTCGAGAACCGTCCCAACTCAGAACAGCCACTCGCTTGCGTTTTGAGCAACAATCTCGCCAACACTCTTACCCAAATGGCCGTTACCCAAACAGCCGTTTTCCTACCGGTGAAACCGCTGTTCTTCCCATGGCTCCCCAACTATTAGAACGGCAATATGGTGCGGTGCCACCACAGGGCGCGATACTGACCATGCGAGCCTATCGTACTGGTGGTGGCCAACAGGGAAATGTTCAATCCCAAACGTTGCGGGTGATTAAGTCGGCGGTTCCCTATGTGGCCTCCGTGACCAATCATCAAGCAGCTGACCTAGGAGCCGATGCTGAGTCCCTAGACTTGGCAGTATTGAGAGTCCCCAAGTTGTTGCGCACTCGCGATCGCGCGGTCACGCCTGAAGATTTTGAAACCCTGACGATAGAAGCGGGCGCAGGTACTGTTGCCCGTAGCCTTTGTCCCCGTCAGCTCAACACTCAGCCAGGGGTCATCACCGTAATGGTGGTACCCAAAAACAATCTTGGTGACATTGAAGCCGGATTGGGTATTTCACCCCAGGCCCTGAGCCTTACCCCTCAACTCAGCCAGCCCGTGCTCCAATATTTGGATGAACGGCGACCCCTGGGTCTACAGGTCAAGCTCGCCTCTCCCAGCTATGTGGGGGTGAGTGTCACCACGGAGGTGGCGATTGATCCGAGCTATGGTTCGCCAGAAGCCAAACAAGCCATCCAACAAGATCTTCAGGTTGCCCTATATCGGTTTTTAAACCCCTTGACGGGGGGTGCCGATGGCCGTGGCTGGCCCTTTGGCACCCCCGTATATCCCTCTGACATCATTACCCTATTGCAAAGCATGGCCGGTGTTCGGTATTTGGGCACGGTGATGCTGTATGAAATACGGCAGCAGGGAACAGAATGGGTGAGACGACTAGCCCCGGCTAATGTGGTGACACCGGCCCCCCTAGGCTTAGTGTGCTCTTGGGCCGATGCCCAATTGCGCTCGGGCCATACTGTTAATTTAATCGGTTAGGGGAGAGCACCATGGCACAACTCCGAGCCGGACAGATGGTCGCTATTGAACTGGTGCCTTTACAAGAGCCAGCACCTGCCTCTGGCTCAGCAATTACCTTTTCCCCCTCGGATAGGCTATCCCCAATAACAGCAATTCAGCCCCCCGCCTTGTCCACGCGCCTAAGTCTGCATCCTGGAGAAGCGAGTGAGTTAGTTGTCCGGATCAAAAATCAAGGGGACCATCCGCTCCAACTCCAATTCGCCGTGTCTGGGGAGATGCCCCGAGACTGGTGGCGGCTACGGACAGAGGGCTCCACATTGCCCACACGCCACCAAATGGAGGTTGTGCTGTACTTTGCGATCTCGTCTAATTTTTTTGAACGTCCGCTGTCGCCAGAACAACTACCCCTACAGCTGGATTACAAAGGACAACTCAAAATAATCGCGACTGCGCCACGGGGTGATAGCGAAACTCACATCAACCCGTTTAACCTGTTAGTGCGCCCGCCCAGTTTATACCTGGACTTTTTACCCGACATTTATCGTCGCATTGACATCGTGGGCCGATTTCTCAAAATTTTTGAGACCACCTTTGAACCCACCGTAGATATTCTCGACCACCTCTGGGCTTACTTAGACCCCCTAATCGCACCCCAAGCCATGCTGCCATTTTTGGCCCATTGGGTGGGGTGGTCATTTGAAGGGCCCCTTAGTTTGGAGCAACAACGCACCCTCATTCGCTACGCCATGGAGATTTACCGTTGGCGTGGTACCCGACGAGGGTTGAGATTTTATTTGCATTTGGCCAGCGGACTGCCCCTAGATGATCATTTGCCCGTTGAGGCGCAAAAATCCATTGGCATCCACGAAAACTTTAGTCCTGGACATGTGCTGGGCCAAACCGTACTGGGTGCCTCTACCCTGCTGGGTGGCACTCGTCCTTGTCACTTTTCTGTTCAATTGCGGCCCCCTGCCAATTACCCCCTCGATGAAGCCTTGATTCGGACCATTATCGATCAAGAAACCTCCGCATTTTGTAGCTACGACCTCTTTATCGAAACGCCTCCAGGCACTAGCCCAGATACTGGCTCAGATACTAGTTAAAAGAATGACTGTGAACATCAATTCTCTTTTTGCGGTCCTTCTTACCCTTCCCGATGCCCATGTCTCTGCAACCCCTGCAACGTTTAGATGTCAACGACGGCTTGCTGATTACGGCAAACCATTGGCAAATTGCCCATAGCTATCACCAAAATCGCCAGTCCATTCACTATCAATCGCTCCACCGGGGTGGCATTGTAGATGGCCTAGGTATTTGTGTTGCTGCCATTCCTGATGCGGCGCCCAGTCGGTATCGATATCACCGCTGGCTGACAATTCAACCGGGATTAGCGATTGATGGTCAGGGGAACCCCATTGTGGTCTCCCAGCCCGAGAGTTGTTATCTCTCGGCCCAACTCTCTGAAGAAGCCACGATTTATATTGTGCTTAAGCACTCTGAGCAGACCTCCCAAACAGACACGGAAATTGTGCAAGGTGCTTTCCAAATCATTGAAAAAGATGTCCCTGCCGAAGCCGATGAAGTGGAGCTGTGTCGGGTGCGGTTAGGCCCAGGGATAACAGCCCTCAATGCCCCAAACAATGTTTTTTCACCTGGGGTCAATCAGCTCGATTTACGATATCGTCAACCGGTACAGGGCCGGTCCTCCTTACACTGCCGTGTGGCAACGTTAGAATTTTCTCCGACCTATGGAGTCCAGTTTCAGGCTCTATTCGAGGCCTTGCCCGGACTGTATCCTAGCCTTCAGGGCACTCTGGTAGACGCCTTCCTAGAAGGAGACCTCAACACGGTGTCCTACGATGATTTTTGTCATTTGGACCGTGCCACCCAACATCAAGTAGCCCAATATCTACAGCAGGGGAGTGTCCTGCTGATTCATGCCGATGTGGAGACGTTATTGGGGCTATATCAAGCTGAGTTAGAACTTCAACAGGCCATGGCCGCTAACCCTCCACGGGGAGGGCAAGCATTGCGGGAAAAAGCTCAGGTGGAATTACGTGAAACCCAAGCCTGTATTATTGATGCGATCGTCAGGCTCGCGGCCCCAATACACACCTTTTTGGACACCGAGGGACTCTCAGAATTGCAGAGTACGATGTCGCTGACAGCTGAGGATAGGGTCCGCGAGGGCGCATTTTCTCTGGGGCGAGCCCATCCTTTTCGCTTTAGTCACTGGCCCACGATACAGCAGCGCCCCATTGGGATTTATCGCTGGGGAGGTGTGCTGTTGTTAGTGGGTCCATTACTTCAGGCCTGGGGTGCAAACGATGAGCTATCTCTTGACCGTGAGGAGATTCGCGCGGCCCAGGAATTGGGCATTAATCTTCTCACGTTTGCCACTCGCCATCATCAGCTACACCAGTGGTTGATGTCCTGACACTAGCTTAATGAATCAAGACATCAACCCTAACCTAATTTAGCAAGACCATTTAACAGTCCTATCCAACATGATTTAGTCAATGGCTAAACAGATTTTGACTCAGTTATCTACCCAGTCTCTTCAGGTCGGCACCGGTCGCGATCAGTTTGAAGTGGTGGTCAATAATCTTAGCGATCGCTTTGCCACCTTTATCCTAGAGTTATCTGCCCCTGGCATCGCCCGTGACGCTAGTCAGGATTGGTATCACCTCACTCCAGATATCTCTGCCAAAATTCCGGCGGGAGATCAGGCAAACTTTGTCGTTAATCTTCTGGCTTTGCCACCGGTTGCGGGTGACTTTACCGGAAAAATGAACCTTAATGTCAATGTCACTTGTTTGGAGATAGGCGAAAAAGATCGACAGATTATGAACCTGGTAGTCAAGGGTTCGGGGGGGGTGGCTCCACAAATCTCGATGGCTACCACTCACTTTCAAGGGAAACCAGGAGACCTTATAGAAATTCCCCTGCTGATTCAAAACTATCAGCGCAATACGGCCAATATTCAGGTTGAGATCAAGGGATTACCAGAGGCTTGGCTGATTGATGGCCATAAACACCGATTGTCGCTGCCACCTCGGGGACACTCTGAGGTGTTATTTATCTGTCAACTGCCGTCCTTGAGTGAAGCGTGCAGCCAAGTACATTCCTTTCAAGTTGAGGTCAGCCAAATTCAAACCCAGCCCGTGAGGCAGGCAGCAACGCTAGAGGTATTGCCAGTGGGGGCTCTGTTGTTTAACTGTGACCTGGCAGCGGCTGATCTGGAAGGTGATGACGCCTATGAACAAGCTTTTGATGAACAAACCTATGATGAACACGCTTCTGATAATAGAGAAACCACCCACTATACGCTGACCTTCAACAATGCTAGCAACGTGGCACAGTCTGCAAGAGTCGTGTTAAACCGCATTGATGTGCCCTGGTATAAGCAACTATGGGCAATTTTACAAAGAGACGCCCCTACCCCTGCTCGCACCACCCGCCATTGCTTACATATCAGCCCCTCTCAGGTTAATTTGCAACCAGGAGATATTTCCACGATGGCGGTGGCGGTAATGCCTAAGCCTCCCTGGTGGGGGTGGCGACGGCGACAACAGTTTCAGCTGCGTTCTCAATTGCAGAAAACCCGCCTAGAACCCTCAGAACAGCGGATTGAGCTGGTGGTCTCACCCAGAATTCCGTTTTGGCTTCAGTGTTTGGCCCTGTTCTGCCTGAGCGTGGGCTTAGGGCTCATCGTAAATCATTGGACGAACCACCGAAGGCCCGTTAATAGCATCCAATTTGATGGTCAAGCCAGTAGGGTAATTAGCGGCGCCAATGACAATACCATCAGCCGTTGGCAGGTATCTCGTCGTCTGAGAAAGATCGATCAGAAAACCATCAATAAGGCGGTGCGGGTGGTTCGCTACCGTCCCCACAACAATAATATGCTGGCGGCCGGCTTAGAAAATGGTGAAATCCAGCTCTGGGATCTTCTCTTGGAGAAACCTTTGCCCACCCTCACCTTTAGAAAAGACGATCGTGTTTTTGATCTGCAATTTAGCCAAGATTCCCGTAGTTTGTTTAGTGCCCATGGCAGTGGATTGGTGCTCCATTGGCAACTGCAAGTTCCAGGGAGCGCTGGCCAACCGCCGCCCCCATCCGAAAAACAGTTTAACTTCGCGATTCAGACAATGGTTGCTATTTGGCCCGCCCCTAGCGAGCAAGGAGATAACGGGACTGGTAATGTCACGACAGTTTTAGCCGTTGGCGGGCAACGTAATCAGCTCAAATTATGGAATACCGAGACCAAGCAGGAACAGTCTATCCCCTACCCTACAGGCAACGGTACAGACTACATCACCAGTTTGGATACCGCCAACACTCAGTTAGCTCTACTCGCCGTCGCTGACAACCAGGGGCGTATCAGTCTCTGGGATACCAGCCAATGCTGGTCTAACAGTATTGATAGTACAAAATGTTCATCCACCGACCAATGGACGGATGGACATCATGGAGGCCCCGTTAACGCGGTTGCCTTAACTAGGGATGGCTGTTATTTGGTCAGCGGCGGCGACGATGGTCGGGTGATGCTGTGGTCCCTCAATCGAGCCGGTCAAGTTATGGAACAAAAACAAATCGCTAAATTTTCGAAATCCATCAACGCTGTTGATATTGCCAAAAAGGAGAATAGACTAGCCATCGTCAGTGGCGGCGATAATCACCAAGTCAGACTCCATCATATCAAGGCCAACCGCTCAGTCTGCCAATAAATGATGCCGATAAATGATGGTTAAATGGCCGTCAGTTGAATGGCCGTCATGATTAATTCTCTCCTGGTCATTGTTCTTTTTTACAGCCTACCTTACCCCTGGTTTCCACCATGACTCGCTATTCTGTGCCAATGGAAGCATTACCCCAAGTTTCCCTTAACCATGGCTTGGCAACTGATCCCATTGGTGTCATGATCTCATCATCAGGACAGGAGCAAGTCTTCCCAGGGGACTCTCTAGAACTCAGCATCACTGTTAAGAATAAAGGCGATAAAGGTGCTGTTATCGATATCTTTCTCGATGAGTTGCCCGTTGCCATCCAACCCTGGAGTGAAGCCACTCAAACCCACCTTGCCTTAGATCCAGACCAAGGAGAAGATGTCACTTTTCGCTTTGACATTCCAGTGACCGCACTTCCAGGAACCTATCACTATTGGTTGGTTGTGGATTCTCCCAATCACTATCCTGATAGTATCCCTCAGCGATCTGAGCACATCTTAAAGGTGTTACCACCACCCCAGGCCGTATTACGGGAAAATGATCCCACTTTTGCGGTAGAACCGGTCACAACCCACACCAAACCGATTAAAACCCTACCCGGTAATCCACTTCAATTTCAAGTCTATGTTTATAATCGATCTGACCGAGTCGATAGCTTTTGTCTAGATTGCACGGATTTGCCAGAGGAGTGGGTCACGATCACCTATCCCCAAGGATTTCGAGCGCCTGGATTAGCGATCGTGGAAACAGAATTAGAGCTCAATCCAGATATGGAAGGTGTCATTTTATTGACCCTGACCCCACCTCTCGATGCCCTGTCGCAAACTATGCTGGTCTCACTCCAGCTCAATTCTAAAAGTAATCCTGACCTCAAGTTACTGGATGTTCTTTACATCCATATTCAGCCGGTTTATCAAATCACAATGCGATTTCGCACCCTTGTTAGCCGCATTCAATCCCAACCAGGGATCTACAGTATTCAGGCCAGTAATCAAGGTAATACCAACAGAACATTAGACCTCCAAATTGTGGGCCTAGAAGGGAGCGATCTCTGCAATTATGAGATTCGACCTGACTCATTAACGTTAGCACCCCAACAAACATTGATCAGTGAAGTCACTGTGCAACCCAAACATCCATGGCAACGACCTTTGTTTGGTGGCGGGCGGTTGATTCAGTTTGAGGTGGTGGCAACGGACCCCGTTAAAAATCCATTGCCAGAGAATCCGATGCAGGGACTGCTCACGTGGGAGGCTCGTCCCTGGTGGCAAATTTTGCCCTTTATATGGTTATTCGTAGGGTCTTTCCTAGGTTTACTCTGGCTGGCCTGGTGGTTGTTTCTTTTTCCCAGACCTCCTGCCACCGTTTTACGCTTCGCACCCGAAAGTCCGGCCTATGAGGCCAGTCAAGGCGATACCGTTTTTGTTGGCTTTAAAATTAGCAATCCCCGTCGCATTCAACAGCTCGAAATTATTGGGCAGTCAGTGGAGGGTGCCCGATTAAGTGGCCCCTTGACATTTGATCTTAGCAAAGAAGAATTACCGCCAGAACTCGAACCTGTTTGTATCGAGCGGCGGCAGCATCTCACCTGTCGCAACGTTCGCACAGATGCCAAACGAGCCGGGGAGTATCAGTTTATTCTCAAGGTTATTCCTAAGCCTGGGCGTAATGCGATTCCGACTCAGGCCGAGACCTCCCTTATTTCAATTGCACCAATCCCTCCAAGACCGTTACCCAGCATTTTAGAACTAGCCTTTTCTGAGACATCTTATTTAGAGTCATCCGAGGCTCCCTCAGGCCACGACAATCTCTGTTCATCACCACCAGAAACCGAACCCCAAAATAATCATGAGGTTTGCCTCAACTGGAGCATCAGCCATCCTGAGCAACTTAGTGCTATTCAACTCGTTGTGCGAGATGCTGAGCAGGCTATTGTAGCTAGGTCTGCAAAATATGAATTTAAAGAAGTTCCCGAGGATCCGAATAAGTTAGAGGAGATAATTCCCGAAAAGTTGGGCTCTACAGCAGATTGCAGTATTGATAAAGAGCAGATTTTAGAGTGTTCTAAGGTCCCAACAGGACTGCGCCAAGCAGGCACTTATACGATTGATGTGATTGTTACTCCTCGGGAACAATCTCTAGAGCAATCCATTATAGCCACGAGCGATCCAATAGAAGTGCATCCTCGTCCACCCGAAATACTATCGCTTAAGTACGAGGGGGCACAACTCATCTCTTCCACTTCTGAGTCACCCGAATATTCAGGTAAATTTTTCGTAGCCGTTGATAATGAGCCTTCACGAGAGGTGAGCTTGGAGTGGGAGGTGAAAGATAATCCAGGTACTCAGGTAATGCTCCTACCGGCTCCAGGCCATGTAAAACCAAAAGGTTCGTTATCCATTCCACTCAGGTTTGACTCGGGAGAAGTTTTCCTCACATTACAGGTGACCAATTCAGTAGGGGAAATGCAGACAAGATCCCTGAGCATTACCCCCTACGATCCTACACCCGAAAAACCACCAGAGATCGTGGCTAATACGGGCAACAGTGAACAATCAGCTGGAGCAGCTGGGAGCAATGGTGAGTCGAATGGAGAAGGCAATCCTGAAAGCTCTGTTCAAGGACCACCCGTCACCTCTAAACCTGGTCAAGTCTCCCCAGTGGAACTACCTCCTCTACCTGCTCTCTTGGAGTAATGCATTAGGCGGTGGAGTAACGTGCTAGGAAGAATAACCCTTCTGGGCTAAAAAACTGAGTTCATTTACCTTATTAATATTTTTTATAAGAGCCCTCGCTATGTCAGAACCATTGCCTGTTGAGGCCTATGTAGAGACCTCACCAACTCGCCCTCAAAAAAGACGGATTATTTCTATTCGTTGGACGTTGCCATTGTTTGTTGTCACACCAGTTGTCATCGGCATCGCGCTAACCAGTTCATTAGCCTATATCAGCGGAAAGCGGGCCATTGATGATTCAATTGATACTATCGGCAAGGAAGTCGCCAAGAATATTGAAAATGAAGTGCTTCGCTATTTAGAGGCACCTATTTCTCTCTCTGAAAGTGCTTTGGCTGGTGCGAATAGTGGCGTTCTCAATCTTCAGGATATGCGCGCGCTGAGCAATAATTTTTGGCGAATTACACAGTCAAAGCAGTTGCCCAAAATTTTTTTCTATGGCAACCGCTTAGGTCACATAGCTTACAGCGAACGAACAAAGGAAGAACACATCATCAAGATCAAGGATGTAGCAACCCAGGATCAATACATCACCTATCTGGCAGATAATGATGGAAACCCTGTGACGATCAAAGCCACAGATGCTCAATACAACCCCAAAGCTCAGGACTGGTATAAGAATGCGAAAAAGCATCAACAACCTATTTGGAGCCAGGTCTATGTTGCCCAGGATGGTACTAACCTTGTGCTTACTCGTGCTACACCCTTTTTCAATGCCTCGGGGCAACTTGAGGGCGTTTTTGGTAGTGATATTTCTCTACTAGAATTAAATAAGTTTCTCGATGACTTAACCGAAAGCTCAAAAGGAGAAGCTTTCATTTTAGAAAAGACAGGTGCTCTGATTGCAGCATCCAATGATGCCAATCTATTTAGTGGTGAGGGAGATACTTTTACACGTGTCAAAGCAGAAGAAAGTAGCAACCCATTGCTCAAAGCAATGATTAGCCAACTATCACAAAAAAATAGTGGTCATAACGGAATCGCAGACCATACATCGAGCAATATGATTTCTGATGGCTTTTCCTTTAACTATGGAGGGCAAGCACAACTCGCCTATGTTTATAATCTCGACGTAAATAGTAATCTCGATAGCAGTTTTAGCGATTGGCTCATTGTGGTCACGATTCCTAAGAATACTTATACCAAGACATTCAACAAGAACACTCGTCAAACACTTTTCTGGGGAGGTGTGACTACGGTTGTTGCCTCACTTTTGGCGTTTGCTGCTGCACGCTATATGTTACAGCCGATTGAAAAGCTAAACCAGGCTGCCGATGACATTAAACAACATCAGTTTAATCCAGCCACCTTAGCAGATGTGATGCAACGTCCTGATGAGTTTAGCGTTTTGGCGGATGTGTTTGATGATATGGCCACGGTGGTGGTGAGTCGAGAGCAAACCTTGGCGGATCAGGTTAAACAACTGGAGCAAGAGAAGCTACAGTATGGCACCCGAGGTAGCGATCGCTATGCCTTGGATGCTGCCATACGCCATGCGAAGCAGGCTCGCAATCAGTACCTTAAGCATTGAGGAAAAAGAGCAATGTTGAGTAGGGTGACGGTAAGTGGAACGATGATGCTCCGGAGCATCTGGCATTGTGCCATTCCGGTAATGCTTTTCCTTTTAATGCCATCTGTAACCTGGGCGCAAACATCTCTCCTGGGAGAGGGGATCGAAGATTTTGAGTATTGGGAGAATTTGTGCAAACTCCATATCAGTGCTGCAAAAGAGGCCACTGCCGAAGAAAAAGAAGAAGAGTATTCACAAGCACTTGTAGCCTGTGAGCATGCGATCGCTCTAAGGCCAAAAGATGTAAATATTTGGGTAGAGCACAGCGGAATCTTACTCAATACAGAGCAATATTCAGAGGCGATCGCATCGGCTAATCAAGCCTTACGTTTTGAAGCGGCTCATTCGTTAGCAATGACCTACCAATGCATTGCCTATGGCGCCCTCAACCAAGCCGAAGCGGCTCTAGAACGTTGTAATGAGGCCCTGAGAGTCAATGATAACTGGGGGGAGAGGAATCCCTCATTAGCCTGGGTTTACCGTGGCATCATTTTGGCCCAAGAAGAATATTATGTTCAGGCAGTACAGGCCTATGACCTTGCTCTGTCTGTAGAGCCCCAGTATGCGTTTGCCCTCACCAAAAAATGTGAGGCTCATTTGATGTTGTTATTGACCTCTCAAGCGAATCAATCCTGTGAGAGAGCATTGGCAGCTAATCAGCTATGGGGCGAGGCGAGCCCGGCAATCGCTTGGACTCTCTTAGGTACAATTCACACTCAGGAAGAGAAACCTGACGAAGCGATTTCTGCCTATGATCGAGTGCTGGGTCTGGATCCGACGAATGCATTCATTTGGGCTGCCCAGGGACAGGTGTTAGAGAATCTTGATCATAACCTCGCTCATAACCTTGAGCATAACGAAGAGGCATTAGTCTCGTACGAACAGGCCGTGATATTTAAGCCAGATTTTGCTAGAGCACTACTGGGTAAATGCCGAGTTTTGAATCGGTTGAGCAGGTATAAGGATGCCTTGACGGCCTGTGATGCAGCGTTATCAGGAGATGGTGATTGGGGTGATGATACCCTGGCCAATGCGTGGCATGAGCGCAGCATTGCATTAACGGGAAAAGGTGAGTATGAGGAGGCTCTGGCATCAAGTAATCGGGCGGTGGGATTAGCGTCAAACTATGCAGCGGCTTTCAATCAGCGGAGCATTATTTATTGGTATTTAAAACAGTACGATGAAGCAATAGATGCGAATACGCAGGCATTGGTGATAGATGATTCTTCCGACGATGTGTGGTTTACACGCGGGTTAATTTTTCGGGCGCGAACTGAATATCCCCGGGCATTGGCGGCCTATGATCGAGGACTAGGATTAAATCCCTATAATCATTGGGCTTGGACCAATCGTAGTATGGTGTTGTGGGAGATGGGAGATTATGGCGAAGCACTCGTGTCGGTAGAAGAGGCGATCCGGATAAATGATTCGTCGGTGCAGGTTTGGTATAACAAGGGGGCAGCTCAGTCGGCGTTGGGAGATTATGAGGGTGCGATTGAAACCTACGGCCATGTGTTAGTGCTAGATGAGAGATACGCGGCTGCGTTGACGGGACGCGGGATAGCGCGGTTTTATTTAGGTGAGGATGAAGCCGCGATGGAGGATTTGCGGGCAGCGTTGGTGTTGAATCCAGAGGATGAGTTGGCAAAGGAGACTTTGGAGACGTTGACTACAGCTATGGAAGAATAAAGAGAGAATCAAAACATCCAATCTTTGCACGGATAAATCCGCACAAAGGTAGCGGTAATAGATACTCATATGCATCCCCTCTAAAAAACTAACCCTCTAACTTCTCTGTTCTTAAAATGTCAAAAACATCCGAAACCTCTACCATCTCAGCTACTTGAATCTTCTCCCCCCCAAATGTCTGCCCCTGCCTTGATTGATCCTGCCCACTCTCCTCAGGTAGCAACGCACAAGCCGTAATCACCGTCGCACTCCCTAACAACAATGGCCAAAATATCAACCTCGGGTGCACATTATCATCCTTATGGATCCAATACAGGAGCCGATTATTTCCATTGTCCGGCAACGCAAATAAATAAGAATTGACCGAAACCCCCAACAGCGATAAATACATTAACGGATAAAGATACTCAATATAAACAATATCAGACCCTGCAAACTGCTCCCGAATCTGGACCTGCGACAACAGCACAATAAAAAATAAACCAGAGCAAACGCCAATCACACCGCTAGTATTCATACCCAAACTAGACTCCTTATTAGGATCCTTCGTAATCATCATTAAGGTCGCAAATATTAAGCAGGCAATAATCGCTAGTGGTAAAATGTAGACAACAAAAGAATTTAAGAAACGCCGCTTGAGCACAACGTTAAAATAAAGCTCGGGGTGAGCGTTTAGCTCATCGTCTTCAAAAATGCCAAAGTTAGAATTATAAGATTTCTCTTTATAGTCAAAGAAAGTTTCTAAAAGCTGCCAATCACCTAAGACGATATCTGTATCATAGCCAAAAGCTTTCTCGAGATCAGTGGATTCATATCCATCGAAATCGGGTACCAAAACCTTGTTCGGCTTAAAATCATTACTCCACAACCGAACCCAGACATTCTTATGATCAAAAGGATATTTTGAATATTCAAATTTCTGCTTTAAGGTCGCCTCAAAATACCAGCCAATAACCTCCTTATTACCTTTCACCTTTCTGTATGCAAACTTGGGAGCTCCATTGCTTTCACTTTCAACAGCCTCAGGCAGAACAAAGCCAACTGGAATATCTTCCGGATTCTTATACTTTGCAGTGTAGGCCCTATCATAGGTTTGCCAAATATAGCCTGTAAAGTTAACCTCTGTTGAATTGTTAAACTTAAGTGATTGGATAAAGACGCCAGTGGGTACCTCGTCATTTTCTCGATCGGATAAGAATTCAGACAAATAGGCATCAACCTCTGTCTTTTTCGTTAGTTGGTCTTGATTCGGGCTGTAGCTGTGGGTAGCATAAACCCACATTCCCCCAATTAGTATCAAGAATAAGAGAGAAATAGAATTAGAAATTCCCCACCACTTTTTTATATTCATAGTAGTTACTACACTAATTACACTAATTTAGTTATTTAGAGAAAACTATTTTAAGCGAGCTGTTTTCTCATAAGGTAAAACGTATCTTTTAGAAGCGATGTCTATCGCGACTGTTAGTTTTTTGCTAATCACCTAGTCTCCTGGTCTTTTTAGCTTCATCTAATTGACGCACCCTTTAGCACCCTTATACTACAAACTCCCACACAATATCGATTAATTCTGTCGTTGTCAGAAACATTATGTAATAAATACTCTCAAATAATATTTACTAAGGCCTTTGAAGTATTCTTTTCGCTTAATTGTGATATTAAGTAATCAGACCTTATCGAGAGATGTTTTTCAGTAAAATTAGAAAATATATTCTGATAAATATCTCAAGAGAACCGCTGATGTCAGAGAGTCTCTGACATCTGGATAAATACTTTTTATTTCCTGAGGACGGCTACATGATTCTAGAGCCCTTAACGACTAGTTTTCTTCGACGTCACTTGCTCAAGTTGCCACTACCTCAGCGGATTTCACGATATCAATCTCTTATGAGAGTAGACTGGTTTCAAGCAGCTTTAGAAAAAATTAAGCTAGAAGTGCTGCCAGACGAAAATCTCCCTTCCAATTCAAAGACAGTAGAGAATAAAGCCGTGGAGAAGCAAGATGTCATTCAACCCCTCCATCCTTATTACCGCCAATACTACTGCACTCATAACGACCCCCTCACCTGCCAAGAACATATCAGTACGCCTGGTGAACCTACCAGCCTTATATGCCAATCTTGTTATTTCCCTGCCTGGCTCACCCCAGAACAACAACTCACTGGTAAACATGGCCAGTACAAAATTAGTCAGCCGCTGGGTCGCCGAGGTCTTAGCCGCCTCTACGACGGCATTTGCCTGAGGTCCGGAGACTCTATCATTATTCAAGAATATCTCCTTCCTTCGCGATACTTTAACTTAGACGAACAGCGACGCTATCAAGAACAATTCATCGGGCTCGCTGGTATTGTCCTCGCCGATGGACGCGCCCAAGATATCCGCATGGTTGTTCCCTTAGATGCCATCACCGATCCCACTGGAGAGCGATGTTTTTTAATTACTTCTGATTTGAGCCGTGCACCTACCCTCAATCAGTTTTGTGCTCACCACGGTCCTTTTACCAACTCAATGGTACGAGACCTGCTCGACCAATCCCTTCAAACCCTCATCTTTTTACACCAACAACGCTTCACCGTACCCACCGGTCAAGTGCGGCAGGGTGTCATTCATGGCAACCTGAATCTCAATAGTTTGTTATGGGCAGCCAATGCCAGCGATAGCTCTCCTCAAGGATTTGTCTATGTTACGGACTTTCTTCTTTGGAACACCCTCTTTGATCCCGCTATTATCGAGCGAAGTGATCTAAGAGCACAAGATGAGCTCAGTTTTCAGGATGATTTGAGTGCTCTTGGACAGGTAGCTTTTTGGGTGCTTAATGGCATGACCGTAGATGAACACGGTTTTTCTCTCAACCCTTACCTTGACGCTCATTGGCCCAAAACAACAGATAAAGCCCTACAACAATTTATCCGTCAACTCATTGCCCCTGACGCTACCTTTAATAGTGCTGAATCAGCCCGTAATAGATTACGCCAACTACCACCTGAGCCCGTCACTAGCCAGTTGGAAAAGCGGAACGCGAAAACACACTTTCTTGAAAAAACATGGTACCGACAGATAATTCCCTTTGTCGCCGTTGGTACCCTAGTGTTGGGAGCCTTGGGTGGCCTGCTGTGGATAGTCTGGCGATCCCAACAAACACAAGCACAGATAGTCTTGGCCCCCTGCTGCATCGAAGATGTGGATGGCATTCCTTCAGGCGAGTATACCTACGCCATACCCAATTCGGCCTATTGGCAACCGCTATTTCAACCCCTACTAGAATCTACGAGTCGCAGCAATATTGTTACCCCAAGCTCTGACCTTTTAGAACCGGCCGCAGCGCTTCAACCCGACTTATCTTTTAATCAGTGGTGTCATGTCAATGATCAATCCCATATCTGTGAGGATACATCAATGGCGGCTACGATTACGGCCGTGCAATCTGGCCAGGCCGACTTTGCCATTCTGCCCCTGATCGGGCCATTGCCCCTCGATGTAACAGCTACCATCATTGCCTATGATAGCCTAGTGCCGGTGGTGGCCTTTAGCTACGCGAAGAGAGACAGCAGCTTGCCAACAGCTCTTAATGGCAAGATAACGATGACTGTTCTAAAAAAATTGTATGCTAACAAAATCACAAACTGGGAGCAGTTAAGCCCGATTAACCTACCGGTGCGGCGCTACTGGTCTGACGATGAAACCAATCGAGAGATTTTTCTACAGCTGACTATTTCAGAGACTACCTTTGGCTCATCAGCAAGTTCCTTAATTACCAATGGACAGCCTCTAGTAGAACAACCTCAGCCAATTCTGCCAATGTTCCGTCAGATTTTGCAGGATTTTGAAAGTCGCAACGAGGGTAGTATTGCCATTGCTCCCCTGAGTCAGGCACTTGGCCAATGTTCCGTATATCCGTTAGCCTTAGCAGATGGCCGTCAGACCATATCACCGCTGGTTTTTGATTCGGGGAAGGTGGTAACGCCAGAAAGTGACCTGTGTGTTCGTAAAGGCAGTTATTCTCCTCATGCAGACGTCATTCGCTCAGGTGACTATGCCTTAGCCTATCCGCTCGCCATTATTTATCCTTTGGACAATACCCGAGCCACTATTGGAAAGGGCTTAGCACAGGCTCTGTTAACTAAGGAAAGTCAGGCCCATTTAATGGCATTCGGGATGGTATCTGTCTATCCCCCCCCTGCTTCAAAAACATGGGTGTTTAGATGACCAACTTGCGCAAGGTTAACGGAAAAGTCAGTGTAAAACCAACAGCAGAAAATACTAAGGAGAAGAGTATTTCAGTATTTGGTTTCTGTTTTGATTTGTAAACTGTTTGTAGCGATCGGTTGTTAAATTCCAGGTAGGCATCGACAAGTTACTCTTAACTGGCCAAATTTAGAACAGATTTATTGATTTAGTGTTATCAGCTCGGCCTATGCGATCACGCCGACCCCTGCGATCAATCTCCAACTGTCGATCTGCTGGCGCATCGTTTTTCTATATTCTGAAGCCGTCTGTTTGTGCTGATGGGGATGGAAATGACCACGTATCGGTTCCAAGGCTGACAGAAAGCGCTGTGCTTGACCCACCGATTTGAATCGGCCCATTCGCCTCTCCCTAACTCGAGTCTGTCTATGCGAGTTCTCAGCTCGATTGTTCAAGTCTTTGTGCTGTCTGTGTTCTACGCTTTTCAATAATTCCTTCTTCGCTGCCCCGTAGCTTTTAAGCTTATCGGTAACGATGACTCTAGGGGCAAAGCCTGCTAGCTTAAGCAGTTTTCGGAAAACCTTCTTCGCGGCTGCTTTATTGCGGCATCGCTGCATCAGGATATCGAGCACTACACCAGAATTTGTCAGGACTGAGTAGCCACAATTCACCTGCTCATCAGTAGTGTGATCGCACCTACCCCTATTTCTGTTTAGGAAGCTTGGAACAGATCTTCCAATTCTTCAACTCCCTTCAGTAACTGCGCTCTGCGATCGCCAAGGCACACGAATTCTGCCATTCGGCTACGAGGCCTCAGGAAGTTGCCAACTTCATCGACTGCTCTGCAAAATCTCTGCGCAGCCTCAAACTCACCGAACCCCAGGGTTGGATAATAGCGGCGTTTGATGCGCCGATGACTTTGTTCAACTGGATTGGCTGTGCAGGGGCGGACTTCATGCTGAACTTTCTCACCTAAGTCTTCTTCAATCGCCCGTGGGTAAGATGCTAAGCCATCGGTCGCGACCTTGTCAGGAGCGTCCTCGTGCAGATCGATGGCTTGAGCAAAGAAGGCTTTGGTGCCAGCCATGTCGCGAGTTTTGCTAAGGCGAACGTCTACCAGATTGCCATCTTCATCAATGCCTCGGTAGAGGTAGCACCACTGCCCACAGACTTTCACGTAAGTCTCGTCAATCATCCATAATTTGCCGACTTTGCCCTTTCGCTTTGTTCTAATCTGCTCTGTAAAATGAGGTAGGAAACGTTCCTCCCAATCCCTTGCAGTTTCGTGGGTAAACTGAAAGCCTCTAAGCAAAAAGAACTCAGCCACATCCCGATAGCTGAGCTTATAGCGGACGCGGCAGAGCAACACCTGGAAGATAATGTCTGTTGGGACTTCCACAAAATTAAATGGCGTATCTGTGCGCTGATTGAACGTCCGGCGACAGCGTTTGCAGCGAAACATGGTATAGCCTAGATGGGTTTTGCGCTGGAGCTGCGAGATATGAGGCGAGTGGCAATGCGGACAATCCATGAGGTAGAGGTAGAGCTGATCGCACCTAGCCTATCAGCTGGCCGAATCCTTTATTTTGGCTACTCAGGGCTGACAGTATCAAGTTGGGTGATGGTTCACGAGCATGTCTCAGCTCCTATTGGAACAGGTAGCGCTCAATAGAAAGAGCCGACCTACTTGTTGAGAGTATCTAGGGATGTCCCAATAGTATCGTCTAAGACTTTGTAAGCAAGCTATTGTGAGACATCGACTAAGACATGCTTTTTCTATGGTCCGAAAGGTCTGAATTACGATACTTGTTCTCTGTGTCAATAGATAGGACTTCATTCCAAGTCTATCGATTCAGTCTCAGTAGTTAGCTTCCCACTCTGCTTTTACCTCTTCAAGCATCTCAGCCAGTTCCCAACTGGGAACATCTGAATGATTTGCAAAGAGGTACTGATAGGAAGCATAGCCATTGTCTTCTAAAACCTCGTAGTAGCCTTCGCTTGTGTTAGGACGACTTTGACGAGAAGAGAAGCCAATATGCATCTTTTCTGGCTCATCTGGAGTTGAACGTTGATGTCTACCTCGGGAGATCTTGGCTACGGGAATGAACCCACGGACAAGTTTGCTATCTGGTACCGTTGGCATAACTGTGCCATTGTCGAAGTCGTTTTCTGTGATGTATATGTTCAAAGCAGAGCCTGTTGCGTCTGCTGTTATACATCCATTCAAGAATCGTTCTGGTGGAGAAGGAAATGGTAGGTCTGGTGCGACTGGACTTTCTTCGTTGTAGGCAATGAAGTCTTGCCAAGTTGCACATTGTTTGATGTCTTCTGCCCAGTTAGAAGAAGTAGACTCAGAAGATATCTCTTCTTCAGCGCTTTGATTCGGTGCTGGTTGAAAGGAGGCGATTTCTTCTCTGCTTACCTCTTCTTGAGTCGTTTGCGTTTGTGGCGCTTCCTTTGAAGGAGCTGGTCCATCTGCAGAGTCATTAGTTGAAGTACAGCTAACACCGAGAAGCAAACAGGTGACTCCGCTTAGGACAGTGAGAGGCAAACGAACGGACAAAGACGACATCGAATTTTCCCCCAACTTGGTAACGACTAATCAGTTGAATTTTAATAACGTCTAATCAACCGAGTATATGTATGTCTTAGCGCAGAGTAGATATTCAATTCTAGGTTAAGTTGCTCCTGCATTGGCGTTTATAAAAGCAGCTTATACAGCAGGAGTAACAGTAATCTATGGCGTGTGTGAAGGTAGTGTGGGGTAAAAGAAGGGCCTAACTTCTACGCAGTTTCGAGTACTACTGACGAACTACACCCAGTATGTATGATTGTTCTAAACTCCTTTCTAGAGATAGTACGTATAATCATTCTAAAACTCATAGCTAATGAGACGTCTTGACGCGACTGCTTTTATCAAGGTGGCGAACTCTTCAACTCTCATGCACCCAATTATGTGCAGGCTAGGAACTCTTGTACGACAGGAAGCACGATTTTCTTCTCCGTGACAGCTTGAAAGTGGTCTAACCCTTCGATGAAGCATAGCTTCGCGCCGCTACTTTGTATGTCGTCCGATTGTCTTTTCAAGATGGAATAAGTTGGTTCATCGCTAGTGCCAGCATATATCAGTAGTGGTGATCGCAGCATCGTCGGCTCTATTCGTGGCCAATCTACCATCGCTTTCGATATGGCTAAAGCGATGTCAAGGTCTGCGTTGTCTACAAAGAAGCGTTCTTCTGCTGAAAGTGTAGATAAGTCTAACCGGTTCTGCGCTCGTGCTTCGACCGCTGCTTCTAAGCTAGGAATATTGCGCTTACCGTACTCTATCAAGTCCTGTCCAAAGAACGAAGCTGCTGCTACACCGCCTAATAGTTCTCTATTGACTGCTGTATGTAAACAGATAGAAGCACCCAAAGAGAACCCCCAAACGAAGCAGTGATCAACCTTGGCGTCTTCAGCGACTGCGTCTATATCTTCTAAGAGTCGCTCGACAGCATAGGCTTGCTTCGCTTTTGGCTTATCGCTCTCGCCATGTCCCCTGATATCGACCGTGATGACTGTGTATTGTTGTTGTAATTCTTGAACGTATGAGAGATCTGTCCAAACTCCTCGACTCTGTGTGAATCCTCCGTGTATCAACAACAGTGCTGAACCGTTGCCCTGTTTATCGTATGCAATTCTACAGCCGTCCTTGGATTCGACAAATCTTGTCATACGGGTTCGACTCCCGGTTGGATAAGAGAAGTTGCTTACACAGAGTACCGAAGTTGGCAAACAGGAACTTAAGCCTAGACTAGAGCACTGAATGCTAAGCGCGAAACGCCTATATCCTATGTATCAAAATCAGCGATTGCTTATAGTTTTGAAACATAGCCTGTAGGCAAAAAGTCAGGATATGCCTCTACTTTACAACTTAAGACTGACGGCAGAGTCAATGTGCTAAAAGTCTTCATTGTTGAGATGGTAAAAGCGCTCTATTGAACGTACTCATCTATTGATGTTATCCGTATTAGCGGCAGCCGAGTTTGTAGTAATGGGTGTACTCCTTATGCTTTGCTAATTGCGTGGTGTCAGGACCGACAAACGGCAAAGAATTCTCCCAAATGAAGAAGTCTCGTGTCATCATCTCCTTGTTGTCACTTAGCTTAGTTGGCTCCAATCTGTGGTGGGCATATCAATCACTTGATATGGGAATTACGCTGACATACTTGCGAGAGTCGTTTGGGGGCAAATCGGTCATGCTCAATCAAACGCTTTCTATGCTGCCGGTTGCCGCAGACCCAGAAGCATCTCAGGCAGAGGTGATTGCTGCCGCTCAACTGCTCGATCATCACAAGTCCTTCCATGAGAAAGAAGGCTTTATCTGGGTGGGTGAGCTTGGGCTTCAGTTCAACGATGAAGGACGGCTAATCAAGGCTGTAGATGACCCTCAATGACACGGACGAACACTTTGTCTGATGGTTGCAAAGTCGGTTCTCATGTACTGTATAGCTTGTTGACAGCACCGTTTTTGACTTCCTTGTATCTAGTGAACGCACAGTAGCGCACAGACTCTGCTTCAGTAGCTAGACGGCCACCCAAAGCCTAAATATATGCGGTTATCTAAGGTCAAGTGATTGCATAAACCTGTCATAGGCAATCACACGGCGCACCATAAGCGTCATCTGTCGCAAACCGATAACTACTCACAACAGTCCTTCAGCAATAACCAGCGCCTCCAGTTCAGCGAAACTAGGCCTGTCAGGATGCATCATCTCCTCTATCCCGACAACTAAGTCTAGGCGCGGCTGCATAGGCTTGAAGACTAGGCTATCCTGCCTAGCAGGAATGTCCACGACCGCCCTACGCTCAGCACGAATCGGCACAACAGGCGGCGTCAATACTGATGGTACAGGTCTAGGCTTCAGAGCAGGCTTGTAAACTTCAACCGTCATAGCATAGTAAGTAGAAACCAGCGGCATTCAGTATAATCACAACTGCAAGCGCTATCACCTCGTCATACAGAAAGCGCGCTAAGTTTAAGCGCAGCTATTCATACAGACCCCTACTGCTGAAAGCTATCGTTTCAAATATGACTTTTACCCCCATCGCTGACAACAGCTCGCGACAAGCCTGGTCAGAGGTGATCGCGTCGAACCTACCGGCAGAGACAACAAAAGCGATGAACTGGCCAACTGAGGTCAAGGATGGAGTGAATGAGTGAAGCTAGGTTTCCAGGCTATCTCGAATATCAGCAGCAAGATTTTGAGGCGGCGTGGCCGAAAGTGATTCGAGCGGCTGAAGCAGGCAATGCAGAAGCGCAGTGCATGGTAGGGACTTTGTATCAGTTGGGTTTAGGCGCGAAAATAGATAGTGATAAAGCGATTGAGTGGTACGAGCGCTCCTCAGCGCAGGGCTATAGCGTAGCGACCAACAACTTAGCAGGGATGCTAGCGATTAGAGGAGAGCATGAGAGGTCGAGGCAGCTGTACAGGTTATCTCGGCAGCAGGGTTTTGAGCATAGTCCAACAATAAGCGGCTAACCGATAGGCTCATCGAACCCTAGCTAAGACAAGCGTGGAGGAAGGCATTTCAAGGCTGAGATCAGGGCATGTCGGCCCGGGGCTACGCATTCTTTACAATGGAATCGTCTCAACAAAGTTGTTAAAGACCCTACCGCTTTAGAATAGATTCTCTATGAAGTATGCTTGTACTAATTCATAGAGAAAGCAGGTATGTAGGCCGTGTCATCTGATAAATCAGAAAGTTTAGCCATTGCTAAAAACCCTATTCCGACTCAGTTATCAGATCTCCCGCTCACCTGGTTTGAAGAAGGCACGGCTTTGAGAGTAATTAAGCTTTGTTTTCAATCAGGGCGTAGCAAAATTCGTATAGCTTCTGGTTTTTTTACCATCAAAGGCTGGAACTATATTCGACCACATACAAAGGGCAAGCCGGTGGCTTTGCTGGTAGGGGTCGAAGAGCCTGGAGAAGAGCGTGCTCGGATGGCTTTAATTCAGGAAATTATGAGAGCCTTGAGAACAGGTTGTGATCGCCAACGTCGCCAAGCCGTCGCTGACCTGATTGAAAGAATCGAGAACGATCAATTTTTGCTTCTAGATGCCAGAGCCCTTAGCCACCATGCAAAAATCTATTTAGTCGATGAGGCTATTGCCATTATCGGGTCGTCTAATACGACAGGTCGGGGGTTGCTAGAACAGATTGAGTCAGGTAGTTTAGTCACGAGTCTTTCAGAAGTTAGAAAGTTGATCGCGAACTTTGAAGATTACTTCGCCAGGGCTCAAGACTTGACTCAAGAACTGCTGGAGGCGCTGCGTCGATGGCTACAATTGGCAACGCCTTGGGATGTCTATCTTAAAACGATGCTGGCTTTAGAAGATCTTCAGCCATTAAAAATGACATATCCGAAGCAGCCAGTCAGCTATCAGACTGATATGATTGCACAGACGCTGCGACAGATTCGAGAGTACGGCGGCTCTATGTTGGTGGCTTCGACAGGCTTAGGAAAAACAGTTGTTGCGATTCACGTTGCGTTGCATCTTAAAGATGAAGATCTCATTGACAATATTATCGTCGTTGGCCCCAAAGCTGTCAGACGTAGCTGGAAACAGGAGTGCCGTTTTGCTGCTCTGCCTCATGAATATTTCGTACTTAGAGTCTTAGATATGACTGACGAGCGTATAGAAGCGCTTTCCGACTTTGAAGACATTGCTAATGCTGGAAGTAGTCGGCGCTGGCTAATCATCATCGATGAGAGCCATGAGTTAAGGAATCGCTATACCAACCGGTTGAGCAGCAAGCAAACGCCCGAGAACGAACGCCGTGCTTTTAAGCGGTTATCCTCTTTGATAGGGCAAGGAAATTCAAAAGTATTGTTATTAACAGGTTCCCCATATGCCACTAACACGGACAACTTGAACAATCAGCTCAGCTTGCTGCCTCCAACAGGAGAAAACCGAGCTCTTTTCTCAGAACCAGAATTTTCCGAATGTAGCTGGCGGATCGAAGATACTGACGAATTTATTAGTCTACCAGTAGCCTCACAGCTGACTACTCCTCACGTTGCGATGTACTACGGGATCAAAGATGATCGAGGGACATACATTCAATATGGTACAGAAGAGCGTCGCTACATTCCAAAGGTTCGATTGTATAGCTTAGAATTTCCGCTCGACCTAGAGACAGAACTATCCTCTCTAATCTCTGAGGGCTGCTTTGATTTAAACACTAAGGGGCTTTTCAGAAAGAATATAGAGCGGTTAGTCAGAGTTGCCTGGACTAGCTCGCCCCTTGCGCTCAAAGGCGTTCTCCAAAGAGTGCTAGAAACGCCCGGCGGCAAGAATGCCTTTGACTTTTCTAAACAAGGAAAAGTTGCCTTTAGGGTGAGCAAAAGACGACGTCGGGAGGCGCTAGAGCCCATTCTAGCCAAGCTTGAGCAGCAGACAGAGGCCGCCGATACGAAACTCAGGGCATTAGTTGAACGATTGAACCTTCATCGGGCCAATCGCGAGAAGGTAATTATCTTCTGCGAGCGCAGAGCAACGGTTGTTTATTTGAGCAATGCTCTGTCCGAGCTAATGCATAATCTATCAGTGGCGGCGACTATTGAGAAACAGGCAGACTCATTCGAGATGAAAGAGTCTCATGAAATTGAGAAATTAATTGAGGCGTTTGCGCCAGAAGCCAATCAAGCGGATGCTAGCCTGAAAAGCTACGATGTTTTCATTTCCACTGATGCCCATGGTGTTGGTGTCAATATGCAAGATGCTGCTGTTGTCATCAACTACGACATTGATTGGACACCTATCGGCCCCATTCAACGAGCAGGCCGTATCCTCCGTTTCTGGTCAGAAGCTCGCACGGTGCACGTATATACCTTTGTGCCTACCTTAAGCGTTGACAATCCGCTCGCTAGCGACCTAAAGGCTATTCAACGTCGCTGGCACCAACTGATAGACCGTCATGACGAATCAGCTAGGATTATCGACTTGCCGGTTTTAACAGAGAGTCAGGTACAGGATGTTGCCATGTCAGATCTAGCTTCTAATGTGACTTTGCTAGCGGGCGATATAGATATCGAGCAGTTGTCCAACTTGGATATCTCCCCTTATTATCAGCACACGGCGCAGTTACAGTTGCATCGCGACTACGCGCTCAAACTGACTAATGATTTGGTTAGTGCAAAAATCTATGCGGAGAAGCACCCAGCTATCTATGTCCTGCTGCAATACCAAGATCAGTATCATGGATTAATCTACACTCCTCACAATCAGGAAATTCGCAGGCCCGAGACTGTGAAGCTCCTCGATATTCTACAGTGCGATCCCTTGACCGCCACGGCAGTTACCGATCCGAATGAGATTGAGTTGTTGGCAGATGAATGTATTCGGGTTTGGTGCGCTCACAACCAGATTCGACCTGAGAAAATTCTGCGCGAATGTACAATGTATCTTTTGCCTGAAGAGGCATCGCAAGACTTAAAATCAATCATATCCTGAGGTACCCTCACCTTGTTACCGACTCGTATCTGATAAATGTCGATGCTTTCCCATAGAGTGATCGCTAGCCCTTCACCTTCCAGAGCGAACGCCTGCGTCTGCGTTACTGCTGGTTTTCTGGTTTTCTGGATATTGTGAAAGAAGTGGTCGCCTATTCAACTTCAGATTCCGTATAGGATTTAAAAACAGAGAGAGCAAGATACCGAGTGTAATTGGATTGTAGAGGGAGATAGAGTCAAACTGTTAGCGGCGGTAAAGTAGCGAGATCGCTCCACTGCACAACAGGACTGAAGGAGATAGCCACTAGGAAATCGATTAGGCGGGTATAGATATTACTAGTTCAATACAGGCGCGGGCTTTGCGCTCGCGCCTGTAAGTCTTATCATTAAGACTCCTCGCCTAGCGCAGGCTGGCTAATTTAGAATTAGGCTAGACAGAGAAAGCATCTCTTACTAGAATCGCGATTGACGGATTAATCGGCGAATCCCGTGCTCAAGAGTAATACTATGAAAGACCAGTAGCTTACAAACCCAACACAGAGGCCGCTAGTTACTAACACAATCATTCTAGGTACATAGTATCCTTTTGAAGAATTGAGGGGCTTAGTGCGAACCCAAACAAAACAAGCAACGATGATACTGAATGCGATCGCTAGACCAGTCCCAATATTTACGAGCCGTACTTCTCCAGTATCCAGCAGCGTATTAAGTCCCCAGTACCTTCTGCGCACGGCTTTGAGCTGCTGAGTATCTAGCTCAATGTCTCGAATTTGAAAGGCTCTCTGGATCATGGCCCCGAGGCCAAAGTCGTTGTTGTAGCAGCCAACAGGTTGCCCACCGTAGGTTGCTCGACAGCTACTAACGAACCCATTGGATTCGTTAGGTGTCAGTGTTAAGACTAATGGACGGCCTAGAATCTCGGCTCGGCACTGATCTTGCGAATCGACCTTTGTGCAGGTAAAACTGCGTCCGGGAATGGCCACCTCGTTGACCGAACTGGTCGCTTCGAGAGAGACTTCTACGATCGGGCTATCAGCATTGATGCTACGGGTCTCGAAGATAATGAGAGAGAGATAGCTGCTAAACAATACTATCCATAACCCAAGTAAGAATTTTGATAGGAACAACTTCCACTGACGCATAAACTTATGACTTCGTTGGGATACTAGTCCCTAATATTCATCTGACTAACTACTTAAGTGAACGCAACTAATCAAAGGGATAACGTCAGATGTTCCAATTTCCTATCTGGTCAGAACCTGCTTTCATGGTTAGAAGCTACCTGTGGATGCGAGAGTGGCTCAATAGCTAAGACATGTTCATTAGACCGCCCAGGAACGAGCGTTCCGTACACGAAGAGTTGATGAGTCATTGAGCTAACAGAGGCATTGACTACCGATGGACAAAGCAACGCCGATTGTTGAAAGACAACTAATAGTTTATTTGATAGAACTGGTGGTGCGCCAGAAACGTGTAAGGATGCTTAAGCTCTAACATTGTGATCGCTATTGCCCCATCTCTGTTTCTTATCTTCCAGCAGTCATTCGTGTTACTTAAACTGTCCTAATAAAAATGACACGAATGAATTGTTTGAGGTGTGAGAGCGCCTTGTTTAGGTTAGATGACAGTATAGTGAGTGCTGAATTGCTGGTCTGGTCAAAGTCAAAGGACACTAGATCTAGGCACTCTTCGTCAATGTGCGCGATTAAAGAGCGATTGCCTGACTATGAGTACCTCGGTTCTGACTGATCTATTGGTGTCAGTGGTGTTGAGGATGACGCTAGCGAGTAGCGGTAGCTTCTAGGATGCGTTCGATTCTGTCTAAGTTGGTCTGTAGCACGCAATCACTTCATGGCAGTAGTGGCGACTTCCTTTCCGCCAGTCCTGCGTCTGCTACTTCTCTAGCTGGTACTCCATACTTCCTCATTCACTCCACCCCTAGGCGATCACGAGCATCAAAGCCAAGGATTGAGTAACTTCACGCCTGTCTTTTCAAAATCTTTTGTGTTGCGAGTAACTACAATCAGGCTGTTCTCTAAAGCTGTTGCGGCAATCATCGCATCGTAGTCTGACTGAGGGTCCGGTACATGAAGCGAAGCACAGCGTTGAGCAATTTTGGTATCGAACGGAATAATACGATTAGCATAGTTAGCAAGAACGCCATCATTCAGCCACTGGCGAAGCGCCTTGCCCTGTTCATAGTCTCGCCGCTCTATTTGCAGTACACCTCGCTCTAGTTCAAAGATAGTAATAGCTGATAAAAACGTCTGTTCTCCTGGCGTAGCGATGGCCCATCTGGTTACTTGAGGATTAGCCCTACCCGCTCCGACTTTACGCAGCTCGGAAACCACGTTGGTATCTAGCAAAAACATTATGACAAATCTACTGTTCGCGCAGTGACTTGAGAAGAGCGCACTGGATCGAAGTCAATCTCAGCGTCGTGATTGGTCTCTAGCATAGAAAGTAAGTCAGCAACGCTATGAGTATTGCCAACTAGCTTGTGATAGTCTTCCACGGTTAGCAATACATAGGCAGGAGTGCCCCTATTGGTTATGAAGACCGGCCCTTGTTCTGTTGCCCGCTTAGCTTTACTAACATCTTGATTGAACTCTCGACTTGAAATGCTATACATGGTAGCCTCTAAACAATATGTAGCAACGTAGCTACATGCTAGCATTGAATCAGTGCTTAGTTAGTATCAGCACCTGACTTTCACGATTTCCTTTAGCCTTGTCTACCGAGGTGATCGCCATCACTGACGCATTCTCCTGGTGAAAATGATTGGCAACTATACAAATGGCTCCAATGGCTGAAAGCTGGTTAGATATGCATCAAGCTTATGACCTTTAGCAAACTGAACAGAAGTGAGACTGTACGAGGGTTCAAGAGCTGATAACGACTTAATAGAAGCAGTGGCCCTGGTCAATATTCGACATCTGCTGTAGAAGGGAGTGGTTGGTGACTCATTTAGGCATGCCTATCTCAATACGCAGACCAACCTATATACCAGTTACCCTACCGCCGACAGCAACTCGCGTAGGTAAAACGACAGCGCCCTACTCTCAGCTAGCTCTTAGCCGCACAGGGCAGCCTGGTAAGTCTCGGCTGGATAACCCGAACTGGAAGCCCTATCGCAATAGCCAAGAATTAGCGCTGAAGGTCTACGAGATGACGCACCCAGAACAACCTAGTGTTTACGACAATGGTGTGGGGCTATCCTAGTCGAATGGGAAGAAAGCAAAGCCCCAGCGCTAGACTGTTGTGCTGCGCGATCGCCTCAGCCTCTAGATAGGCAGAGTGATCGCCCTAATCCAAAGCAATTTCCTTACCAACGATGCCGTGAGCGACATAGATGGGGCAACTCCCTGTCTGACTGCTCCATTTGTGTCACTGGTGTCAATGATGTGTCTGTTACCTTCCAGTTGATGTGATGAGGTGATATCACGTTCATGTAGAGTTGTGCTCTGACTGTAGAGCAGAGCGATTGCATTAGCGTTCGTTTGCCCCTATAGATGTCGGGTGATTCTTATGGTTGCCGTTCTTGGTCTTGCTATTGATCCGAGAGAGAGTTGCTAGCTGCTGCTGGCTCATATGATTAGGATGCCAAAGATCTCGATGACGATAGAGCGTTTGCCCTGAGACACGATAGTTAGAAAGTAAAACAAAGCGTGCGGTAATGCCTTCAGGGAAAGCGTTTTGCTTGCAAAGCTCGGTAACGCACTGCGAAATATACGCTCTAGCCTTAGCTGCCTGCTGCTCATTCCAAGTAGATTTCTGTTTTCCCACCATTGCTATCCCGCTTGCATAGGGTAAGTATCGCTACTTTGACTTCATTCAGCAACCCAATCCTACGCAGTCGCAGCGATAAGTTTGTGTGGGCATTCTGGGCTATGAGCAAAGGAAGCAGCGATGACAGGCGACGAAGAACCAAGAGGGGTAGGGTTTCTCAAAGATGCGCTGGCTGAACGTCTAGGCCGACCCGCCGCTAGCCGAGCAGCCAGAGGCAATTTATTCGAATGGTACATTATCGATCCGTGTTTCTCCGTGATTCAGCGCGTTGGCAGTCGTAGAAGCGGCTATCGGTCTGGGATACAAGTGAGGGACGGAGACATCTCCTTCTACAACGTCCATTCGCGTACGCCAGCCAAGCAGCTCAAAAAGAACCTCAAGCAGCGGCCTGAAGCCATCATTAGTGCGGCAGAGGGGTGCCTTCATCTGAGAGATTATCACTACCTGCACTTTTGTTCTCGTCAGGTAAGCCGTCAGACTGGAGCTAGAAGGTGGGCAGATACTGTCAGAGTGATCAAGTCACCAGAATGGGAAGAGTTCAAAGCAGAGATTGAGAAAGATCTAAACAGTTTAGTCAAAGACTTGTTTCCTGAGTTGGGAAGTACAGGCCATGTCGGCACTGGTGAGGCCATGCGCGGAAGTGACTTTAGTCTTTTCTTAGCCGACTACCAGCAGATAGAATTTGCTGTAACTGACAGCTTGGCCGCAGAACGAGCTGCCGCAGTCATTGATGCCGCCTGGCATCTCTTCTCGTGCCTTTATACGTGGGAACCTGTGAGAAGGCGCGATGCCTCTCTTCGCCGCGCCATGCTTTCTAGTCCGGGACTATGTGATTGCGAGTACGAGCGGATTGCCGGTGTAGCGAAGACAGCGTGTGATGGCAGTGCTGTAGAAGCAGCCCATATCATTCCCTATGCCAGAGGTGGAAGTGATCGGGCCTGGAATGGAGTATGGCTATGCTCGAAGCATCATCGTGCGACAGAAGGAAAGCTATCGGGTCGTCGTACAGGCCCAGCTCTTTCAGAGGTACAGGTAAGGTTTACAGCTAGTAAGTGATAGCGTGATGACCCGCTGAGGTGATGAGGTGTTATCGCGTTCTAGTTGAGTCATCTTTTGTCGAGAGGAGTGATTGCTTCAATCTTTTCTTGTCAGAGTGATCACCTCAATTTTGTAGACACTACTAGTGTCAATGATGTCGATGGTGCTGTCTACTCCACCATCGAGAGCGATCACCTTAGTTCTGACTGTCAATGGTGTCAGTGGAGCTAGAGCAGGCTTTGGTCTTTAGCAAAGCATAGAGCAGCGACTAGGAGAGCGAAGAAGAGAGTGCCCCCGAGTACATCGTGACCGTGGATGACACAGCCCACTACTTCAGTGTGCCAATAGCTGATACCAAAGAGCGATCGCCTTGGTCGTGCGTGATGGTGTGATGACACGTTGACAAACAGACGGCTTCAGACTATCGAGAAACGATGTGCCAGCGGATGGAAAGTTGGCGAGCGCTCACGAGGGTAAGGCTGATCGCATAGGTTCCTCGGATGACACTTACTGAATAAAACTGTTCTGAAACCAGTTTATTGGGCTCAACTTGACAATGCCATTATGAGACACCGAAGTGAGAACGCATACTATCGAGCTTCTCCGGGTTGGCCACTGCAAAGATAGTCTGAATGCGACACTCCTTGAACTCAAAACTGAAAACGCTCTGAGGATTGTCTTCCACACTGTTAACTATGCCAGGTTGTTCATTGACGTAAGCAAACTGAGAAGTCATTGGCGGAATGAGGCGACTGCGTCGGAGCGCGAGCAGAAAACGGGCTACTTTCTGAGAACCTTTTAGCGGATAGCGCGCAGCTGTCACCTTACCACCGCCATCCGAAACGAAGACAGTATCTTCTGTCATTATTGAGATCAGCTCACTGAGATTGCCTTGCTGCCAGCACTCTAAGAAGCTCTCCACTACCTTTGCTTTCTGCTGAGGTGTAGATTCTATACGAGGTTTGTGACTTCTCAGATGCTGTTTCGCCCTATGCACTACTTGACGACAATTCGATGTGCTTTTACCCACTGTTATAGCGATGTCTTCGTAGCTGTAGTCAAATACTTCTCTCAGCAGAAAAACAGCACGCTCTGTCGGGGAAAGATATTCGAGTAGCTTCAAGAAAGCAAACGATAGCGATTCTGCTAAGGTCGCATGTTCTTCAGGATTCTGGATAGAAGCGATTGCTAGCGGTTCTGGTAGCCAGGTGCCCACGTATCGCTCGCGCCGAACTCGCGCCGACCGTAGGTAGTCGATACAGAGCCGGGTAACAATCTGTGAGAGATAAGGTTTAGGCGTCTCAACAGATGTTGTTGTTGACTGCCAACGAATCCAAGCCTCTTGCAGTACGTCTTCTGCTTCAGTTGCACTGCTTAGCATTCGATAGGCGATCGCAAACAGTAGTGCTCGGTGCTGGTTGAATGTGGCTAGCTTATCCATCATGCCCTACCACTGCTCAGCCAGCTGCACCAGCTCTTTTCTAGCTGCTTGCGTACTTTGCTCTCTCGCATCGTCTGCCATGAACTGATTGGGTGCAGCCACTACGACCACATCGTGAATACCGATGAAGCCCAATACTGACTTCAGATAAGTGTCGCAATAGTTCATGTCCGCCAACGGTGTTCCTGGAGTGAAGTCTCCGGCACTAGGCGTAATAATCAGCGCTTTCTTATTCCCTGCTAGCCCTTTAAATTCATGAGTAGAAGGATCAAAGCTGAATGTCCGGTTGATACGGATAACATTGTCTAGATACGCTTTGAGTGGACTAGGCACGCTGAAGTTGTACATCGGCACACCGAGAATAAGATAATCGGCCCATAGCAATTCTTCGATCAGTTTTCAGACACGGATAGCGCGTTAGTCATCTCGGGTGATCGCGCCTCGGGTGGGGTGTAGTTTGCCTGCGTCCAGAGCGCATTTGGATGAGCCGGTGGTTTAGTGCCTACGTCCCGTTGACGGTGCTGAATTTGAGCGCCTGCTGTTCGGCAGCTTTGACATGATTGAACGAATTCGTTGCTAAGTGCTCGGGAGACTGATCCGTCTTGCCGAACGCTTGATTGAATCTCAAGTAGCTTCATGGTGGTAAAAACCTCAGAATCGCCTATACCCATAAGACGAGGTAAGCTGCGTATCTGTGACAAAGCCATCATCATTCAGGTTATGGAGTAAGACACTTTTTCGGTTTAGCCAACGAGCCGATAGTAGCTAGCGCGGCTAATGCCAACTTTCTCACAGATATCTGTAATACTCATTTCACCCTCATCGGCAAGACGCTTAGCTTCCAACTTCTGCCCTTCGGTAATACTCTTCTTTCTGCCACCTCTACGGCCTCTGGCTCTAGCTGTTGCTAGTCCTGTCAGTGTGCGCTCACGAATGATGTCTCGCTCTAGTTCTGCAATCGAGGCCGTCATCCGAAAGAAGAACTTGCCCATCGCTGAAGCAGTATCGATCTGCTCTTTCAGGCTTCCTAGCTCCACGCCTCGATTCTCTAACGCTCCGGCTAATTCAATCAGATGCTTGGTCCTCGGTCTAGCTTCCAGATAACAAGCGCGTCTCCTTTACGCAAATGGTCGAGACAGTTGTCCCATTCTGGACGACTGTCTTTAGCCCCACTCTCGCCCTGGTCGCAAAAGATGCGATCACACCCCTCCTTCTCCAGCGCATCAAGCTGCAAATCTAGATCTTGCTCAAAAGTAGACACCCGAGCATAGCCAACCTTCATGTTTCCGTCTCGCAACTCGTCTATATCACTCAATAATGATACATAGATAATGAAACAAGTTATGAGACATCTCAAACGGACAGAACTCGTTCACTGCTTTGGCTTCCAAAACTGTCTTACAAACGGTCATTTTCGAGACTATAGTACAGAGTGAATCAAACGAACTTCTTTGGGCTAGTAAAAACCATAGCTGGTTATAAAGCGACAACTCAGAAACCAGTGGGTTTCTGAGCGGATATTTGCGCTAACCGTCTAGACAAAGAAAGTTCGGCATCAACACTCTACTTTTTGGGTTGAGTGCTTCTTGAGTACTTAGTCACCTCAACATAGTTGACTCCCCATTTCTCTAAAGAGCGTAGCGTCGGTTCCAAGGACATGCCTAACTCTGTTAGAGAATACTCAACCTTCGGGGGTATTTCTGGATAGACCTTTCTACTGATGATCTCGTTGTCTTCCAATTCCCTCAGCTGCTTTGTCAAAATCCTCTGCGATAGCTCAGGGAAAAGGCGTTTTAGCTCGTTGAATCGCTTTGTTCCATTCAAGAGGTGATACAAAATCACCCCCTTCCACTTGCCCGAGATAACTTCCAAAGCTGCTTCTATGTAGCAGCCACTCGCACCGTCGTAAGATTCGTGTCTTGTCATTTTCTCGTTTTCATAGCAGTAGATAGGAACAAATTTGTTACTAAGTCACAGAAAAATCCGTTCTTACATAATTCTAAGTAGTTTTGCATAATTGGCTCACAGCAAAAGGAGCAACAAATGAGAATTTTTATGACAGGGACATCGGGTTATATTGGTGGCTCAATCGCGACGGCGTTAGTAGCAGCCGGCTATGTTGTAGATGGGTTGTGTCGGTCAGAAAAAAAGTCGAAGCTGCTCAAACAATCGGGGATTAATCCGGTCATGGGTTCTCTGAGTGACGAAAAGATACTTACACAGGCAGCTCAATCCGCCGATGCCGTTATCAACGCTGCTGATGCTGACGATCCGTTTGCCGTTGAAGTGTTGCTTCAAGCACTTGAAGGGTCAGGTAAAAAACTAATTCACAACAGTGGATCGAGCATTGTGGGTGATCGCGCTGCCGGTGAATACAGTTCTCGTGTTTTTCAAGAAGACATTCCTCGACCGATTTGTTTTGAGAAGATTGGTAGAGTGGCCGTCGATACTCACGTCATTAAGGGCAGTACAAGGGGGGTACATTCTATTGTCATGTGTCCCTGTCTGGTTTACGGCTACGGGACGGGCCTACACGCTGACAGTATTCAAATTCCTCTAATGGTTGCTACAGCTAATAAGTATCAACAGGCACGATACATCGGACAAGGTGAGAATGTTTGGTCAACCGTCCATGTTGAAGACCTTGTAGACGCATACTTACTGGCACTGGAGAAAGCGTCTGCCGGATCGTTTTTCTTCTTAGAAAGCGGTGAAGCGACCTTCAAAGAGATTGCTGAAACAATTCACTGTGAACTTGGGCTTAGTGAAACAGCTCAATCCTGGACAATTGAGGAAGCCGTTCAAGAATGGGGGCAAGAAGCGGCTCACTTTGCTTTTGGTTCCAACAGTCGCGTTCGTTCAGGCAAAGCGAAGAGCCTGCTCGGTTGGACACCGAAGCATTCGTCAGTGCTCAATTGGTTGAGAACAGCGTCAGATCTATAAACCGTGAATGTTCAGACAGAGATTCGAGAAGCCATAGGGTGATTCTTCACAAAATCGTACTATCTTGCATGTTTGACATTGAGAAAAGCTCTATATCTCGCGTCTCAAAAGATCTAAGACTTTAAAGGAAACCTATATCGAGACATCAATTGGAACACGCTTTTCCTTACGCCTCGAAAGGTATAGGTTTTGAGTAGGCAAAACGTACTAATTAAGGGAGTGCGATCACAACTCGAAAAGATAAAGCAGAGAGGGTTTTCCAAGTCCTAGAGTTTAGATAAGTTCATTTATACTGCTTTAGGCCTTTAGTAGCAGTGATACATATCGTTTGGCTAGAAAATCTCAAATTTCTATTCTGTTCACCGCACTATCTATAAATAGCCAGAAGACTATGCATCTATTCTTTTCATAGCCTGTCAAACAGTGTTCGACAAGCTATGAACGCTAATCCAAAGCAAAGTCAAAATTGTCTGCGGTTTCATGTAGCGCAGTTCCTGTTTGTAAAATGAACTGCTGAAAGTTACTAGCGCCTGAAAGAATATGGACTTCCGTTGCACCACTACCTGTTCCACTCTTTTTGATCGCGGCTAAATCTGACTTTCCATCCCTATCCCAATCAACAAAACCGAAGTCAAAATTGTCTGCGGTTTCATGTAGCGCAGTTCCTGTTTGTAAAATGAACTGCTGAAAGTTACTAGCGCCTGAAAGAATATGGACTTCCGTTGCACCACTACCTGTTCCACTCTTTTTGATCGCGGCTAAATCTGACTTTCCATCCCTATCCCAATCAACAAAACCGAAGTCAAAATTGTCTGCGGTTTCATGTAGCGCAGTTCCTGTTTGTAAAATGAACTGCTGAAAGTTACTAGCGCCTGAAAGAATATGGACTTCCGTTGTACCACTACCTGTTCCACTCTTTTTAATCGCGACTAGGTCTAGTTGTCCATCTCTGTCCCAATCAGCCATTCCAAAGTCAAAATCGTCTGCGGTTTCATGTAGCGCAGTTCCTGTTTGTAAAATGAACTGCTGAAAGTTACTAGCGCCTGAAAGAATATGGACTTCCGTTGTACCACTACCTGTTCCACTCTTTTTAATCGCGACTAGGTCTGACTCTCCATCCCTATCCCAATCAGTTAGACCATGATCGAAATTGTCTGCGGTTTCATGTAGCGCAGTTCCTGTTTGCAAAATGAACTGCTGAAAGTTACTAGCGCCTGAAAGAATATGGACTTCCGTTGCACCACTACCCGTTCCGCTCTTCTTAATTGTCATTAGGTCGTTAGACCTATCTTGAGGTGACGTGGCGAAAGATACAATCTCCTCCTGTGGGAGAGAGTGTTCTTCTATAATCTGCGAAACTCTAGCGCTTAGCCCAGGAGGTGTAACTATGATATAGGGCTGGTGGGTGTTTGGTGTTACAAGTACTCCCAAAGGACTTCTTTCTCCACGGCTATAAGTTAAGATTCCAAAACGTACGTCCACAGTGGATAAATCTATATCTAACGATATATCAGGGACTTTTCCAGTGCTCGCATAGCTTGCTAAAGCGGTTGCAATATAGTTAGGGGTAAGAGCATCTTCTATCTTTTTCAATTCTGATGCATACTCCCCTCGCATACTCTCTGGAGCTTTCTCAAGAGCACTGTTGAGATTTAGCAGCATCTCATTGTAACTACGGAAAGCTAAATCTTCAAAATAGTGGATCAGAGGAGAAGGGTTTTCTACGACTACAGAGGCTGCCGCAGCACTTGTAGCAAGATAGTATTCGTCATGATCTATCTCAAGACCATAGACAACTATTCCTTGATCTTCAAGACCTTGTCGTAACTCCCACTTGTTAGTAACGTGTCCGAAGTTTCGACTAATCGCCCCGTTCAGTGTCGTATCCGCAACGTTGGCCAGCTCCCCCCAGAGTACTCTATAGATAGAACTTGGATCATTATAAAATTTAGCAACGTCTTGCCATCTCACGCTGTCAATTATCTCACGGGTTTCTTCTATGCGGTCAGTTATACTTTGAACAACTTCTGAATTGCTCGGATCGCAGCCTCCGCTGAAGCAATTGTCTAGTTCGTCAAGAATGTCAAAAGCCTGAGCTTGAGGTGCGGACAATAGCAATGCTGTAGCAAGAACGGCCATGGCAGTTCTTTGTCGAAAGAGATGAACTTGATTGGAGTGGTTAGTGCTAACTAGACTGGAAAGCCGACGAAATACCAGATGATTTTTGTTCATGATTGGCACTCTCCAAAATAAAAGATGTTGTTATACGATTGAACTTTTGGAAAACTACAGATATCTCTCTATGAAATATCCGATAAAACTCTTGTTTGATAAACCTTATAAACAATCTATTATCCGTAGTCTTTAGTTGCTTATCAAAGCCTAAACCATATTATTACAGTTCAGTTTTTGAGAATTTTCTCTTGCTCCAGTAGATAAGTAGAAGATCCGAAAATTAGAGTTTATATCTCAATAGTTCTAACACGGATATACTCAGGCTTTATGGCCGGACTAATGACTGCGGCAACACAAACTAAGGCTAAAGCCATATCAGGAATAAAGGTCTCAGATTCCCTACCTCCAACGACTTCAAAGCTATGTCCCTATCTTGACAACTGTCTCACTAATTTCTTGGCCATTAGCCGTTAATCCTAAATCATTAGTAGTACATAGAGATAAAGGTGAAAACCTAAGCAAGATATTGAGCATATTTTGTCTTCATCAAAAACAAATGGAGCAGATAATTTAATTCTTATCACTTACTCAATGAATATTGAAACAACAGTTTCTAGATAGCCTTTCTATAGACTTACTCTTTCACTTTGATGACCCATGACTCAACTCTCTCTCAAATTGGCTTCTGTCTAGCATTTATTTGGAATTATTTACAATATTCTTCCTCTACAACTCCATTCATCGGTCATGTTTCCTATCCAATTGTTGCTGACTCTGACTTAGCAGCTTTTTACCAAAGTCATCTTTGTTTACTACGCGCATCGTCAGCATGATGTGCGCGTGGGGCCGGTGCTCTGGAAAAACTTAGTACCACCGCCAACCCGACTACAAACACAAAAAAGCGGTTATATACCAGCAGAGAATCAGATAGGTTAGGACAAAGGACAACGAATCCTTTATCCCTACCGCCTTAATGACCGAAAGGTAACCGCGCGATGGAGGTAGAGAGACTACTCAATACGCCGTCCCTACCTTCTCATCCGGTCAGCATCACTGGACTGTCGCCATCAGCTTTTGCATCCAGGCTTCTCGGCCATAAATACCTGCTAATAGATCCGAGACCTGAAAGGCTTGACCTAGCTCGTCCCACAAAATGTAGCGTCCCCCGCCATATACCTGTACGTCTGATAGCTCACGGTGGCATTGTCAAGTTGGCTAGAGTTGACTCCGGTCTACTGCCTCTGAGAAGCTTCAGCCATGAATAATCCTTACCGTGGCCACCGCTTCCCAGCCGACATTATCAGCTATTGCGTCTGGCTGTATTACACCTTCCCACTAAGCTTCCGTGACATTGAGAAAATGATGCTCTATCGGGGCATCACGGTCACCTACGAAGCGATCAGAGGATGGTGTCTAAAGTTTGCTCAGAGCTATGCCAATCAGATTCGCAAACAGCGGCCAAAGCCCGGTGATAAGTGGCATCTCGACGAAGTCGTCATCAAGATTAAAGGTGAACAGTTTTACTTGTGGCGGGCTGTTGACCAGCATGGTGTAGTGCTCGATATCCTGATGCAGCGATGCCGCAACAAAGCGGCAGCCAAGAAGTTCTTCCGAAAACTACTCAAACCAGCCGGCTTTGCCCCTAGAGTCATCATCACCGACAGACTCAAGAGTTATGGCGCTGCTAAGAAGGACATCTTGAGGAATGTAGAACATAGGCAGCATAAAGGATTGAACAATCGAGCTGAGAACTCACATAGACAGACCCGAGTTAGGGAGAGGCGAATGGGCCGATTCAAATCGGTGGGTCAGGCACAGCGCTTTCTGTCAGCCTTTGAACCGATACGTGGTCATTTCCATCCCCATCAGCACAAACAGACGGCTTCAGAATATAGAAAAACGATGCGCCAGCAGATCGACAGTTGGAGATTGATCGCAGGGGTCGGCGTGATCGCATAGGCCGAGCTGATAGCACTAGCTCAATAAATCTGTTCTAAATTTGCCTAGTTAAGATTAACTTGACGATGCCACTCTACGACTCCATTCTATCTCGTCTATTCAACCGCCGGAGTAATATCTACATTCGACTATCTCCTATAATCTTTCAATTAATTCAACTGCTGGAGTGTTAAAGTTATTTATGTTGACGACCATGACAATACAATCTAAGAATCGTGACATAAAACATTAGCTCAGCAGCTAGCTTGTAAGGAAAACTATACGCAAGCTATAGAAGACAACGTCTTTCACCCTTCTTCCAGGAGCCGGCTTCACCTTTAATAACTGAAAGGGTGAAAGGCGATCAAAATGATTGTGTTGATTACGCTACTGTCAAACCTAACCCTACAGCCAGCTTCCGATTAGTACAAACGGAGCCCAATAGTAAGGATGGGCGTAATCAGGGGTGTTTAGGAGGGATAGCTGGGCCTGCCTTAGCGCTTCTGTGCGCGAAGTTTGAGTTTGATTGAGTTCTTGATACAACCGACTCATCAGCTCAGCAGTAGAGCGGTCCTGGACGGACCAGAGGGAGGCAATGGTGCTTCTAGCGCCGGAGCGAACGGCTATGCCCGCCATACCTAGTGCGGCGCGATTATCTCCTTTTGCTGTTTGACAAGCGCTCAGGACCAACAGTTCAACTGGCGTCTGTAGTTCGCGCTGCTGTAGCAACCGCTCTAGTTCTCTGATCTGAAGCTGATTGTTCCAAGTGAGGATGAAGGTGTCCTCAGCTTTTGAGCTGAACTGGCCATGAGTAGCTAGATGCACAACAGAAAAGGGAACGTCTTCAATCTCTTTTGCAATATTTGGATTGGTGAAGTCCGCGTTGAGTAGGACTTGTGATGGAAACTGAGCGCGAATTTCAGCAACTTCTGCATCGACTGCGGGTAGAGCGCCGAACCCTTGCTGAGCGGCTGTTATACCGCCCGCCAAAACTTTCAACTGTTGACTATTAAGTTTGCTAGGTTCGAATAGCTGCAGCCCAGGAGTAAGGGCAACGCCATACTTTTCGATCAAGAACTGACTACCGTCGTGTAGAACAGACATCGGCACGCTACGCAAATAGTCATCTGGAACGAAGACCAGCCTTTCGATCGACTGCTCGGTGAGAATCGTTTCCGCTGGGCGAATCAGCCAGTCGTAGATCTGTTGGGCTGGAGCTAGAATTTCGGTGGCAGGAAAGGCTGGGTTAAGTGCCTGACGCAAAGCTTGAAAGGTGGCAAGCTGGTCAGGAAGGAAATTACCGTAGTGCTGTAGGGGCTGACCAGGTAGGGTAAGAATGACTTCTAGGCGATCGCCCAGCACAATCGGATAGATTACCGCTGCGTGCGAGTCGATCTCATCAATTGGACGTGGTTCATAGGTGAGGCAGGCTTCACGAAAAAAGTTTTCTAGTTCTGCGAGCTGAAGTGACTCGATCACATCTCTAGATTTGATTAGCCGCTGTTGTTGTTTATTTGCTGGCAGCTGGTCTACACCGTCGAGTAGCAGCGCCACTAGCTCTCGATAAACGGGCTCCACGCGCTGCTGAAAAGAGAACTGCGCTTCTGAGCCAGGCGCAACGAGGTCTTGATCTAGAGATTCGAGTAGGATAACGGCTTGGCTATACGCGGCGATCGCCTTTTCTTTTTCTCCTTGAGCGTTAAGAATCCTTCCCCGCTGCCACTGCCAGCTAGCGATCATCTCATTAGCCTGAAGCTGCTGGGCTTGTTGCAGAGCCTGCTCTGTGAGCAAAAGGGCATCTGACCACTGCTTAGCGTGTTCGTAAAATTTACCTAGTTGGCCCAAGACATAGGACTCGGCTCGCCGATCTTTGAGCGATCGCGATTGCGAAAGTGCGTTTGTCAGCACTTCGATGCCGCTTGGCTCTTCGCCAGGAAAAGATAAAAGCGTTTCAGCCAAGTTAATCTGAGCGTAAATTGTCCAGCGGCTAGGCGATAGGTCTGCTAGGCGTGATCGAACCTCTTCAATTAAAGGGCTAGCTAAAGACAGCGCTGCTTCTTCCGGCTGTTGAACCAAGAGACGACTTTGGTTCAAGGCAATCTCTAACCAAATACGCGAATCTGGATCTGCGCTCGCCAGCGCTTGCTGGTAAAAGTGCTGAGCAGTCTCTATTTCAAGCTCTGTACCAAAATTATCGGCTGCTTGAGCGGTATTGCCAAGCTGGAAGTAGGCACTGGCTATGGTGTTGGTGTCATTGAACTGCTGAGCAATTACCAAACTCTTAGAAAAAGCCGCTCTAGCCGCTTCTAACTGTCCTAACGATATAAAAGAGATACCTACTGTCTGTAAACTCTGAGCCTTGAGTAGAGAATCAGGGAGAGCAGAAAGGGTCTGTTGAATATCTACAACAATCTGCTGACTTTGTGAATAGTAGCCAAGCGATCGCAGCGCCTGAATCTGATTAACTTTGCTGAGCAAAACGCCATCGGTATCACCTTGACGCTCATAGTCTTGTTCGGCGGCCTGCCAGCTAGACAGCGCGGCTTCTACCGATCCGCTGCGAAACTGCTGAACACCTGTACGAATAAGCGATCGCGCTGAGGGAATGTCGGTTGCTGAGACTGAACTGCTTCCTGTTGAGATCGCCGTCAGCATGATTAGGCCGCAGGTGAGAATCAACAGAATTGCGTAGCGCAGTTTTCTCTTCATATCAGCTCGCCTGCTCACCTAGGGTAGAACACTGTGACGCTGTGTGAAGGGCTGTTTCTAATGATCGCGCTGCTGTTAGCTGTACGCGTCCTAGCTCGTCAAAACGCCAGCTTTGTGCTTCTACTAGATCGGGCTCACTAACTGAATCGGTTATTGGCCTATCTAACCCTACAGCGTTCGAGAACCGCAGATCTTCTAGAACCGTTTCTCCTTGAATGAGCTGCCTAGGATCAGTAGGCAGGCCGCCGCGCCCGGTCACGACTAGCGTATTTGATTCATTTTCTGGCGCTGTACAGCGAACAACAACTTGGTCAGTGGCTGTGGGCTGTTCGGGCAGCTCTACTTGTGTCGGCTCTAGCGGAGGATTGATCAGCTTAATATCAACCTCGCCGTCTATACCCACATCGGAGCTAGCAGTAATGTCGCTATTTGAAGTGAGGCGATCGCGAAATTCAATTCCAAACAAACCGCGACTGGTAATGGCAATATTGCCACCGCGTCCTTCAAAGGCATTAGCGGAGATATCGCTATTCTCTGCTGGGACGGCTAAGATGAAGCCATCGCTAAAGATAATATTGCCGCCGTTGCCAGTAGAGCCTACTTGTCCAGCGGTTGTGGAAATCGTGCTCCCATTACGCAGCACGGCCGTATCTTCGATCCGTAGAAGAATGCTGCCCCCTTCTCCAGAGGCGCTAGTCGCCGTAATCGAACCTCGATCTAGCAATAGCGATCTAGCGCTAACGTCAATATTGCCAGCATCGCCTTCCCCCTCTCCGCTGACAGACACCGTAGCGCCATCGATGATACGAAGCTCTCTAGTGTTTACTAGAATATCGCCCCCTGTTCCCGCTGCCGTCTCAAACGAAGAAGCCAGTAAGCCACTAGCAATTCCTGTTGCTGTTGGATCGATTAGATCAACAGACTCCGAAGCGGTCACTGTCAGATTCCCAGCTTTGCCAGGACCGAACGTGGTCGTGATTGCCTGAGCCCCGCCACTAGCTCGCAGTCTGCTAGTGTTTAGCCTGATATCGCCCGCCGCTGCTTGGGCAAAGGTAGCCGTCGATAGTAGCGTGCTTTCTAGCTGCAAATCATCTGTAGCTGTGATATCAATATCGCCGCCGCTACCGCCATCTAACGTACTGGTGGTAATTAGCGCTCCATTACGAGCTGCAAACTGAGACGTTTCGATCAGAACAGAGCCAGCATTGCCATCGCCTCCAGTGACTGTCAGGATACCTTCGTCAAAGTCTTCTATCTCTAAGGTACCGTTGATAGCAGGCTCTATGATCTTTTGACTTAGGCTGTCAAAGCCGCTGCCGGAGACTTCTATTGAGTCGCTAGCTCGAATGTGAATATTTCCGCCGTCTTCTGCGGTGGCAGTAGAGGCGTTGATTTGGGCTGCGCTCAGCCGTAGGGTGCCAGCATCTATATCGATATCTGCGCCCGCGCCGCTGTCCGTGGTGGCCGTGACGATAGCGCCGCGATCGCTCACAATCAGCCTATCAGTATCGATGCTCAGCGGTCCGGCACTGCCCGCCCCAGAAGAATCAGAAGAAATAGCACTAAAAACGCTGCCGTCGCTAATCGTGCCAAACACCTCCACTAGCTCATCTGCTTGAATGCTTAACCTGCCGCCATCGCCAGAGGCAAACGCGCTAGCGCCCACAGTGCTCCCCCCTTCAACGCTCAGCTGGCGAGCTGTTACAGAAAGTTCGCCAGAGTCTGCCGGACCGAAAGAAGCAGTCGAGATCACCGCGCCATCAGTCAGTCTAATGTTGTTGGCTTCTACAGTAAGAGCGCCTGAGTTTCCGCCGACTGCGCCTGTGCCTGTAGACAGTAGGGCAAACCCCTGCAAGTTAATGTCGTCAGCGACTACCGAGAGATTACCGCCTTCGTCAAATACCGCAGAAGTCAATAGTCCCGCGCCATCTCGAATTGTTAGCTGGCCCGTATTCAAGCTGATGTCTCCAGCTTTTCCTCCGCCAAACGCAGTAGTAAATATCGAAGTCCCTTCTGTTACCAATTCAGTAAAAACGGCCTCAGCCGCCGCTGGACTCTCGCTTCTAATAAATTCACCAGGAGACTTACCCACAATCTCGACTGACTCAGTCGCTGTGATAGTCACGTTACCGCCATCACCCGTACTACTATCGTCTCCGTAGGCAAAAATGCCAAAAGCGCTGCTAAACGGAAAAACAAAGTCAGAATTGTTGAGAATATGTAGTCGTCCGGTGGTGACTTCTACATTACCTGCATCCGCAGAGCCATAGTCAGAGGCAACGAAGGCATTACTATTTTGCATAACGATATCCGTTGCGGATTCTAACGTTAGGTTGCCGGTAATGGCATCTTGCTCGAACCCCAAAAAGGCTTGAGACTCATCACGCGTTCTCAAAGCAACAGACGTTTGATTGAACGTAATTGAATCCGCAGAGAAAGTGACGTCGCCGCCAGTTCCATCTCCGACAATTCGACTAGTCAGACGAATATCTTCTGCTGTGAGCGCACCGCCGCTAGCAAAAGAGATGCGCCCCGAGAGCATGCCCTGAGAGCTGATGTCAGCGGGCATAGAGACAACCGGACCTGGAGAGCGAATCTCAAGGTCACCGCCTGCACTGACGGTGATATCTCCAGCTTGGCCAAATGTCTCTGTACTGAGTCTGCCATCGATGGCGATCGCCCCTTCTGTCCCTAGCTCAATATTGCCCCCTTGCCCAGCGCCATCTGCTAGCAAGTTATCGTTAGTAGCAATTGTCCCAGTTGCGCTGGTAAGTGTGATATTTCCACCAGCGCCTACCTCACTACGACTATCCAACAACCCTGCTGAAATATTGTCCAAAGCTGATAGCGTGATCGCACCGCCGCTAGTTGTCCGACTTCCAGTCACAATCGCAGCGTTGGCCGCATCTATCCCACTGGTTTCCCCGAAAGTGCCTGAGGTGATACTTGTTCTCCCTCCGTTGGTAAGAATCTGAGCGCCTGATCCCATAGAGAATTGAGCCGTACCTGGGTCGCGATCGCCGGGATTAACAGGCTGGTCGTTAATCCGAGCAGCGAAATCTCCTCCGTTTAGGAGAATGCTTTGGTTAGGTCCGATAGTGAGCGATCGCCCGGTTGAAAATGTCAGATCATTCTCAGTAGCAGTCGCGATATCATCTGCTATCGTGATGTCATTATCAGCTTGCAATGTGACGTTGTTCGTAAGAAGTGCAAAGCTGACGTCGTCGCCGCTGAGCGGTTCACCGTCTCGAATCACAATGTTTTTTGGATCAATTAGGAGGATACCGGTTTGGCCGTTATGCGATCGCGTATCCACTACTCCCGCTAGCTCAATCATATCTCCAGAAAGATCAACATATCCGCCTGGTGAAAGTATTTCTCCTAGCTGTCGAACCGTTCCTCCCTGTAGCGTCAGACTTTGTTGTTCACGAATACTCAGACTCGCTTGATTCTCGACTACGCTGTTTGGGCGACTGGCTCCATACTGAAGTCCTGGAGACAAACTAACGCTCAATAATGGTAGCGCTTTGGGTCGCACCGCACTAAACTCAGTCCCTTCTATCCAAAGTTGTTCTGCTGTTGTCGCTGCAAATGATCCAGATAGATCAAGCTGTGCGTTCTCTCCGAACAAGACACCATTGGGATTCATCAAGAACAAATTAGCCGACCCCTCGACGCCCAGTGTTCCTAGAATATTAGATGCCTGAGTGCCTGTTACTCTAGTCAAAATGTTCGCAATTCCATCAGATCCAACAAAGTAGATCCGCTGCCCTTCCCCTACGTTGAAGTCTAGGAAGCTGTGGAATAGAGCACTACCTCTTTCTGCTCCCCCTTCAACTCGAATGCGATCAAGGGTGTCTATCAGTCTAGACTGCTCTGCGCCAAGCGTTTGATCGGGGGTGATAGCGGTTTCTATCAATGGCGTAGCAGATGTCTTTAAAGTCGGGCCAAAACAGATTGCTGAGATGGCAGGAACTAAGACTAAAACAAACTTTAAGAGACTTTTCATCAAGCGATTAGGGTATCTTCATACCCTCGATCTGAAAAAATTGTACGAGTCAGGTGAGCGTGTGTAAAGTCCGTATCTGTAAGATCGCTCATAGACAGATTGGCCCCTCTTAGATTGGCCCCTTTCAAGCTTGTACCCCGAAGATTCGCACCGCTGAGGTTGGCATCTCTCAAGTTGACATTCTCTAGATTTGCACCGCTCAGATCGGCGCTGCTCAAGTCTGTGGCGACAAACTGAGCGGCCTGAAAATTTGCTGTGGACAGCGTTGTTTCTTTCATGCAGGCCCCGCTAAAATCAACCTGTGACGCCCCCACGCCCCAGAGGTTTGCAGCCTGAAAGCAAGCCTGTCGTGCACAAGCACCAGTCATTTGTGCACCGGAGAGTTTGGCTGCTGTAAAGTCTGCCCTGCTTAGATCCGCCGACTGGATATTTGCACAGCTAAAGTCAACGCCACTAAGGTTAGCGCCGCTGAAATCTGTCCAGAGTCCCTGCATCCAGATAGCTACGCTGCGACGCAGGTCTGCACCTTCAAAGCTGGCGCCGCTGATGTCGGCCCATATCAAATCAGCAAAAGCCAAGTTACTCTGACTAAAATCGAATCCACTCAAATTTGCCTGATAGAAATCGGCATGAGGCAGATCAATACGAGAAAAGTGACGCTGCGATTCTCTATACTTTTCCCAGAACTGTTGAAGGTGCATAGGGGTTGTGCGGATACGTAGTGAATGAAGAGAAAAGAGATTGCTACAAGTTGGCTAGCCATTTTTCGGCGCGAGCGTAGTTGTCTTTCTCCACTTGTTTGATGGCCTGTTTGAAGTTGAGAGTAACGCCCCAAACATCTGTTGAGAAACGTTTTTCGCTCTTCATGCGATTGAAGAAATCAACCGCTTCTAAGTGAGTCAATCCTCCTTCTGTCTTAGCAATTTGCATAAATACCTCAAACACATTGTCGGCCATCTTGGCGTCGCCGCAAACATAATAGTGACATTGTGAATGTGAAAGCTGTTGCCAGAGTGATCGCGCATTGTCTTGCATCAGATTCTGTACATACACCTTTTGCGCCGTTAGCCGCGAGAAAGCGACCTGCAAGTCGGTGAGAGTGCCCTGTTCTAGCCAAACTCTGAGCTGGTCTTCATACAAAAAGTCGTCGTGGTTACGACAGCCTGTATATAACGTGGCTTTACCGAGCGGTATCCCCTGACTGTTTAAATATTCCCTGTGCTGTAAGAAGGCAATTAGCGGCGAGATTCCAGTTCCAGGCCCAACCATCAGCAAAGGCGCGCTTGGATCGTTTGGTGGGCGAAAATCAGAGGTGTGAGTTTCTATGCGAACTAAATCACCTTCGCTCAATCCGGCTAGATAGTTGGAGCATAATCCCTGACGCGTTTTGCCAGCATCGGTTTGAATCTGCAACACGCCGACTGTAATCTGTAGCTTGCCCGGCTGTAGCTGCGGGCAAGAAGAGATAGAGTATAGCCTTGGCTTTTCTTTGGGTAGCACCTCTAGCAGCATCTCCAACGTGATTTGAGCAGAGGGAAACTCATCAAAGAGATCGGCGACGCTCATGAAGTTATCGCGCAGCATTTTGCGCAGAGCCGCGTTCTCTTCATGGCCGTCTTCAAGTGCTAGAATCTCCAACCAGGTCTCCAAACGAATCTTCTCTTCGGTGTTCTCAGCAGCCTGGTGCAAAACATTCAACAGTTCGCCAAAGGGTTCTTTAAAGGCTAGATCTAGATCTTCAGTCAATGCCTGCCCCACGGTTGTCGGCACGGCGATCGGCGGCTCGTCTTCTAGCTGCCTGCCATCAGGTAGGACGTACTTGGCGCTAAAGGCAGTGTCGGGGGAGAGACTAAGGCGATCGCATACTCTTAAGACCAGTTCCTCAGGGTTGTGAGGATGAACAGAGACGTGATCGCCTGTTTCATAAGCAATTTCTGTCTTTGCGGTATCGAACAGTAAATAGCGAGTGGAGCGGCTGCCAGGAGTGACTGCTTTGAGGAGTTCTTGGTTTGTAAGCACAGGGACTCGGCTGTGGCTGTGCTCAGCTTCCAAATTAAGGAGAGCGTGAGATTCAGAGTCAGCGAGATAGGTGACTTTTAGTTTGGAGGTAGTAGGGGTGGTGCTAGTGCTGTCGGCTCCGAGAATGCGAGAGATTAGGCTAAGCCATCGCTTGAAGGTGTCGGCTTGTCCTTTGATTTCGTCGCCTTTATGTAGGGGAACCACTGAGTTTGCGCCTGCTTTGGCTAAGGCCTTATCAAGGGTGATGCCAGCGGCGCAGAAGTGTTCATAGACGGTGCTGCCGATCCCTAGTACGGAATAGTTGAGGCCATTGAGCGTATCTGAGGGCTGTTGCTTTAGCCACTGAGTGAACTGTTGAGCGTTGCCCGGAACTTCTCCATTGCCGAAGGTAGAAGTAACCACTAACAACAGCTTTTCTTCGTCAAGAGTGTTGACGTTGTAGTCGTCTAAGGCCATCACCTTGGGATGATAGGCGCTAAGCTGACGAGCAGCGCGTCTAGCAAAGCCTTCGGCGGTTCCTGTCTCGGAGCCAAAGAGAATGAGAATGCGATCGCGCTGGTGGTCACTTTCATGCGTGGTTTGAACAAACTGTTCTAGATCGATATCGGCTTCAACGGCCCAACGGTCAGCGGCGTGGTGGTAGGCAGGCTCTAAGTAGAAGTCTCGCATCTGGTGATGCCATACAGGACAGGCGCTACCGCCAGCGGGCGGCACGACCCAGCCGTAGTCGGCAGGACATTCGCGGCCCGCTCTTTTCTCTCTTAGATCGTGGGCTAGAAACTGCTGGGCGGCTGACTGATGATCCACCATCGTCACTTTTGCTTTTTGGAATGAGTGCAGAACGGCGATGTTCATCTCTAGGGCAACGCGATCGCGCCAAAGCGTTTGCTCCGAGCTGGTATTTAGACCTAGCAGATTAGCGATCGCCTTCATCTTGCCGTAGCGCCCGCCTTCTAAAAAGTCACGAGCAATTTCGGTGCCCATATACCAGCCATTAAAAGGTAAACAGGCGTAGGTCACCCCGCCAATATCCATCCGAAAGTTGCTGATCGCCGGCACCGCATACCAGCGCAGTCCCAGCGTCTTGAAGTCTGGAATAGTCGGATGCTCAATTTCAACTTCGAGAATCTCTTCTGGCGCAAAGCTGTAGAGCCTGGGTTCGTGGCGAGGCACTTCGATCACCAGCGGCAAAATGTCGTAAGGACTGCGCGGCTCTGGCGGCTGCCAACCCATTTTTTCAATAATTTGATGGGTGAGTTCTAGATTGGCCGCATCGCCCATAATGCTGCCGTCTGGCATTTCGTAAGCGGCGTAGCGAATTAGCTGCGGATTCCAAATGCGCGGCCCCCAGCGCTCTTTGGGTAGCTTGGGCCGAAATACGGTCATAACAATCTGAATGTTGCCGCCGTTGGTGCCTAGGCGCAGATGTTCTTCTAATTCTTGGAACATTTCGTCTGGGTCGGTGACGTGGCGGCGATCGCGCACCACCATATTGCTCCACTGAATGCGGCCAATACACTTGGAGGTGTTGCGCCAGGCTAGCTGTGCGCCATAGGCCAGTTCTTCATAGGTATGGGTATAGGTGCCAGTCGCCTGGACTTCGGCCTTGATCTCTTGCCAGCGGCGCTCGCGATCGCTCTCCTCCCATGCCTGCTCATTTGCGATCACATCTAGATACTCACGCGCTTTCTTCAGCAGCCGTTCTTCGTTAAGCTTGGGTAGCTTAATCACGTTGCTAACCCGCGCAATTAGCACCTGCCACGCCTCCTTAAGTTGCTCGTCAAAGCCGGGTACGTACTTCTCAAACATCGAAATCATGACTTCTGAGATAGCCCCATAGGCAAAAGAAGGCACACCCGCATTTCCATGTAGTCGACCTAGATGTCGTAGCTCTTTCATCAGCCGCTCAGTGCTACCCTCTGCCAAGCAAAGAAAGATAAACTCTAGAGACTGAAATAGATGAGTAGATAGATAGTCCATATCGGCTCGACCGAAGATCGGCAGCACTTGCGGATATCTTTCAAATAAAGTTTGGTAGAACTCTACACCCATCTCATTCTTTCGAGGCGCAAAGTACTGCCAAGAATCGGCCATCTTCTGAACCAAGGCTGGCGGTAAGGCAGAGTCGTAACGATCACGTGCCGCCACCATTCCACCAATCACATGCGTATTAAAAAACTTGCACAGCGCAGACTTGTTACCTTTGGCTAGATCCTCGCGGTCGTATTCTTCTAGATAGGGAATTTGCGGCAGCATCCACATCCACACTTGCCGCGCCCTTAGCCAATGCTGAGGCTGCATACCAATATCGGCAAAGAGTGCGCCGTAGTCAGCGACTGTATCGAAAGCGTCCCCCTTCTCAGGCGGCACCCCCATCATTGGTTCCCAAACCACGTTTTCGGTATGCGGACACAGCTCACGCACACAGCAGTCAAACATCTCAAAAAAGTAGTCTGGTATGCTTTCAAAGGCTTCACCGAATATATAGTCCAGCTCGGGTACTTCAAGTAGCAGCCGCTTGAAAAAAGTCTCCATCTGTAGCTCTTTCCAAGCTCTGAGCTTGTTCCATACGTCCTTTACGATGACGGCTTCTGAGTAGGTCAGCGGGATGGCTTCTGGCAGTTCTATAGAATCATCACTCACTAGCGCCAAAGAAGTAGGTCTACGACTAGCGTTGGCTCGCGTCCCAGCTAAGCTGAGCGAAACAGCTTCACCGGATTGCGAAGTGTGATCGCTACAGGTGAACCTTGCGTTTAGCATCAGCTCAGGTGCTGCTGGCCAAGTCGCAACTGGCCGTGAGATCTCAACGCTACGCTGCTTGTCAAACAAATCCGCTGTTGTCACCTTAATGCTGCCTGCTTCATGCCAGGGCTGACCTAGCCCACCCTGACGATAGAACAGAGTAACCGTGAATAAACAATTACTAGGATGAGCAATATCGACTAACCAGCTTGGCTGTAAACGAGTCATTAGCTGCGTATTGGACTGTTCAGTGCCAGAGCAGGTGACGCGAACGTTAGCTTTGTACTTAAATTCATTGTTGCTAGGAATCCCACTAGCACAAAGTTCTACTAAACGGACAACAGAAAGAACGTGCGCTTCTACGGTAGGACGAGAGTCGTTGACAAGCATAGAAACGAAAAAGGATAGAAGAGCAAGCTGTAAGCGCTACTGTAGTGCTTTCTTCATGGTAGTTGCCAGCCTCTAAAGATTTCCACTATGCATATAAAAAGTAAGGACAGTAGATATATAAAACTACACCTAAATAAGTCACTTTCAGCACTAATTGTAAGCGCCAGTTGAAGAAAAGTAATAATACTTTTTACCTTCTTTTAGTTAGCTTTTGATGCACTTGAAACCAGCAAATATCTTTAGTACGAACAATAGGCTCTAACGGATGCAAGTCGTCAAAATCATTTCCAGTATCTTTAGCAAACATCGTCAATAATTCATAGCACTTTTCGCACTTTTTCGTTTTTTAACAGCACTTTTACACCTTTTCTCAAGCGTTATTTGGGGATACTATTCGCGCTACTATGGCCAAACCCTCCTTTCCTGAAATTTCTCCGATGCTATCCGAATCTTTTGACCAGCTTGTGCCGCAGTGGCGATCGCGCCCAGGCTATCTGAGCGCAGGTGGGTCGGAGTTTGAATCAATTCATATTCTGTTGGGCCGATTTCTAGCCGATCGCCATTCGCCTAATCCACTGGCAGAGCGGTCTGTGCTAGAACACAATTCGGCGTTTGAATGGGGGCAGGGTCAACCTCTAGAAAAGGTGATTGACTCGGCAGAGGTGTTAGAGGTTTTGCTGGCGCAGCCGCAGCTTTTTCGCAATGCGATCGCTATCGTCGAACCCTGGGAGCATGTTGGCCACAATCCGCTAGGTGAGCCCGTTCGCGCCTCGCTTAACGCCGCCTACATCACCCAAAAAGTTGCCGACTGCGACTCTGTTTTGTTTCCGCTGTGGGCTTCGGGATTACCAAAGCTGTCAAAGCTGGTACCGCTGATCAGCTCAGGCATTGCCATCATCGTCGAGGGTGGCAATGCTTCTGTGCGCGACGCCCCGAGCTTCGACAGTGCGAACTGCTCACACCATGAGCTGCTGCTGCTAACAGAAGAGATTTTGCTGGCTAGAAGCCCGACGAGTGCACCAGCTCTGTTCATCTGTTTGGGCCATCAGCTAGCTGCCCAAGCGCATATTCAATTAATTCGCCGGGCCGTTCGCGAGATTTTAGAAACAAAGGCGCTGTCCCAGGACAAGAACAATCAAGCACTGCAATCACTTTGGAGGATTGCTCAGAAGATTCAGTCGGTGGGTCAGTCGCTAGAAATTCGTAAGCGCAATGGTCGTGTTGTCGCCAATGGCTGGGCTGATACTGAGTTTGCGGTGGCTGAAAACGAATCCAAGGAAGTTGGCGATCGCCAGCTACTAAGCTACGGATCACCAGAGCTAGCCTCCGGCATTCCCGAAGAACTCATCGCCGCTCACGAGATTACCGCCGACGAGCACGAAGGGGTGATCGACACCTCAATTAAATACGAGCATGAGCTAAACATTGCCATGTTCCACTCGGATGAAGTCAACGAAGAAGCGATTCTGTTTGCAAACTGGGCCTATCGGCTAATTCACAATGTGCTGATTCCCTGTCGCCACATCGTTGCCAATAGTCCGCTCTCTTGGCTAATTCGGCTACCGGACGCAGTTGAAATTTTGTGTTCAACCGCTGAAGCAGGCAACATTGTGACTGAATGCTCAGCCACCTGTATCAACTATAAAGACTTTGAAACCAAGAAAGTTCGGCGCTCGTTTACCTGTCAGTTTCACCCAGAGCTGCTGTCGGATCTGCGAGCCATTGGACGGCGAGAGCCCCCTTCCTATGCTGAGCTAAAGCAAGACGACGGCGCAAGGCTATTTACCCGCCTGCTGTACGCCGGAATGCAGGAATAACTTGCAGGAAAACCAAGGTGGTCCTCTCGATTGGAAGATGGCTAGAGAAAGCGTAGATACCTCGATGAAGTGAGCATTTCGAATGTCAACAACAACTTTTTCACCGCAGCAAAGTGAATTCGAGCGGATCTATGCGCTGTTCGATGCTGATGGCAGCGACCATTCGTTTGAAGAATTTGTTCCTTTTCGGCTGGCACGATCACCGGGATAAAGCAAGCGTTTCCACTCGGCGACTAGGCTTGGATGTGGATTGATGCGCATGCGGATATTCACTTTCCTTACATAACCTCTTCTGACAATATGCATGTCATGCTGCTGGCGATCGCCACAAGTCACAACAACTTACCCAAACAAATCGACCTGGAATCACTCTATCGAACGGCTGCTGCTCACCTAAAAAATATATGAAACGACGAACGCTACTAAAAACCTCCGCCGTTAGTCTAGCTAGTACCGCCGCTGCCTGTAGTTCTCGCCAGCCGATGACGGTAGCGCCTGTCGCCGATCAGCCCGTTGTCAACTGGCGCATGGCAACGAGCTGGCCTAGATTCCTCAACGTGTTTGCCGGGGTTGATATCTTGTGTCAGCAGGTCAGCGATATGACCTTCGGCCGCTTCACGATTACCCCGTACGAAGGTGGAGAGCTAGCCCCGCCGCTAGAGGTGTTTGACGCTGTGTCAGATGATCGCGTGGAGTGCTGTCACACTGCGCTCTACTATTTTCTAGATAAAAGTCCGGCGCTAGCTTTAGGAACGTCTGTTCCTTTTGGGCTCAGCGCACAGCAGCAGAACGCCTGGCTCTATAGCGGTAGCGGCATAGAAGCGATTCAAAAGATCCTAACGCCTTTTGATCTAGTCTGGTTTCCAGCGGGCAATACCACTGGGCAGATGGGAGGCTGGTTTCGTCAGCAGATAGAATCTGTGGCCGAATTTGAAGGGCTAAAGATGCGGGTACCGGGGTTAGGGGGTAGGGTACTCAGCCGATTAGGCGCAGACATCAAGAGTCTGTCTGCTCAAGATATCGTTCCTTCCCTATTAGAAGGTGCCATCGATGCGGTGGAGTGGATTGGACCAAGTGATGATCGCACGCTCGGACTGCAAAAAGCAGCGCCCTACTATTACTATCCTGGCTGGTGGGAGCCGGGGACAAGCTTTGCGACGCTAGTCAACAGAAAACGGTGGGATGCGCTGCCGCTAGCCTATCAAGCCATCTTCAAAACGGCAGCAGCGGAGGCCAATTTAGCGACGCTAGCGCTCTACAATGCTAACAACGGAGAAGCCCTAGAGCGCTTTCGACTTGGCGGAACGCAGACGCTACCGTTTAGCCAAGAGATTTTAGAAACCTGTCGCCGGACTGCCTTTGAAATGTATGCAGAGATTGCCGCAGACGATCAAAAGTTTAGTGAGGTCTACGCAGGCTGGCAGACGTTTAGAGATCGGCTATACGCTTGGAATCGAGTGAGTTCTTTGAGCTTTAGTCAGTTTGCGTTTCAAACGACAGAGGACGCTTAGGCTATGCGGCGTAGAAAGCTAATCAAAAAAGCGGCGCTAGGGGCAGTGGGCTCAGCCACAGCAGGCTCGGTGGTTCAGACTCAGACGGCTAACCAAACGGCTGATCGAACGGCTAATCAAACGGCTGATCAAACGACTTCGCCCAATTCGACAGCAAAAATAGCAGCGACTCAGCCTGCGATCGAATGGCGGATGGCGACGAGCTGGCCAGAGGGGCAGGGCATCACGTTTCGCTCAGCGGTGGACTTTTGCGATCGCGTAGCTGCTATGACCGATGGCCAGTTCATCATTACCCCTTATGCTTCTGGAGCGATCGCCCCCGCCCTAGAAGTCTTTGAAGCGGTACGCTCTGGTGAAGTGGAGTGTGGCCACACCAGCAGCTTGTACTACATAGACAAAAATCCGGCCCTCGTCTTTGGCACTACTGTTCCTTTTGGGCTGACGCCCTATCAACAGTACGCCTGGTTCTATTACGGTGGCGGCGAGGCAGCGATGACCAAGCTACATGATCCCTTCGATGTTGTCGTCTTTCCGGCGGGCAGCGCGGGTATCCAGATGGGTAGCTGGACGAATAAAGAGGTAGAAACAGTCGCTGATCTAGCAGGCCTCAAGATGCGGATAACTGGCTTTGGGGCAAAGGTAATGCAGCGGTTAGGCGTAGAGACAGTGGCGCTAGCAGGCGATCAGATTTACGCAGCCCTAGAAGCGGGCACAGTAGATGCGGCCGAGTGGCAAAGTCCTCAAACTGACGAGCAGCTAAAGCTATATGAAGTCGCGCAGTACTGCTATTACCCAGGCTGGTGGGAGCCTGGGTCAACCTACAAACTAGTGATCAATCAGGCGCAGTGGCAGCAGCTACCCAAAGCCTATCAGAGCATCTTACGCTCGGCAGCAGCAGCGGCCAATCTCACCACGCTGGCAGATTTTGACGCAGCGAGCGGCGAAGCGCTACAGCGACTGGTTGATCGAGGGGTGAAACTAAAGCCCTACAGTATAGAGATCATGGAAGCCGCCCAGAGGACAACCTTTGAGCTGCTAGAAGAGAGTGCCCGTACGGATCCTACGTTCAAGGCGCTCTACGATCAGTGGCGACAGTTTCGCCGTCAAATTTTTCAATGGAACCAGATAAATGAGCTGAGTTTTGAACAGTTTTCGCTGCAAAGTCAATCTGCGAGCCTATAGTTTTCGTGTAGTGAGTGCCTTTCTTATGAATACCAATTCTTCCTCACTCAGGAAATATCTCAAACTTTCTCGGTTCGAGACTTCTCTACGAAACCTCAGAATTCGTCGTAAGTTGACCCTAGGATTTGGTTCGCTAGTGGCAATTACCCTATTGGTTGTGATCCTCAGCTTTATCGCGGGTCAGGTCGCGTCAACTAGTATCCAAAGAACGCAGCAGCTGCGGGTACCTACAGTGGTTGCTTCGGCGAGTGCTCAGGAGAATTTACTGAAGATGCTCTCAAACATGCGGGCGTATCTAGCCACGGGCGAACCAAAGTATCGCTATCGCTATCAGGAGACTCGGCATCAGTTTGAGGCGGATATTTCTCAGCTTGATCGGCTGTTTGGCGATCGCACGGCTTCTAAAACCTCTCAAGGCTCACTAGATCAGCTCGCTGCGCTAGAGGAGAACTACAGCCGCTGGCTAGAACTACCCGATCGGCTAATCGCGCTAAGAGATAACCTGTTAGACAATCAGCCAGCTCTAAAGCTACTCGACACCGAAGGGCAAAGAAGCATTATCATCATTCAACGCGAAATTACCCGCATGGTGGATGAGCAAGAGGGGCGATCGCCGTCTCGTACCAATACCATTTTGCTGCGAGACATGGCGGACTTTCAAAGTACGTTTTCGCTGTCGATATCGGCGCTGCAGAGCTATCTAGTGACGCGATCGCCCACCTTTCGCTTCGACTACAACACGACTGCCAAAGAAAATCAGCTGGCCCTACAGCAGCTCACCGCTAACCAGAGCGCACTGAGCGCGGCTCAGTTAGAAAGTCTAGGTGAGATTGTTCAACAAAGAGAAACTCTGTTTGCACTGCCTACCCGCATGTTTGAGATTGTGGAGAGCGACAGCTACCGCCAGGATCTACAGCTATTTCAAGATGAGGCAGAGCCAATCGCAGAGGTCATGTTAGAACAGCTAGGCAGCATCGTCGCCGATCAGCAAAATGTGCTCGCTAGCGAACTGCAAGCGGGTAGCCGTAGCCTTAGCTTAGCCCAATGGCAGACATTTCTAGGCGGATTCCTGGCACTAGGCGTAGGCATCTTCATGGTGCGGCTGCTGCAAAAGCAGATTGCCGATCCGATTAAACGACTAACAGAAGTAACCAATCGGATTCAAGGGGGCGATTTAAACGCGAAAGCCCCCGAAACTTCTGCTGATGAAGTCGGAGAGCTGGCCTATTCATTCAACAGTATGGCCAGACAGCTCAAAACTTTTCTAGATACGCTAGAAGATAAAGTTGCTGAACGAACTGCTGAGCTAGCGAGCGCCAACGACCAAATCACTGCTCTAAATGACAAACTCAAAGCAGAAAACCTGCGTATGGGGGCTGAGCTGGATGTTGCCAAGCAGATCCAACAGATGATCCTACCCAAAGCAGAAGAACTAGATCAGGTTGAAGGGTTAGATATCTCTGGCTTTATGGAGCCAGCAGATGAGGTCGGTGGCGATTATTACGACGTGCTGCAAACCGATGACATTGTCACCCTGGGCATTGGCGATGTGACTGGCCACGGGCTAGAAAGTGGACTGCTGATGCTGATGACCCAGACAGCGGTGCGAACCCTACAAGAAATTAGAGAATTAGACCCGGTAAAGTTTTTAGATACGCTCAACCGGACGCTCTATCACAACGTGCAGCGGATGAACTCTGATAGAAATCTAACCTTGGCTATCCTCAACTATGTAGAAGGCAAAGTCAGCATTAGCGGCCAGCACGAGGAAACGCTAATCGTGAGAGCTGATGGCAGCATAGAGCGGATCGATACGATGGACTTAGGTCTGCCGATTGGCCTAGATGACGACATTGTTGATTTTATTGATCATATCACCGTAGAGCTAGCGCCAGGAGACGGCGTGATTCTATATACCGATGGCATTCCAGAAGCCTATAACATGGCCAAAAAACAGTATGGTATGGACCGTCTATGTGAGGTGATTACTCAGAACTGGCAAGGATCTGCCGCTGCTGTCAGGCAAGCAATTGTTGGAGATGTAAGAAGTTTTATTGGAGAGCAAAAAGTTTTTGACGATATCACGCTATTAGTTCTTAAACAGAGATAATGCTTAATCAAGGCCAGAAGATCAGGCGCTCCACATGAAACAGTTGTTCAGTTCACATTCCAAGAATTTTCATGTGCCGCTGCGCCGGGTACTGATCGTGCCGTTTGTCTTGCAGCTTTGTGCGACGGTTGGCGTGGTAGGGTACCTCTCTTTTCGAACCGGACAGCGGGCTGTGCAAACGCTCACTTCACAGCTGCGTACTGAGGTATCAGCGCGAATTCAAAGCGAGTTAGAAGGCTATTTTGAGATTCCCCATGAGATTAATCGGCTAAACGCAGCGGCATTGTTAGAAGGGACTCTAGATATTGCCAACGGTAGCACTGGAGAATCTCAGATGTATCAGCAGATGCGGATATCGCCGAATATTGCCTTTGTCTATTGTGGCAATCGAGAGGGTGACTTTTTTGGGGTATTGCGATCGCCCGATGACGGATCTTTGCAGCTATCGTATAGCAACCTTTCTACACTGAGGCGCCGGCAGTATTACGCTATGAATGTACTAGGCAAGCGTACGAGCTTCTTGCGCGAAATAGATGCCTACTTCAACGCTAGGCGGCGCCCCTGGTATCAGGACGCGCTTAGAGCTGAGCGGCCAACTTGGACTGATGTCTATCTGGCTTTTACCACTGGCCTACCCAATATCACAGCGAGTACGCCTGTCTACAACCGACAAGGGCGCTCTTTAATTGGGGTGTGTGCGACAGATGTGGTCTTGCCAGAAGAGTTTCGTAGCTTTCTACAAACCTTAGAAATTGGTAAGTCGGGTCAGGCATTTGTCGTCGATAGGCAAGGCCGTCTAGTTTCTAGCTCGGTAGAAGAATCGGCAACGGTCACCAAGGTTACTGGCGACGCCGATCTGTTGAGCGCGGCAGATAGCAGCAACGCGCTAGTACGCGGCACCACTGAGTACATTGCAGAGCGGTTTGGCGGATTTGGAGAGATCAGGCGATCGCAGCAGCTCACTTTCAGACTGAACGGACAGCGTCAGTTTGTTCAGGTGCTCCCTTTTAGCGACGATAAAGGGCTAGATTGGCTGATTGTCGTTACCATTCCAGAAGCCGACTTCATGGGCCAGATCTATAGCAACATTCGCAACACTTTTGGTTTAGCGATTCTTGCGTTAGGGATTGCGGTTGGCGTTGGTGTTCTGACCACGCGCTGGCTCACACAGCCGGTTCTACGTCTAACTGAGGCCTCCAGAGAGATTGCCGATGGCAAGCTTAGTCAGCAAGTTGATGAGTCTATTCGCGTCAACGAGTTGCGAACGCTAGCTCATTCATTCAACCGCATGACTAGCCAGCTTAAGACCTCATTCGAGACATTAGAAGATAAAGTCAAAGAGCGAACAGCTGATCTCGCCGGGGCTAATCAACAGATTACTCGGCTAAACGAAAAGCTAAAGAATGAGAATCTACGCATGAGCGCCGAGCTAGATGCGGTTAGACAGATTCAGCAGCTGATTTTGCCTAGGACCGAAGAGCTAGATAGCGTCGATGGACTAGATATCGCAGGCTTTATGGAGCCCGCTGATGAAGTGGGCGGTGACTACTACGATGTCTTGCAAGCTAACGGGTTAGTGACTATTGGCATTGGCGATGTGACCGGTCATGGTCTAGAAAGCGGCATGCTGATGTTGATGACTCAAACAGTAGTGCGCACCTTACAGCAGATCCAAGAAGACGATCCAGTGAAGTTCTTAGATACGCTAAACCGCACTATCTATAGTAATATTCAGCGAATGGGCACTGATAAAAACCTGACGCTGGCTGTGCTCAACTACGAGAAAGGAAATGTGAGAATTAGCGGGCAGCACGAGGAAACGTTGGTAGTCCGCGCGGATGGTAGGATTGAGCCCATCGACACGATGGATTTAGGGCTTCCCATCGGCTTAGATGCTGATATTTCTGACTTCATCGACTCTACTGTTGTTCGGCTCTATCCGGGTGATGGCCTTGTTCTTTATACAGATGGTATCCCAGAAGCCTATAGCCCCCAAAAAGAGCAGTATGGTATGGAGCGCTTTTGCAAAGTGATCTTGCGCTGCTGGCCGCAGAGCGCTGAAGCAATCAAGCAGGGAATTATCAGTGACGTTAGAGCGTTTATTGGTGAGCAAAAAGTTTTTGATGATATCACGCTGCTAGTAATTAAGCAGCAGTAAGCCAGCAGGCTTTTTACGACAGTTCTCAAGGGACGAACTCTATGCACAAAACATTTGGTAGCTTTATTGAAGACTTTCCACCTGATCGTGATTCTTTAGAGCTGAGCTTTACGCCTACTTCTGAGCGGATCAGACACCGCTGGCGATCGCAGCGCCTATCCTCCCATTTTGTAGCTGACTACTTTATCAACTTTCTACCCCTAGACGAAGGTGATCCCGAGGCAGAAAAGAGAATAAAAGAAACAAAAGGGGCTATCAGCTATGTCACTAACGAGCTATTAGAGAATGCCATGAAGTTTAATCTAACTGGAAGTGATCATCGCTTCAAATCGAAGGTGAAGTTTGGCATTCACTTTCTAGATGAGACTGAGATAGTGGCCGTGATGTTTGCTTCTAATAACGTCAGCCGGGCCGGGGCCGAAAAGTTTCAGATGTTTATTAGAAAACTGTTGAGCGCTGATCCTGAGGAGATGTATATGCAGCAAGTAGAAGCTAGCGCCGAAGATGAGAATGCAGAAATATCTGGACTGGGCTTTCTCACCATGCTAAATGACTATCAAGCCAAGCTAGGCTGGCAGTTTACACCGCTGACTTCTAGAGATGATTTTTTTCTGGTGACGACGATGGCTCAAATCCGGGTATAGGGATTATGGTATTGAGCCAGTAGTAAAAAACCCTAGTAGGGCGCAATCGCGTAAAGTAGTATTCATCACGATAAGGCAAGTTGGAATAGCTACATATGACAGTTCAAGAGGTGAAAGGCGAAGACTATGTCGTGGAATATGATTCTGATTCTACGACGGTTAAATTCAGAGGTGAGCTGGCTCTAGGTGGCCCTAAAGAGTATGCACCTATCAATGCGCTACTCGCTGAAGCGATCGGCAGTAGCCCTGATGTGATGACAATTGATCTTAGAGAGCTGGCCTTTTTGAATAGCTCAGGCATTAGTATGCTCTCTAAGTTTGTCTTGGGCTTGCGCAAGCAAAAGGGAACCCAGCTAGTGATTTTAGGCTCAAACGATATGCCCTGGCAGGGAAAGTCTTTGAAGAATCTTCAGAAGTTCTTGCCCAGCCTTAAGCTAGAGATCGAATAGACAAGCTTTATGCTAGAACAACTGCTTCCATTTACAGCAGGTACACGCGCATTTGTGATCAGTGGACTGCTAGCGTCCGGGTTAGGAACGGCGCTGCTTTACTTTTTGCTGTTTAGCGGGTTGCGATCGCTCTTTCGTCGATTCGAGAGCGATCTAGCCCTAGTCACACTTAACGTCTCTGCCTACCCAGCACTGATTAGCTTTGTGATAATCAGTTTAAAACTCACCTTCTCAAAGCTGCTATCCGTTGATGGGGTGGATGATTTTGTAGACGACTTTGAGCGGCTGCTAAGCGCTGGGCTAATTGTCTCTTGTAGCTACTGGATAGTTCAGCTATTTAATCAAGTTGTTGTTTATTATCTAAAAGGCTATACACAGCAGTCAGAGGTAATGTGGGACGACGTACTGTTGCCATTACTAGAAGCTGTTGTCCCTGTGATTGCTACAGTCTTGGGCGCAGCGCTAGTGCTCAGCTCTTTTGGCGTTGATCTTACAGGGATTTGGGTAACGCTTGGCGGTGCAACTTTTATCATCGGTTTTGCGGTAAAAGATATTCTGGCTAATTTCTTTAGTGGTGTGGTGCTGTTGATCGATACGCCTTTTCAGTTTGGTGATGTGCTCAAGCTAGAAGATGGTTCGATTGGTATGCTGCGCCGTATTGGTGTTCGAGTCACGCAGCTATACATGTTTGAAAATCACTGCGACATGTACATTCCTAACAGCGTGCTGCAAGGGCAAAACATCACTAATCTAAGCAGGCCGACTGCCTACTACCACTATGTCACTACCGTCGAAGCACCGATGAGCTGTGATCTAGAAGGACTAAAGCAGGTGATGAATCAGGTGATGCTCGCTCATCCCGATACGCTAGGCGATCTTGATAACAAGCTAGCGCTTGTAGATTCCTATTTTCAAGCCTCTGAGACGGAACCTTTGCTAGCCAGACAGCAGTCAGTAGGGCGATCGCGACTGCTAGCAGAAAACGAAGTGAACTTGAAACTAGAAGAAATTGATTTAGCGCTAAGCTCTATTGTGGTGACTTTACAGTTTGCCGAAAAGGGAGGATTGACTAGCGACGAGATCGAAAACATTCAGATGGAATATCAAAGTGTTCTACGCTTGATTGGCATCGCAGTTAGCGCTGAAGAAGTGGGTAAGCGCCTCGCCTATCGCTACGAAGAAACCTCAGAAGACGATAGCCTGATTGAGCTAATTCGCACCTGGTATCGCGTGACCATTCGCGATCCTCACCTATTAGACGAGGATGAAGATCTCATTCCAGAAGAGTGGGAACGACGGATCAATCTTCTAAAGCGACGCGTTCAGCGACTGCATCAAAAGATAGAGCGACCCGAACGCGAAGAGACCCGGCTAGATGACTATGTGCTTGACCTGCGACAGTGGCTAAAAGATCGCTTCAAAACCCCTCGCAGGAAGTGGCAAGAGCCTAAGGTGCTAATGAAGGCGCTAAAGCATAACGATGAAGGCACTGCCTATTTGGATTTTACGCTGAGCTTTTTTGTAGATGATATTAAGCTAGAGAATGGTAAGAGAGGCGATCGCATCAGCAGCCAAATCTATCAAGAAGTCGTTCGCTATCTAAAGCAAACGACTCAGCCAGTGATGGCATTGTCAAGTTAGCTAGATTTGAATGAGGTTCTGTTGCAAGAAGTAGCTGAAGATAGAACAACTCCATCATTGCCCCCAATTATACAGCGACCCCGAAGGTTTTGTTGCTGAAGATCTGTTTTTGGCTTAGGTCAACCATACCCCAGATACTGGCGCACATGCTGATTTACAACATCAGGCCGATCTAGCTGAACCCAGTGAGCCGCCTGAGACACATAATGGAGCTGTAAATCTTTCACATAGGCATCCGTATCATAGGTTAGCTCTTTGCTAAACGCTTGATCATCTTCCCCCCAAATCATGCAGGTGGGCACATTCAATTGGCCCCATTGGTTCTTAAAAATAGGGCCTTGAAATAAATTACGATAGTAATTCAGCATGGCCTTTATGGCCCCTTTTCTGGCAGCAGCTTCTCGAAAACGATTGATATCAGAAGTTGTAAATTCCGGGTTATATTGATTGATGTCACTAAACGTAGCAGCAATTCCCTCGTAATTGTTAGCAGATAATAGTATTTCCGGTAGTAGTGGCAACTGAAAAAACAAAATGTAGGCGCTTTTGAGAAGCTGCTGTGGAGTCCGTAATCCAGCAGCGAACTTAGCAGGATGAGGAAAGTTCATCACAACGAGTTTCTCAATCAGTTGGGGATGGGCATAGCTCACAGACCAAGCCAAGGCCCCACCCCAATCATGTCCAACTAGGATGCAGCGGTCATAACCCAGCGCGGCGATCGCCCCTCGAATATCAGCAACCAGTGCTTCAAGCCGATAGGCACTCGTCTGCTTAGGCCTATCGCTATTGTTATATCCGCGCAGATCTAACGCCACAACTTTGTAGTGCTGGGCAAATTCGGGTATCTGATACTTCCATGAATACCAAAAGGCAGGAAAGCCATGTAGCATCAGCATCAGAGGCCCTTCACCTTGGGTAACGTAATGAAGTTTAATACCATTGGTATCCAAATAGTCGTGATGCCAGGACTCAGTCATGAGTATTTATCCAATCAAGTAAGTTTGGAGATGAGATTGCCTTGATAAAGGAAAGAACAGAAGAAAAGGAGGGGACTTAACGATACGCTGAACGTCAGCTTGCGTTTGCACTCTCAGATGACCGACGCACCTGTCCCACGGAGATTAGAACATCAACCAACATTTCGAGTGCTAGGTCTTTCCCTGGACAAATACGCCCAGCATTGCGTTCACCCACAGAATGAAACCCCATGTGATAGGGACAAAGGTTCTCGCGCTGAGCGTCAAACTCGTAGGTTGTGGGTCCCCAAAAGCTGCTGTCGAGTAGCCCCAAACTCATCGGGATGAGAACTAGAGTGCCGGCAGGAAAGGTCTGCTCTTTGCCAGCAATCACTGCAGAGAATGGCTCAGTCGCAATGCGGTGAGTGGCAGATACAGGCGCCCAAAGACGCGCGCATTCAAGCACAAACCGTCGCACGGACTCTCGATCTTCCAATTCCAAGCTGTCCCAATGATGCGTTGGATCGATCTCAGCGGTCCGCTGTCCTTTATAAGCGGGCAACGGGCGGAATCCCATTGCCGTGTACCCAAGATGCAGCGGCCCTTGCAGACCGGCAATACTGAGAATGGCAGTTAGTAATTTTGCCAATTCTCGTCGAGTCATCGCCCCAGCCTCTTCCGGCATTTCGGGGAAATCGACCAAAGCTGGCGACTGCTCGTAGATTGTTGCAGCCTGCTCAATAAGCTCGGAAACCTGGCCGTGACCATTGATGTTCAGACTCTGAAACACCTTTCCCAAACCAGAGAAATAATGCACCGTACCCTGCCTAGTGTAATGCAGGTCAGTTAGCATCTCCACTGTTGATGTATCAGTCGGGTCGATTCCTAGCATCACATAGTGAATGTATCGCACCAGAAATCCCATCCACCCACGTTGGTCATCAGTGAAAAAGGCTTCTCCCGGACCATGGGGCATTTCAGCATAGTCCGCTGCTAAGCGCTCTAGCAGTAGTTGAGCAGTTGCATCCTGCTGTCTCTTTTTAGAGGCTGCACTGAAAACACATTTCTCTAACATCTGCCTGAAAAATTCGTGGTCGCCCGCCCCCCCCGCATCAGCATCAGACAACGACAGTAAAAAAACGTTGCGCCCTCCCGTATCCAAATCAGGAGAGGCATGAGAATCCAATGGCGATGTTCCTAGCCGCCAAGTACGCGCTTGGGGAGAGGTTAGAGCAGTTTCAAGCGTACTAAATTCGCCCATCACCACCTGCCCTGCACAACAGAAGTTAGAGCCGAACACGAGTCGTTTTGCATCGAGATATGTGGGCATATTAGCCACCCCTCCTTCAACAACGCTGATGATCGGCAGCATAGATCGGCTCAAGAGGTTTTTAGGATTTTGCAACGCCCAAATCTGGAACCCGTTCAACAACCGTTCAAATATCGAAGCCCGACTCTCGGACTCTCCACGTTGAAAAATTTGAGAGAGCAACAATCCTACAATTACGACTCCACCAAACCAACTTAATAGCATTAAGGGTGATGCTGACAAAAAACTATGCAGACTGACACTCATTGAATTTAATCTCCCTACACATTTTTCAACTACGAACAATCGCCTAAAACAGCACTATTTATAGCCTAGGATTGATACAGGAACGCAATTAGATATTGATACTTTGAGGAATATTGTATGACTTGAGATAAGTGTAATTGAACTTGCTAGGAAACTCATGATTTCTCTTGTCAATTCGACTATCTATTTCTTCTAGTGCTTGTTGAAAAGCCTGTTGAGCACCTTTGACATCAGCACCAAAAGAATTGGAAGGATAGTCACCTAACTGAGTATGGTAAACGCCACCTAGAATTTGGAGAATCAGGAACTGCCGTCGAGCCATGTCTTTAGGGGGAAGCAACTGACAATATTTCGCTTCAGAATCAATTCCTGGAATTTGGTCAGCAGGTAAGTATCCTGCTGTCGGCATAGCAGGGGCGAAGCTCATAATCCCTCGTTGAGGAAAATTTACCGCAGCATGTTGAACACTACTAGTGAAAACAATCAGAGTAAGGGCATCGACAAGATACTCTAGGCTGGTGATTGCTCCATTCCCATCATTGCCAAAGTCTCTAACACGACCACCATCAAACGAGACAAGCTCAGCTCCCCAATTTTGCAGAGCCTCATCAGAGGCAACTGCATTATCAGATTCATAGTAAGTGCGAATATAACTATCCACCCACTCATGAATTGCATTCCATAAAGCTAAACCATCATCACGATAGGGATAAATTGGTAGTGCTTTACAATCTCCAACACCTCTATCATCAATGCGTTTAGGCAGCATCTCATCGTTAAATCCTCGCATGTATAACCCCTGAACAGCAAGAGTTCGAGACTGATCAATTGTTGCGGACAATAAAGCATTCACCCCATGCCCAGGAGCCACCAAGATTTTCCAGGCCCCAAAATTAATCAAGATCGTCCCTTCAAAATGATGAGACAGTAAGCGATGCACCTTATGAGCTTCTGGAAGTTGGCGGTGAGTTGCTACAATAAAGGGCTCGATCAACAAATGAGTACGCGCAAGATGAGTAATGGCTTCGTGGATGTTGGCGTCAGCAATTTGCACTGCTGTTTTAGCGGCTAACCAGGCATACCGACCAGATGCCGGAGTAAGAATCGGGTGAGTCGTTGGATCCTGCCCACATTGAATAGCAATGGGTCTGAGAAACTGTTCTTCGGATTGACTAATATCTGGAACAGCGAACAATGCCATAGCAGCATAGAGATACTTTTGCTGTTCAGGCTGCTCAGGGGTAGAATCAACGAAAGTCCCCCCTTCTATAACACTCTCTAACAACGCATAATCTACCGCGTACAGTCGGCCTTCGGTAATTGCCCTTTCAAGATCATCTTTAGTCCCCATGACTGCTTGGTATTGTTCATCAGTAACTGGAAACTTAGTCAAAATAGGATCGTTTTTACATACGCGCTCTAGCCAAACGGGATTAGGTCCCGCCACGCGCATGTAGGCAAACATCTCATCATCTTCTAAGTTTTCAGCAATTGCAGGCAGTGGGAAGTTTTTAACATTCTCAGGCTGGTTCTGGTCGGGGAACAATTCTAAAAACTCATTAAGCTGCGTAAAGTAGTACTCAGGCAAATGAGAAAGGGACGGTCCATCCTTAAATCGCTTACTTGCTTCCTTTTGAGCTTCTTCATTTTCATGCTCAATGGCCTCAAGACTAAGGACTCGCATACTTCTCTGCTGGGCTTCTTGCTTCAATTTCTTCAGCTCTGCTCGATCCTGCATCGCTGTAAAATTATCGAATGTCTCACCGATGCCAAGGACACCTTGCTCGAGAAACTCTTTATACAAAGCTTCTAGTAAAGGGGTTCTAAGAATTTTTTCGAGGTCATCTACTGTCGGAGGAGCCCCTTTCCACTCAAACAAAATAAGGAAAGTTATCTTTAGGATTGAAGGAATATTGAACAGAGCAATCCTGATCAACTCCAGGAATTGCCAAGTTCCAAAGACCCTACTTAGAGTATTAACAATTACGGAGCCTAGAAAAAGTAACTCAAACTTACTTCTAAAGGGTTTAACAGTTTTTCTAATTCCAAGCTCCCCAAAACTATTTGCCCTACCTAGGATTTTTTTCCTGTTATCCTCCACCTTTCCAGATTGAAAGCTATCATTCAAAGCCTGTGCGTCAGCCTCTCTAGATTTCTGATCAGCACTTAAAATCAGAGCATATCCTACCTTGAGAGCCTTAACGACCCATTCATCCGATGGCAATTCTAGATCGATTAGCTCATCCTGCATCCCGATAGGTTCAATATGATTGTAGTTATACTGATACAATTCTCTCGCCTGCTTCAGCGATATGGGTCGTTTTTTATCAGTCATGACAGCTTCCATAAAAAGAGTGATGTCGAACTTTCAAAATGTCAACAGAACCTTACTTACTACTCAGCCTTCGCTATTCCTCATAGATTTTGAGGTGGGAACCAAGCAGAATGCAAAGCAACGTGGTTCAATCGAGGACTATATTTTCGGTTAGATCTCAAACCCTCAAAGTTCAATCAGATATACGTTCAGTCAGATATCTTAGTCTAAAAAAGCTTATGTAAATCGAACAGTACCCTCGAGGGTACTATCGTTAATTCGAGACCGCCTAATTATGTTCTAGATGGAAAATAGATGGGAAAATTCTACTTAATTACTTTGAATAACAGATTAGGTAGAAATATGGGCCGTGTTGCAAAAAGGTGCTGAAGTGACGGTATTCCTGCCAATCTGGCTGTGTTTCAAAAACCCGCGCAGCCTTTCCTTGGTATTCTGAGATGCCCTGCTCGCACCCTCAGAATGCCTTACTTTGTTGTACCGTCTAAAAGAGAAAGGAAAGCTTTTTTTGTCTCATCTAGCTGTTTTTGAGGCAAAGAGAAGTAGCCTAACGGCGACATCTGTTCATTAACGTGGGTGAGAAAAAAGTTGAGGAAGATGGAGACTGGTGAAGAGGAGCGAAGCGTATTTGCGTCTACGTAGAGAAAGAGAGTTTGGATAAATGGATAGTCGCCTCTAGTCGGACTGTTGCCGTTAATTGAGACGAGCCTAAGCTGATCGCGATTAGTTTCATAGTAGGTATAGCTGATAAAGGCGATCGCGTCTGGATCGACTGCCAAAGACTGCGCTAGAAAATCTTCATCTTCGCTGAAAAAGTCACTGTTTGAGCTTTTCAATAGTGGCTCTAGATCGCCATCAAATACTTTATTGACAAATAGCTGTAGTGCGCTAGAGTCAGGATCGGGTAGAGTTCGGCGAATTGTTCTTTCTGGCCATTCGGGGCGCACATCTGACCAAAATTGAGCCGTAAGTATCTGTGCTAATTCCGCTTGAGTAATCACTGTCAAAAAATCATTATCCGTGCCGACAACAATCGCTAGAGCGTCACTTCCTACAGCTAGTGCCACAGGCCGTCGATTGATCGCAGCACAATCTTGACGCTCGCTTGCGCCAATGGCTCTACTCACGATTACGATATCGGCTTTCCCCTCCTTGCAAAAAACGCTGAACCCTTCTTCAAAGCTGATTCTTTCAACCGTCAAGTCGCCTGAAAACCCTTCATCGATAAAGCGTTCGGCTACAGCTTCAACCAATGGTGCCATTGCATCACTGCCAGCAATGATGAGATCGCCTCGCACCCCTAAAGGCGCAACCGCTGGTAGGATATTGTCTTCTCTAACGCTTGTCGTGCTTAGCGCAGTTGGAGTATCGATTTGAGCAGTTAAGAGTGGGGGCCTACTTTGTGCTGCTTCTGAGCGAGTAGGCACAGTGTCAGTAGAGGGGGATGGCTGACAGCCGCTCAACGTCCATGAGGCCATTGCCCCAAAGATTGTTGCACTAAAGATCTTTGCACTGGGGCCTATTTGAAAAAGACGCTTTAGCTTGCTCATTTGTTCTATTTGGTATTCTCTGTTTTACCTGGCGTTCTCATATAGTTTGTTCATAGGCTGCTACGACCTATTAGCTAGCAAGTAGCTTGTTCAGATATCCTTGGGTCTTATCTTTACTCGTCTGGGTAGCGATGCGTACTTCTCTGACCCGCTCATCGATGAGCTGATTGATATCGCGGGCGAACTTAGCGTTTCTCTCGGCAATGTTCGCCATCATCCAAGGTGAGATTCGTACGGCCTTTAGATCTTCAACAACGCTGACTGTGACTAAGCTAGGTTCAGTTCGAAGCAAAACTCGCTCACCAAAGCAATCTCCTGCTTGGAGCCTAGTCACCTCTTGGCTCTCTCCTTGGTCGCTCATAGCTGATAACGATACGCTGCCATATTGAATAATAAAAAAGCCAGGAGCAAGATCTCCGGCTGCTACAATCTGTTCGCCCCGACCATAGGTTTCTAGCTCAGATTCTTGGGCGAGCTGGCTGAGTTGATCTGGGCTGATAGAAGAGAAATAGGTGAGACCTTTTAGAATATTCAAGATGGGTTCAACAGTTTCTGGTGGCGCTAGGGCGGCTCCTTCTAGCTGATACTCTAGGGCAATTGGATAGGGTATGGTCAAGCCCTGACGTCTAGCCATGTAGTAGATATGTGATCTCAGCTCACTAGCAATGTCGTCTTTGCCCTGGTAGTCGGTTAAGAAAAACTTGACATTATAGTCAACACTAAAGTCTCCATAGTTTACAACGCGAACAACCGGCGCCGGAGAAGCCATCGCGCCTTCTGTGGCTGCGACTGCTTTTAGCAAAACTGGTTTGACGACGTTAGGGGGATCATCGTAGGAAAAGCCAACCGTTATCGTTTCGGCATGGGCAAGATCAAGCAGCGTGTAGTTGCAGATGGTGGCTTTACCCAGCTCGCCATTCGGGATGATGATGATGTCGCGATCGCGGTTGCGCAGACGCACCGATCGCCAGTTGACCTCTAGCACTTCAGCTTCAACGTCGCCTAGCTGCAGCCAGTCCCCTTCGTTAAACGGGCGATCGAGTAGCAGCAAAAAACCAGAAACTAGGTTACTCAAGGTATCTTGGAGCGCTAGGGCAACTACTAGTGAACCGACGCCGAGCGCTGAGGTAATGCGAGCAAGATCAATCTGCCAGATGTTGGCAAGGATATAGATCGCACAGAGCACCACGACCAAAATTCGCCCGGCCATTAGATACAGGCTAGGCACCTGAATCTTGCCTTTGATCCGTCGGCTGCTAGGGGTAAATAGTGTGCTCAATAGGTGCAGTCCGTTAATCAAGAACGATAGCCACAAAGCGGTTTGCAAGACTCTTAGTGGCTGGCTATTGGCTGTGAGCTGAAAGACGTATTGCAAAATCAGCACAGCTGAAAGTAGCGGCAGCGTCACATTACGAAAGCCCCTAAGGGCATCAGCTAGCGGAACTTTGCGACGCCTTAGTCGCTCGATGATCTCACTTAGAGCGATCGCTGCTAGCGGTATGCCTACAATTAATCCCCAGCCCATTGGCCCAATTGCCAGGTCCATTGCTCTATACCTCTATGCCCTTTAGTTCAATTTCTAGCTCAGTTGTTGGCTCAGTTTCCAACTCAGTTCCTGCCTGAGTATCCGACTCAATCTGAGCAGCCGCATTGATCATAATTTTGCTTAAAAACTGGAAGGCAACTTCCCAAGCTCGCTTCACTTCTGGCGTAAAATCATCGCCTAGTTTCTCTTTTAATGTCCACAGTAACGTTGCACCGATAGCCTCATAGTCTTCTGCTTTGACCCCATAGCCTTGATGTGATCGCCCTAACGCTTGTACCTTGCTAATAATCTCCTCAGGATGGCGTAACCCTTCGACCGCTGTGGCGAGCGTCATCATCAGCTTGCGCTGCTGAGTCTCCATATCGGTTGAACTGAATAAAGGCTTAAAGTCTGGGCGCGTTTCAAACAGATGCTCATAGAACAACTTGCCAACTTGCTCACTGATAGGCTCCACCTTGGCAAATGATCTCTGCACTAGTTCTACCTGACGAACGGCTAGCTTCTCGCGAGTTGCCAGTATCCAAGTTTCTACCCGGCCAAACTTCTCAATAGCGACAGCGCCTGCTGCTACGCAGGTGTAGGTTTCGGCAATTTGCTGGTAGGCAGCTTCAGTGAGTACAACGCTATTAAGCGCAGCATGGGCATAGAGCCGCGTTACTAGGTAGATAGATTCTCCCCAGACGCTATAGCCAAACCGCTTGGTGCCAACAACGCCAGCGGTTACGGGTCCAGTATGCACCGCCAGCCGTAACCCTAGAGCAAACGACTGACCAAATTCAGGGAGATTAATGATCTTTAGCATCTCTAGAGCAAAATCAACCGTGCGCTTGGTGTGATCGAGCCGGGCAGTCGTCAAACCACAAATAGCCATATAATCGACGCTAGGAGTATTTTGCCGCTCCATTCCGTGCTGTTCGCCGACATCATCAAACGCCTGCATCAGCTTAGTGAGCAGTGCGGTAACCTCTTCTGGCGATAGGGTTTGGCTTAGTTCAGAGATACCGACGATATTGGCATATATCACCGTGATCTGCCTGATCTGGTCGGCGATTATAGTTTCTCCCCGTTTGAGGCGTTTGGCGATCGCAGGGGGAACTAGGTTCGTCAGCAGCACCTCATTTTGCGCCATCTTTTGATCGAGCGTAGCCACCTGATGACTCAGGCTAGTTACCATGATCTGCAACGTGTCAGTGAGCTGGCCAATCTCATCTTCTAGATCTAAATCAATCTCTGCTTCAAAGTCACCGTCTACAACTCTATCGGCCCACTCGTTTAGCTGCCGGACCGGTTGAATGGTCATCGTGGCAGCGGCCATTGCCAAAAATGTGAAAGCTGTTATCAGTAAGATACTCGCGACTAGGATAGCTAGCTCTAGATGGGTGAGTGTCGCAAAGGCCTCAGCCGTATCGATTTGGCTGATCACAGCCCAGTCTAGTCCTTCGATCTCTAGAGGGGCATAGGCGCTAAGCACCGAGACGCCACGATAGTCTTGCAGCCTTTCTGTATCGGTCGCTCCCCCGATTGCGGATTGAGCAGCCGCTGCTTTGACTGGCTGCAGCAGAACGGGCGATTCTAACCGCGTAATCGCCGCTAGCGTTTCATCAGAAACCCCTTGCCTACGCAATCGACGAGTGTAGCTTTGTATATCATCTTTAGAGAGACTATCTCTAAAAAACTGAGGCTCTGAGCGCAAGCTACCGTCTGCGCCAACGAGATAGCTATCAAGCGAGGTGCTTGGAGTGTCCTCGGTTAGTGTCTCAGTCATTAGCTGGCTGATCTGATCGGTCTCTAGTCGAATTGCTAGAATTCCAACCACATAAGGCCCGTTGTAGATAGGGCTAGCAATAAACAGAGACGGCACACCGCTAGCGGGTTCGTAGGGTGCAAAGTCTGCGATCGCCACTTCTCCCCGTGCTGAACTTTCCCGAACGGTAGCCACCAAATCTGCCAAACTGCTGTCTCGGTAAGCGCCTGTTTCTAAGTTCGTGCCGTAGTCGGGTCGCTTGTTCACCGAGTAGACAATATCGCCCGTCTTCTGATTGATCAAATACAAATCAGCGTAGCCAAACTGCTGAGCAATATCATTCAACAAAGGATGAAACTCGCTATGGTAGCGACTGTATTCGCTGTCATCATCCGCCGTGATTAGCTGATTTTTCTCAGCGTCCAGATAGTCATTTTGCGAAAGATAATAGTGCTGTAGATAGCGGGCCGCCTGGCCGGACGGTCGATAGCTCCCAAAGCGCGGTTCACTACCCGTAATGTCAGATAGCCGAGGAAAATAGTTTGCCTCATAGTAGCGCTTCAACGGCTCATCCCATTCGGTAGGAATAAATTGACGATCGAGCCGACGAAATTCTTTGTTGAACTCTACCATTGCCACCACAATCGCACGATTAGCCGACAAAGTAAGCGTATGACTTTGTAGTTGCTGAAAATAGTTCTGAACCTGCTCAGCTTGCTCTGAGCGCAGGACGTTCAGTTGACTAAAGGCCGCTTGGCGTAGCCCCCGTCGACTTAGCCCGATGCTGAGGATCGCGATCACAATAACCGAGCTAATGCTAGCAAAGAGGGTTAAAAGAATCAGCTTGGACTTGAACGTAAGCTGATGAATGAGTGGTATTTGAACCTTCATAGGTTGTCAGAAGCCATCTGCTAAGACATTCTCGTAGAGTTGCATCCCCAAACTGTACACTAGCCTATCAAAGTGTGCTTTCCTAAAAAGACCAAAAGATAAAAGACCCCAAAAAGCGATCACACTCACTGTTTAGACCACGTAAAACACCTTTTAAAGACTCGCCCACTTGATACAAAACACGCTTGCCACTAAAAGCACTTTTACACCGTGAAAAAGTGGTGTATAAAACAGAACTAAAGCTATATAACCAAACCTACCTAGGCAGGATCTTCTATGTCATCAAACCAGTCGGCTGTTATCAATGCGATCGCTGTATTGCTATCTACTACGCCAGAGCATCCGCTTGGAAAGCTTTTGAATGTGTGTTTGATGGCCAAAGTAGACGGCGATGTCAAAGCAAAGGCAACAGAGTTTTTTGATGATCCAACTAGGGTTGCCTACTGGGTTCAAGAAGTCATTGGCAGTGATGAAAAGTATACACCTGAAGAATGTATGGCTTTAGGGAACATGGAGCTAATGGATGTAGATGGGTTTGCCAGCGAGCTAATGAAAGAGATTGAAACACTCAGTCTAGAGTGAACCTATAGCTTTCGCCGCTTAGCTCTACTCAGATTTTGCACCAGTCTCATTAGGCTGAAATGGCTCGTGATCTAAGAACAATCTCAAACCCAAACTGAGCAGCTATAGCTTTGGTGACTTAGCTTACGGCATGGTCATTGGCTATAACCCTTGTGCTTCAACAGGCTAAGTGACTCGCAAGGTGCGAATGCATCCGCACCTTGCTATATGTCAGCGCTACGTCTGTCTTGCTTGATCAGACGCCCTTTTTCCAGGTTTGGCCAGTGACACAACCCGTACTGAGATTGGTGCAAGAGCTTAGTCACTCCTTTTAGTGATCTGCCGATGGAATTTCTTAAGTGTTTGCTACCTGATACTGGTCAGTTATCGCCAGACACTGAGTACAAACAAGTTAAAGCTAAGGCCCGATGTACGGTTTTTCAAAAGAGAGCTAGCTATGGAAGCAGGTCATGATGAGTATACGCTTTCCCCGACGGCTTCCCTTGCAAGTCTAGAGGCTGTTCTCCATTACCCTTTCTATCTATCGCACCTTCCCAACCGCCTGCGGGGCCATTATATACCCTTGCCTTAGGCTTTCCTCCTTTTGGCGTTCGAATGCGTACGCTTTCACTAAGGTCTGGGCTAGTCCAAATCACAGACCCTTTACCTTGGTAGCCTGACATCCGCACCCAGCCGGAATTATTTAAATCTCTTTCTAGATCTATTTCGGTTACACCTATTCTAAGTCGATCTAGAACATCTTTTGCGTCAAGGATTTGTCCTTTTGTTCCTTTAGTAGGTTCAATACTACTTTTATCACCAGTTTCATCTGCGAAATTGCTTCTTCTATTAACATTGTCTCCTTCGCCAATATTATTTCTTCTAGAAGTAAGTCCTTTACGCAACAAACCAGTGACAACACCTATTCCAGCTATTGTAATCGCTTCTGCGAGCTGTTCTCCAGCAGCATCTAAATCAGATTCTGTTTTGGCATTTAGAGTGCCACTCGCAAAGTTATAAAAACCTTTGGCTGCATCAATGGCTTCAAGACCGCTGCTCAAAACACCCATGCCTATCAAAGCCCCATCGACTAGCCAGCCTGCCGGAGTCACGTGGGACGCTGCCCAGAGCGCTGTTGTACCCGCCATAATAGCGATGTTCTCAGGTGTCAGAAATGCTTCAAATTCCTCTTTAATTTCGTCATCTAGCTGAGAAGCTGCACGTTTAAGAGATTCCGTAAATCTTTGATTGGTATCCATTTCGGAAATAGAGTTTGGCGAATTATCACGTTCGCCAAGAGCATTTATACTGCTCCAGCCTTCTTTTGCATCAGCCTGACGCGGATTGCTTGGCCTAGGAAAATTGCTTGGCTTAGATTGATTATCTTTTATATTTGTCCAGCCTTCTTTCGCATCAGCTTGACGAGGATTGCTTGGCTTAGGTCGATTATCTTTTATATTTGTCCAGCCTTCTTTCGCATCAGCTTGACGCGGATTACTTGGTTTAGAGCGAAGGCTAGCAGCCCAGGTCTTTGGCCCCACGATGCCGTCCGTATCCAGTCCTTTTTTTCGCTGAAACTGGCGAGCAACTGATTGGCTTTGAGGACCATAGATGCCATCAACAGCTATGTCATAGCCCTGCCGCCTCATGGCTCTTTGCCACTGCTTCACCCGATTACCAGAAATCATTTCCGCGCCTGGTCTATAGGTCAAGAGCCCTTTATCGCTGCGAGGATTGGTAGGTTTAGACCGGCTTGTCCAGCCTTCTTTCGCATCAGCTTGACGAGGATTGCTTGGCTTAGGTCGATTATCTTTTATATTTGTCCAGCCTTCTTTTGCATCAGCTTGACGCGGATTACTTGGTTTAGAGCGAAGGCTAGCAGCCCAGGTCTTTGGCCCCACGATGCCGTCCGTATCCAGTCCTTTTTTTCGCTGAAACTGGCGAGCAACTGATTGGCTTTGAGGACCATAGATGCCATCAACAGCTATGTCATAGCCCTGCCGCCTCATGGCTCTTTGCCACTGCTTCACCCGATTACCAGAAATCATTTCCGCGCCTGGTCTATAGGTCAAGAGCCCTTTATCGCTGCGAGGATTGGTAGGTTTAGACCGGCTTGTCCAGCCTTCTTTCGCATCAGCTTGACGGGGATTGCTTGGCTTAGGTCGATTATCTTTTATATTTGTCCAGCCCGCTTTTGCATCAGCTTGACGCGGATTGCTTGGCTTAGATCGATTATTTTTTACATTTGTCCAGCCCGCTTTTGCATCAGCTTGACGCGGATTGAGATTTGGACGCTCGCCAGGAACTCTGCCGCTATTATCTGGTTGCCAAGTCGGTAGGTCTGGGGGGTCTGTAACAGGATTCGGTCTATCAGCCGTGATCGCCTGCGTCTGTATCTGCCGTGAACTGTTTGAAGGTGAGGCTGATGGCAGCGTAGAAGCCACGGTGACAAAGTCTAAGGCGGCTGAGGTATTGAGCTGGCCATGTCCAGTTTCGGGGTCCCAGCCAGGCTTCTCTAAATCAATCGCTGTAGATTCTAGCAATTGAACAACCTGACGGTAACTGAGCTGAGGTTGCTCGTTCCAAATTTTAGCAATGGCTCCAGTCGTCCGTGCAGCGGCGATGGAGGTGCCCTCCATCTTTTCTTTGCCTTGCCCGGAGGCTACTAGAGTCAAACCATGACCATAGCTAGAGTAGTCAGCTCTTCGACCATCCTTCGCAGCACCAACCGCAATCACATTATCAAAGGCTTGAGCAGCTCGACCGAGTGCAGACATTTTACCCGCTTGATTGCCGGAAGAGATTACGACTAGAACACTGTTTTCCTGGGCATACGCAAGGGCTTGCTTCTCTTCCTTTGTCAGCTCGAATCGAGTGGTTAGGTTGCCAGCTGAGTCTACTTCTGTGAGGTCGAAGCTGAGATTGACGATGGCATTTGTCCGACCGAAGACCTTGGCGGCGTCGACAAAATCAACGAGTGAGGTTGCCCAGTCTCCTGTTCCAACGCTTGCTGCTGTCCAGTCGGGAGGCTGTTGTCCAGCTTGCTGTATGACATCTGCGACTTGCCTGCCGTGAGCTTGAGAATTAAAGTCGTTATCGATAATGCCAACAAAGGGGACTTGGGCGCGTTGGTAAAGCCACTTTGAGGAAGTATCGTTGCCTGTAAGCGGCTCAGCTTCGGCAATGGCTGTATAACCGCTGACCTCTTCTAATCTATTCAAAAACCGCTCAAACCAGGGAGTAGTCTGCTCTCGGACAGCTTCTAATCGATCTCTAAATTGATCGACCACGCCGCTCTCTTGTACCTTTCGCACGATGTAGTTAATCTCGCTAGCAGCTTCTGCTACCTGACTAGTCATGGCTTGGCGCAGTGGATTATCGGGTGCTTTCCACCGAGCGATCACAGAATCCCAAGCGTTGCGAACAACTGATATGTCTTGAGCTGCCTGGTAGCCTAAAGGGGTCGCTAGTTCTGTGCCAGCTGCTGCCGCCCTGTCGAACCATTGTGCGCCCCGTTGAATGAACTGTGCTCCCACAGCAACAGGGGTATCGATGAAAGGAAGCTGAGTGACGAACTCATCCCCATGAAACGACGTTTGGGTAGTCGGTTTACCTGACCGCGCGACCACTCCTGCAGCTGACACTGAGCCAATAGCTGAAAGTAGGGCTTCAGAGCGCTCCTCTAGCTTAATCATCATTTGGGGTGGCTGGCTAAGCGGTTCCCCAAACAGATTTAGATGTGAAGACTGATCAAAGGGATTTGAAAATAAATCAAAAGTACCCTCTAATTCGTTTGGAGACTGGCTAACCATCGCGTTAGCTCCCAAAGCAACTTCAGACATTTTTTCGAACTTCTTGCAGACTACAACCCATTCAGGTGGTGCTGCCTAAAAAGTCGTCAGAAATTTAGTCTTGCTTTTAATACTGTGCGTATTTTCTCTACTGAGTTGAAGCTTGTCTCAAAAGTTAACTGTTTAATAATTCATCATTTTTGAGTTACAGCAACGCTATAACCAGCTATCGTGATTGAAAAAGTGACTGATAGAACTCGCTGATTCAACCTCTGTTTGTGCGCTGGTAAGCAGTGACCGTTCTTGTCCAGGAAGAGCCCTAGAACGGCTTTGAGACTGACTTTTAGATGCTAGGCATGAACAAGGCTATGTACTATGTCCGCACTCCTTTGGAAACAGATGATGGGTAGCGAGAGGGATCACTTTCTTTCGCTATCATCAACTATCTATATCTATACTCGTATTTTTATATACTTATAATAAATGTATATAATAGAATTAATCATGACAGTCAATATTGTCTTTGCCCAGACCAATTATATCGGCGGTTGAGGCGGCTAGCGTGGCCTCCAACAGAACACTTGTGAGCGCTTCTCTATACTCAGGGCATGAGTAATCGAGAAATTAACCGTGCCTATAGTCATGCGATTACTCTCGTCTACGGCACGGTGATGCGAAATCTTTCTATTGCATTGGCGATCGCCATGACCGCCTTCGGCAATGAACAAGGTTTCGAAATTGGGCGTTGCATAATAGAGATATGAATTGGTCTTTTCTGCTATATGCAATGTCCAGAATGTCAGTCCACCCACATTCGCAAAAACGGGAAGAAAAAAGGCAAACAGAACCATGTCTGCGTAGACTGCGCTCGTCAGTTTATCGACTAATATGACGAAGTCGGCTACTCAGACGAGTTCAAACGCGAATGCTTGAAGATGTCCGTCAACGGGATGGGCCCTCGAGCGATAGAACGAGTCAAAGGTGTCCACCATACAACCGTTATCACCTGGGTTAAGCAGGTCGGCGAACTATTGCCTGACGCCTACGACCCAGACCACATTCCGGATGTAATGGCATCATCCTTGGTTGTACAGCACGGTGCTAGGGAACGCGCACCAAGACATGGAGGGATCTCTTTGGGTAAGTCCTCCCAATTACAGTCATTTTTTTGCCAATAAAGCATGTCATCAATCAGCGCTCGGTAGCTTTAACTGACGGGCTTCGTCTTTATCTTTTGCGGTAATACCTCTGATAACAGCGGTTCCAGGATTTCCCATTCGGTGTCAGTTAGCCTACTGAAGTAGGCCATCATCGTTGAGATAGAAAGATTCAATTATTTTCACGGATTTGGAGAAGGGTCTCAAATAGGTTCTATACTTTGGACAAAAAAGACCATGAATTCCCCCCTTCTTGAAAAGAAATATGATGCGGTTCTGTTTGATCTAGATGGTGTGCTGACGCCAACGGCCGAAGTTCATGCAGCCTGTTGGGAACGCCTGTTTAATGACTTTTTAAGGCAGTATTCCAAAGACAAGGGTATACCCTATGAGCCTTTCGACATTCAAAGTGACTATAGAAGATACGTGGATGGCAAGCCTCGGTATGAGGGCGTAGAGAGTTTTTTAACGGCTCGCAACATTCGTCTACCCTACCAAGAAGATTCGGCTGAAAGCAAAACGACTGTTCGCTCGCTCGGCGATCGCAAAGATAACTACTTCGAAGAGATGCTCGCAGCAGACGGTATTGCGGCCTACGAGGGTGCTATCAAGCTAGTTCGATATCTTCGCAATCAAGGGATTAAGACTGCTGTTGTGTCTTCTAGCCGTAACTGTAACAAGGTTCTAAAAGCTGCCAACATTACTGATTTATTCGATGCTGTCATGGACGGGCGGGTCGCTGAGCAGCTTCACTTGGCTGGCAAACCTGAACCGGATACATTTCTTAAAGCTGCTGACCAGCTTGGCGTTGAGGCGAGTCGCAGCGTTGTGGTTGAAGATGCGATCGCAGGTGTCCAGGCCGGACGCAACGGCAACTTTGGCCTTGTCATTGGTGTTGCCCAATCGGAGAACGCTAGCAGTCTGACAGAAAATGGTGCAGATATTGTTGTTAGCGATCTCGGTAGGCTGTTGCCGCCAAGTCCACAGACTTAATTAACAGACTTAACCAATAAAATAAAACAATGTTTACAAAGTCCTAAAATGCTTCATCGTCATCCTGTTAACCTCCCTCAATACACCTATCCCTGTTGCCCCTGGCAGCTCATAGAGAAACAGTACGCCCCTCACTTCCTAGGGCAAACAGAGACACTCTACGCCCTGAGCAATGGCTATATAGGAATGCGGGGTTGCTTTGAAGAGGGCAATCCGGTTCACCATAGCGGTACCTTCATCAACGGATTTTATGAATCCTGGCCGATTGTCTATCCCGAAGAAGCTTACGGTTTCGCTAAGGTGGGCCAAACCATGCTGCATGTTCCAGATAGCACCATCATTAAGCTGTATGTGGATGACGAGGCTTTTTATCTACCTACTGCGAACTTGTTGCACTACGAGAGATTGCTAGATTTGCAGATTGGCACCTTAGATCGAGAAATTATTTGGGAAACCCCAGCAGGCAAACAAATTTCGATTAAATCTCAGCGATTAGTCTCCTTTAAGCACCGTCACCTAGCTGCTATTTCCTACGAAGTCACTGCTATCAACGCGGATGCACCTATAGAGATTGTTTCAAGAGTTCACTACGAACCAAAAGTTTCGGGTAATAGCCCATCGGCAAACTATGAAGATCCGCGTCGAACCAAAGAATTTGCTCAGCGAGTGCTTCTTCCTCGGGTGTGCAGCGCAGTAGAACGCCGAGTGATTCTCGTTCATAAAACCCGCAGTAGCAAGCTCACGCTAGCTTCTGGTATCGACCATACCTTTGTTAGCGAATGCCCCACCTCTATTGATAGTGAATGCATGGCAGACAGTGGTGAAGTTGTTTTTTCAGTAGCGGCTCAAGCCGGTGTGCCCATCCGACTCATCAAGTACATGACCTACCATACCTCCTCAAGGGCTTCAGCCCAAGAAATGGCTACTCGCGCAAAGCGCTCCCTCGACAGAGCTGTCGCAACAGGATTTGAAGACCTCGTACTCAGTCAGCGAAGTTATCTAGATGACTTCTGGGCACGTAGTGATATCCAAATAGAGTCAGAGCCCGATGTGGTCAGTCAAGCAGAAGCCGTGCAGCAGGCCGTTCGCTTTAGTCTGTTTCACGTTTTGCAAGCGACTAGCCGCGCAGATGGCCTAGGACTGCCCGCAAAGGGCCTCACCGGTCAGGGCTACGAAGGCCACTACTTTTGGGACACCGAAATCTACGTGCTGCCGTTTCTTACTTACACCAATCCTCGGCTGGCTCAAAACCTAATGAGGTTCCGATATAGTCTATTAGAGAAAGCTCGCGATCGCGCCAGAGCCGTCAGTCAAGCGGGGGCGCTCTTTCCCTGGCGAACCATCAATGGGGAAGAGGCTTCTGCCTATTACGCAGCTGGTACTGCCCAGTACCACATCAATGCTGACATCATGTTCGGCATGAAAAAGTACGTAGAGATCACCGGAGATAAAGCTTTTCTCTACGAAAAGGGTGCAGAAATGCTGGTTGAAACTGCCCGTTTATGGTACGACATGGGCTTTTTTTCCGACCGCGAGAACGGCCAGTTCTGCATCCACAGCGTCACAGGCCCCGACGAATACAACACCGTCGTCAACAATAATCTCTACACCAACGTCATGGCTCAAGAAAATTTACGCTATGCCGTGGAAACCCTCACCGATTTGCAGCATGATCGGCCGGAGCGCTTCAACGACTTAGCCATTAAAACTGGGCTAGCAACTTCAGAAATAACGGATTGGCATCGGGCTGCCACCCAGATGTATATTCCCTTTGATGAAAAGCTAGGAATTCACCTTCAGCACGACGGCTTTTTAGACGAACAGGTTTGGGATTTTGAAAACACCCCGGAAGACAAATATCCCCTGCTTTTACACTTTCATCCTTTATTCATCTACCGCCATCAGGTTATCAAGCAAGCAGATTTGGTGTTGGCAATGTTTTTGCTAGGCAACCGGTTCTCTCTAGAGCAGAAGCGAAAAAACTTCGACTATTACGACGCGCTTACCACCGGAGATTCTTCACTATCTGCCTGCATTCAGAGCATTGTGGCCTCCGAGGTAGGCCACCTTGAACTAGCCACAGAATATGCCTTCAACGCGATTGTCCTAGATCTAAGAGATTTATCGGGAAATTCTAAAGACGGCTGCCACATTGCTTCAATGGGCGGAGCCTGGATGTCAGCCGTTTACGGGTTTGGTGGTCTGCGAGATTACGATGGTGAAATATCGTTTAATCCTCGGCTACCCAAGCAGCTGAAGTGCCTGCGATTCTCTTTGACTATTCGAGAACAGCTTTTGGCCGTAGAAATTCGGCACGATCAGGCGACCTATCTGCTCAAAGAAGGATCCATACTGGAGATCAAGCACCAAAATAAAAGCATTAGCCTGATGGCTGGCTCGTCCGTATCTGCAAAGCTTGAGCCAACACCCAGCTTATAGGGAGTACTCCATTCGGTAGATTTCTCTAATTAAACGGTTCGGTCATTTAATATACTCTTGCAGGTAAGCCATCTAAACCATGTGACTGAACCGCTTGGTCATTATTAAGCTCAGCAATATTGCTCATGCGAGCGGGATTGCGGAAACGGTTAGTCATGATGAGAATCAATAGCTGTTTATGTAGCTATCAACCGGACAACTTAGGACGATATCCATCTGATGAAAGACCATGCGCATATGTGTATCAGTATTCCACCGAAGTATGCAGTATCGTCAGCGGTGGGATACATGAAAGGTAAAAGTGCGATAGTGATCGCTAGACAGTTTGAGGGGAAGCGCCTGACTTAACGCTCGACGAATTGCTTGAACAGATGACGGAGCCGCCTGAGCCGAAAATCGATTGGGGTAAACCAATGGGCGAGGAGATTTGGTAGGTGTACGTACCGAAACGGAGCGATTTCGTTTGACTGGAATTTGCTCTCCAGTCCGGTCACGAACAAATGTGTAAACGACCCGCTCTCCTCTTGAGTCCTGAAAGCTTTAACCGAAGGATAGGCTTCGCTTTTGTCTGTCCTATCAGCAATACTCAGCGGAAGAGTCCCTTCTACATAGATATAGCAAAGCGCGGATGCATACTCTTCGAGAAGGCAAAGCCTACGCACTTTGCTATGGCGCTTTGCATTATAGAAAAAGAGGTGTAGCTTTTCTAAGTGTAGTAAGCATAGTGCGGAAAGCTATAGCTTCAAGCTCTGCCAAACAACAGCTACTTCCACTCTACCGCTGGCTGATTCGACTGCCTGCTTCTATACGCTCGTTCGGGTGCAAAATTACCGATTCTCCGGGTGCTAGTCCAGCTAAGACCACTGCGTCAAAAGGATTGCGTTGACCAATATCAACCTGCTGCAGCTGGGCGTGATCGCCTTCTACAGTAAAGACGCACCAGACTTGCTGACAGCGAAACAGGGCGCTGACGGGCACCTGAACACTCTCCTCGCTCTCCCAAATGACAATTTCGGCCTCAACCCGATAGCCGTCTCCCAAGGGAATCTTGCTCGCATCAAACTGACCGATAATATTCACGCGCTGCTCTTCTACGCCCAGCGCCGAGACTTCAGTAAAGGCGGCAGGCTCCACGGCGCTGACGGTAGCCTCTAGCGTCTCCGGGCCGCCCCACTGCTGCACAATAATTTTGCTGTTCTGCTGTATTTTCACTGCGTCGGCAGAGAGCACGTCTATCACCAGCTCTAGGTCTTCGGCATTGCCGATTTCGACGAGCGAGTCGCCTGCTTGCACAAAGCGAGCGCTATCCTCAATCACTCGCAAAACGTCGCCAGCTTCTGGGGCAGTGATGGTAGTGCGACTCGCTTCATCAGCCAGATTCGCCAGCTCCGCTTCGACAGCGGCAATCTGCGCCTGATAGACCCCGATTAGATAGTCCGGATCGCGCTGCTGGTCTTGCAGTAGCGGAATGTCTTCGGCGGCGGCATTGACGGCCTGCTCGGACTGAGCGAGCTGCTGGCGAGCAGCTTCTAACTCGCGCTGGCGAGTGCTTTCTAGGGTTTGCGCCATTTCTAGGTCGCGACGAGAAACGGCTCCCTGGCTTTCTAGCTGGGCGGTGCGATCACGATCTCTTTTGGCCTGTTCCCACTGCGCCTCGGCCCTGGCCACCTCAGCCTCGTCGGCCCGCTGCTCTGCCCGCGCCGATTGCAGTCTGGCCTCCGCCTGAACCAGTTCTTGCGACTTGGGCCTCTGGGTCTCTACGCCGCTGATCTGAGCCTGTAGCTCTTGCAGCTTGGCCTGGGCGGCGCTGACCTGCGTGCCGAGCGGGAGCGGGTCAATTTGGGCAATGGTTTCTCCAGCGGTGACGCGATCGCCCACGTCTAGCGCAATTCTCTCTAGCCGGCCAGTCACTGGCGCAGCGACTACAAACCGTTCTTTTACCCTGGTTTTACCTTCAGCGGCAATGGTCACCTGCAGCGGGCCGCGTTCTACAACGGCGATGTCTACAGCGATGGGGGCGGGTCTGAAAGCTAGGGCGATCGCGCCAGCTACGCCCAAACCGGCTAGGCCATAGGGCCACCACCTAGGCAGTGATAGCGGCGGTAGCGGCAGTTTGGGTAAACGTGGCCTTCGTTTTTTGTGCTTAGGCTCAGGCTCAGCAGAGTTCTTTGGCGACGCCTGAAACGGCAGAGGTTCTGGATAGGCGGACGCTATGTTCTGTTGTTTCTCTGTTTCTAGTTCTGTTTCTTCTATGTTCTGATCGCTAGCCTGTTGCATGACAGCGCCCTCCTTACTCTTTCTTATTCTTTTTTTTACTCTCGGGTCTGTAGTACGGCGACTAAATCAAGTCGATCGAGCTGGCGGCGAATAATCCAGCCAGAGGCCAGCGCCGCCAGCGAAATCACGATAAAGGCAAAGGCATAGCTAGCGGGTGTGACCACTAGCGGAAAGCGAAACAGCTCCCAGTCGTAAATCTGCGTGAGCCAGACCACCATACCAAAGCCAATGCCAAAGCCTAACGGAATTGCCGCGCACAGCAGCACAAACTGTTCGCCTAGCAAAATGAACGCGATTTCACCTTGGGTAAAGCCGATAATTCGCAGCGTCGCCAGCTCTCGGTTCCGCTCCGAGAGCGCCATCCGGGTGGCGTTGTACACCACGCCAAAGGCAATCACCGAAGCGAATCCCACCAGCACCTGGTTAAATCCACCCATGCTCTGACCGATAATCTCTTCAAACTTTTGAATGACGGTTTCTCTGAGCGAAACGCTAGCTACTGCAGGCGTCTGTTTGAGCTGCTGATAAAGCGGTTGCTGCTGCCGCTGGTCGACCATTAGGTAAGCGCCGGATATCGTTGTCCCTTCACGCATTAGCCGATTAAGTGCGCCCATATCCATATAGGCAGACAGGCCAATCAGCTCATTAAAAATGCCGTTGACCTGTACCTGTCGCTTAGGTCTAGCGCCTTCTAAGACTTCTAGTGTTAGCAGCTCACCCGGCTGGATCTGTAGAATATCCGCTAGCTTTTCAGAAAGGGCGATGCCTTCGGGCGGTAGGCGTATCGGCTGGCGATCGCTATCTAACAACAGCCGCATTTCTCCTTCTGGCAGGACGCCCGTCACCCCGGTTAGGTGGGTGCGATGCTCAAACCGCAGCCGAGCAGGCACCACTCGAAAAGGTTCGGCTTGCAGGACACCCGGCAGACTATACAAATCGAACTGCGCCTGCGAAGACAGCGGCTGGTTGAACACCAGCGTCACGTCTTCTCTTTGGATAGTGCGAAACTGCACGTCAACAATCACCGCCATCGCGTCTTGAAAGTATCGACCTAGAACCAAAATCGCGACCGCGATCGCTATTCCAACAATCGAGAATCCCGCCTGCAAGGGGCGGCGCTCCAGATTACGCAAGATAATCCGATGCACCGGAGACACCCAGTGCTGAAGGCCCAGCTTTTCTATGAGCGTCGGTTTATAGACCGCCGGTGGCTCTGGTCGCATCGCCTCGGCAGGCGGTAGCTGCAACGCCCGGCGCACCGACAGTGCCGCTCCAAGGGTCGCTGCCCCCGCACTCACCAGACAGGCCACAATCACCACCCTCGTGCCAATCTCAAACTGCAGAATCGGAAAGCGATAAAATTCGGCATAGAGCCGGGTTAGGCTAGAGCCAAGCCACGCGCCTAGCCCCAAGCCCAGCACGGAGCCGATCGCCACAATCACCATCACCAGCTTGAGGTAGTGCCCGCCCACGGCAGCATTGCTATAGCCAAAGGCTTTCATCACCGCGATTTGGTCTCGCTGGGTGCTGACCAGTCGGGCCAGCAGCAGATTGAGTAAGAAAGCGGCCACGCCTAAGAAGATACTGGGCAGTAGCACAGCCTGGGCCGAGAGCTGGCGAATTTCATCGGAGATGAAGCGATGAGAGATTTGGTCTTCCCTAGCAAAAGCGCCAAGTCCGCCGTAGCGCGTCAAGAGATGGTCGAGCTGAAAGAGAACTTCGGCTTCGCTCGCGGTTGGCAGCAGCGTCAAGGAGAGATCGTTAAAGGCGCCTTTGAGATCGAATGCGGTTGCTAGGGTTTCGCGGGGCATCCACAGAATGCCAAAGCGCTGGTTGTCAGGCATCAGTTCGCTGCCGCGAATCTCGTAGATATATTCTGGCGAAAGGGCCACGCCTGAAATCTTGAGTGCTTGCCAGCGACCGTTGATCACTGCGCCAATGGTGTCGCCTTCGCTTAGTTGATTGGCAACCACAAAAGCTTCACTGGCTAGCACCTCTTCGGGCCGTTCAGGATAGTGGCCAGAGCGCAAAAAGAGATCGTTGAGCATCGCCGTCGGCTGTTCTGGAATAGAAACCAGGCGCACCGTGGCCGGTTCAGCTAGGTCTGGAACATCGGCAGTGACATCAACCACAACACGCGATCGTACCGTTTGCACGCCAGGAATCGCCGCGACCTGATCTAGCAAAGACACAGGCGCCCGCTTCATCTGCACAAACACCTCAGCAAATCGATAGCGATCGTAATAGGTCTGCTGCGTCAGCTTTAGCGAGCTATAGGCGCTCATCATCGTCACCAGCGAACCGATACCACAGGTCACAATCAGCACAATCGCTAAGATCTGACCGCGCATTTTCAACAGATCGCGCAGCAGCTTTCTATCTAGTGATTGAAGCCGGAATCCGCTAAGACCGAGACCGCTCAAATTTAGCCAACGCCAGCTCATAGACCTACCACTCCAGCGCATCGGGCGAGACTTTTTGCGCGTTCTGTTTGATCTCAGAGATATTGCCGCTACGCATGTACACCACCCGGTCGGCCATAGCGGCGATGCCCGCATTGTGCGTAATTACAGCGGTGGTCGTGCCGAACTCTCGGTTGACGCTAGCGAGCGTCTCCAGTACTCGCTTGCCCGTGTGAAAATCGAGTGCGCCAGTGGGCTCGTCGCATAGCAAGACTTCGGGGCGCTTGGCAACCGCCCGAGCGATCGCAACTCTTTGCTGCTCACCCCCAGAAAGCTGTGCCGGAAAATGGTTCATGCGATCGCCGAGTCCCACCATCGCCAAAGCGGCCTCAGGCTTCATTCCGTGCCTTGCAATATCGGTCACGAGCGCCACATTCTCTTTGGCCGTCAGACTAGGAATCAAATTGTAAAACTGAAACACAAATCCCACCGAGCGCCGCCGAAACTGAGTCAGCGCCGCATCGCTAGCCGCCGTAAGCTGATGATTGCGAAAGTACACTCGGCCACTAGAAGGCACATCTAGCCCACCCAAGATATTCAGCAGCGTCGATTTGCCACTGCCCGAAGGCCCTAGCAGCACCACAAACTCGCTTTCATATAAGTCAAGATCGACGCTGCCCAGCGCTTGCACAGAGACTTCGCCCATTTCATAGACCTTGCTCACCTGTTCTAAATGAAAAACAGCTGGCGTAGCCGTCAGCTTGGTAGCTGGCTGAGAGAGTAATGTATTCATCGGCTGTGGCGTCTATACGACTAATCTCGATCTCAAATGATAGCGAGCAGAGTTGAGAAAGTCATGAGGAAATATCGCTTTTTATGGCCTGTAAAATCAGGAGAAGATTCTGTACGGTTGCATCACTAAGAATTGAAGAGACTCTACGGCACAAGCGCCTTAGCTGGAATCTAAATGAAGATGCAGTTTAAAAAGAGAGCAAACTGCCAAAAGGTCAAATTAAAGGTGATGAAGGAGATGTCATGAAACATACCTCTTTCATCATTGAGATCTTTGGGGTGGCTGGATGGTTAAAGGGAGTTAGGTAGAGTATGGGCGCATCTAGCGGTTCGGGGAGACGATAGGAAGGACCAAAGCGTGTTGAGAAAACAACGGGTCAAAGCGTTGATTGACCCAAGCGACTCGCAACTGCAACAGATGGTTCAGTCCTGGCTCGCTCCAGCGCATACCAACGCCCTTAAAGCGTTGCTGAATCAGCCACTTACAGGCACTCTCGACCATTCGAGGGTTCTGTTGCAAAAAATTATCGAGGTCAGACGAGTCCCATCAACCTGTCGTTAATTATGTAGCCACACCAAAGATGTCGTTGATACATGAGATCTGTTCCATCACATCGTTTTTGTTCACTCCTGTGGGCTGACCCTTACGAATCATATTCATCGCCTCATACCCTTTGAGCGTGCGCCGAGCCGTGTTGAAGGAGCCAAATCCTAGCCCAGGATTGACACGCCGTTTGATGAAGCGATGGTCCTGCTCAACCGTATTATTCAAGTAATTGCTCTGCCTTGTTTTCGTCGCTTCTGGCAACACCTCATCGGCTTTCAACTCATTGATGGCAGGCGGATAAGCTGCATTTTTATCAACGGTGATCGCCCTCGGTTCAATCGTATGTGAAGCGTTGAGTACCTTTCGCAGGAAGCGCTTTGCGGCTTTTGCATCACGCTTCGCACTGAGCATGAAGTCTAAGGTATTTCCCGCCGAATCGACCGCTCGATAGAGATACTTCCAAACACCTTTGACTTTCACGTAGGTTTCGTCCACCCGCCATGAATCGTTGGTGGGTTTGAGATAGCGGCGACAGCGTTTATCCAACTCGGGGCTATAAGCCTGAACCCAGCGGTAGATTGTCGTGTGGTCACCTTGACACCGCGTTCGAGCATCATTTCCTCCAAGTCCCGGTAGCTCAGGCCATAGCGCAGATACCAGCGAACGTTTATCAGGATCAGCTCTGACTGGAAGTGACGCCATTTGAATGGCCGGGAGGATGACATATGGCTGGCTGGATTCGATGGCAGAGGGCTTCAGATTACCCGCTCAGAGAGGCGCTGCCCATTTTTGCAACACTGCCCCTTCGCCTATATCAGATGCACTTTTGTTGGCTACGTTCCTGTCTGTGTTGGTTTGAGCAATATGGTCTCCATGACTAGCGGTGCGTGAGTAGAAGCTACCTGGTTCACCAAAACTGTAGGCCAGTCCTGCGCCCAAGATGGCTATAGTAAGTCCGGCCAGGTTCATAAACACAGCGCGTCTGACCCACTTGCGTCGATTCCACTGTCTTACCAAAAACACTAGCGGAACCAGTAAAATGAAGCATAAGAAGCCCCACAGAACACTCTCTTGAAACCCTTGAGCAATGAAGATAGCGTCGCCAATTAGGGCTAGCAGCGCTCCACCTATAAACAGAGTAAGAAAGACAATGGGGGCTATGGATTTTCCTTGGCGACAGCTACAGCCAAAGCATACTACACGCCTCCGTTCTCAGTTATTTGCTTCCTGACTGCAGACAGTCGCTCGACTGGTAGTAATTCTGTCAGGAAGCTGGTTCAGGCTCTTCGTAATATGGATTGGCCTTATAGAGGTTAATAGGGACGAGCAATGGAGCCTTTAGTTTCCCAGCGATCGCAATGACCCGCATGATCTACAACACAGCCTGTCATTTCCAGGTGCAACCGTCTCTCAGCCCCGACGAGCCGAAGCACTTCCACATATTCAAGTTGCATAGTCATCTGTAGATGTAGGATTTTATCATCAATCTGGGCAGCCTGCAAGAGTCGCACGCTACCCAAACCATTGACAACTATTACCATCACCCGTCCACCCGCTGAGCCACTATTAACGAGCTGGCAGCGAATGCAACTAGTCCACCACGGCACTGACGTATTCCTACAAGAGCACCTATTCCGCTTTCAAGAAGAGACTAAGCTGCTGGCGATTCAATTCGCCGGCTTCTGGGCCTCGCCTGTAGGCTCGGGCACTGGTCTTAGAGATTGGAGCCGCGACAGCCGAGAACTAGCCTGTTCGTTCGAGTTTTCCATTGAGGGTAGGATCTTGTCAGTGTACGGCGAATCAGAGCTGCTGCAATTGCCGTGGCGACTGCCTATAAGCAATGCACTGCCGTTGTACAGACCCTTCCTCGAGCGACTCACCTTAGACGGCATTGACGCGCTGCACGTCTCGCTACCCTGCGAAAACGAGAGTGAGTATTGGGAATGCGAAAGTGTGCTGATTTTGAACCCAGATATCATTCAGTGAAGTCCGTTCAGTTGAAATTCCTGTTGCTTTGCACCTGTGATTGAGAGTCGTATCAAATCGACTGCTCTAGAGACTCTCATTACTGCTCTGCAACTCCGTGTGGTAGCGAGTGGTAGAGCTATTGATGGGGGAGCACGTCATCCTCTGTGTAGAGAAAAAGTAAGCTAGACCTATACGCTAGTCAAAGGGACAAGAGAATGACGCTAGAGAAACAAGCCCAAATGGATGCTCATGTCAGCGCTATTGCCGAGTTGCTCCATACAGATGCTACAGAAGAAGGGTACATCCCACTTTTGCAAAAGCTATGGGAACAGACGAGGCAGCGCGCTCAGGCTGAGGCAGCTTCAGGTGACCCAGTCACGGCCCTGAACTCACCGTTGAGATAAGCACATCGATGATTGAGCACCTGCGGTACGTTCTCTTCATTCCACTGCGCACCCGTCAGCTTCACTCGCGCGGCAATCTGTTTGATGCCCGATTCAATCTCTCCAGATCCAATCGTAATCCCTCGCCACCAGTCATCATCGTAGTTCACAATCCGGTGCTGGTTTTTTTCAAGTAGCCCATGAACTGCTGGGCATGGCCATCACAACAGCCTTCTAATTTCGCAATTGCCGCTGCCACTTTTCCTTCCCACAACAGCTCTTCAAGGTCAATCAACTGAGTACTCGAACTGTCTACTTTCGCTAAGTTCTCCATCAGGTGATACCAGTCAAGAACTTCTCGTCGCTGAGTACTTGTGCCAATTTCAGCAACGATGTTCCAGACACCATCATGGCCATCGCCCAGGCATCTTACGCGCTCAGCTAACGGTTGTTGATTCGTCCAATCCGTCAACGCTAGATTGTCTCGGAAACTAGCCGCGATCACTTGCTGATGTAACTTAATCGCTTTGTAGTCTCGCCACTCACACGCTTTTCCCTTAGCGCTTCTCAGTCGAATCTTGCTGCCATCCACACTCAGCTCTTCCACAGAACTATGAGCATTTGCCCGACCCAGCGACTGACGATGCACTAATCGCTGCTGAGTACTATGTCCAACCCGACGTCCAGTGAGCATTTCGATATCTTCCTCAGCTTTCTGATAAGACTCGTTCGCACTCAGCAGTAAGCAACACTTCTCTAACAGCGGACTGATGCGGCTATGGTCCTTAATTCTTAGCGCTTGCGCTTGGCTGCGCGTGAGCTGGATGTCACCGATGAGGCTTTTGAGGGTACGCTTTCGTCCAGGTTGCTGACCGCTTGCGCTTTGACAAAAAACTCCCCGATTTCAGGACCGACATGATCTATAAGATGACTGCGCACTGCTTGTTCAACCCCCTCGAAGTTTTCTAGCTGCTGAGGGTTCGCATGCTCAGTTTCTTCGTACATCTTCGTACAACAGTGCGGCGATGGCACGAGCATAGGCTTTGATTTGAGCAGCTCTAGAGGCATCCATACTGAGTTAGGCGCTAACGCTGTGATAGGACGTTTTTAGCATAGCGAAGATGTCAGCCCTTCATGCCTAAGCATTTACACTCAGTTGAAAAGGTGGGATTCACCCGAGCTAAAGATAGAGATACTGTGCTTTTCCCTACACCTCCCTTCGTGTTTGAGACTGCTATCCATTTCATACGTTTACAGGCTTATCTGAGACATAGAAACCATATAAACATATAGATAGGTAAAGATAGCAATATGTGTAAAAATTACGGGAAATCAAGCGGTCTAAGTGACAGTGTCTTGCATAAAAGCATATAAACATATAAATATAAATTTAGGTTTACATGGTTTCCGTAAGTTCGCTGCAGCAATCTATATCGTCTACTTTACGACGCACCTCAATCAGAGAAGTGTTTCCCTGAGGAGAAGTGCAATCACAAATAGCCGACGGTAGTTTGCTGATCAATTCGATAAGAAGTTCAGCTAGCTAGCCTGCTGCTCTATTCGGTCGCTCCGTCTTCCGTTGCCAATAATACCTGCTAGCTGAGTGCGAGATGCTTCTGCGAGGGCTTCTATTTGTGTAGCATTTTCGCGCTGTGCTGTTCTTAACTCTGCAATTAGCTCAGCATTGCGATCCTTCTTAACGGTAAGCTGTGCAATATTTGAGCTATTTTTAGCGACAAGCCGGCGTGTTTCCTCTAGTCGGGTATCGAACTGCTCTAGACGTTGAGTGATTGCTGTAATCGCTTCTGTATGCTGGGCTACCTGTTGTGCGTTCGCCTGCTGCTGCTGTGCGATCACTGCTATTTGCTGTGAATGTCAGTCTTGCCGAAAGCCAGACATCACTTCATCGTTTAGCTCACTTCTAAAGGTGGTGATGCTGCCGCTCTTCTCTTCTATCGAGAAGAAGAGGTAATCACGGCTCTCTAACATGGTTTTAAGAACGACTTGAACCAGCGGATTGCTCGGATTCATCAGGGCGTGGTACTGCTTAAATCTATAGAACTCAAAGGCAAAATGGACGACTTCAAACTGACTGCTACCGTACAGAGAGTGGTCGAAGTTGAAGCCTAAGCCCAAGCAGGCTTGAGGAATGATTTCGCCGGGGCGCATGGCGACAAATCCGCTCTTTTTCTTATCCAATTCGACCAGTCCGAGTCCACAGCAGGGTGCTTCTGCAGCTACCAGTGCCTGGATAAAGGAACGGTTCACTATCATGGGAGGCAGCATAAGCGGTGGCAGGGGCAGCACCTAAAGGACGATTTCATCGTATCCCAAATAGGAAAAAGCCCTCACAGCTCCTTTCAGAGGTGTTGTAATAAAAACAAAAATATTGGGACACCTCTGAAAGGAGCACATGACGATAACTGAAGAAGCTAACGGAGTGAAGGCAAGGTTCAGTTTTTCCTCGTCGTATGTGCTGGCTGTCATAGCGATCGCACGGTCTGCTCTGTCAACACCACTAAATTAACGTCCCTTTTTACGACAGTTCAAACACGCAGACTCAAGAACTGATAGGTGGTCGCAAACACGTAGTTGCAACAGCGCACATCCAAGCGCCACCAAAAGCTATCAGAATAGCAACTCTACGCCTTGGCTTCTGCAACAGAACAACTCTCTTCATCACAAGAAATACCGCTAGCCGCCGCATCTGCCGGAACGACCGTAAAGCCACCGACACGCACACCTTGGAAGCCAAACTGCTCTTGCAACACCTGGTTGAAGTGAGTCATAATCTCAGGCAACTGCTGCTCAAGATTTGTCCTTAGGTCATCAGCACTGGGGGGCGGATTACCAACGGTTTTGACGACCATAGAACAAGCACCTGATAAAAATAGCTCCTTTCATCGTAGAGTGAAACACAAGATTTAGACCATAGAGCAGCCATACTCAGTCAGCTATAATCGCGAGGTATGGCAGGCAACTGCTCGCTGCTGTTATCTCAAGGAACTGTAACTAAATAGCCTTGTTATCCCAATTGCTCGCATCTGTTGAGCAATACAATAAAACGTATAAAATCCCTTATCAATATCGAGACCCCACCTAAGTTTTAATAGGGGTCTCTTATTGTGAATAGCCAGCGATTACTGCCCCAAACCGCCTACGGCACAGCGTACACAGGTAACGTGAAGCATACCTGGCTACCCTGCTCCTGACCAGAAGACTCCGCCCAGATCGTACCCCCCATGCCCTCGACCAGCGAGCGACAAATCGTCAAGCCCAGCCCCAGTCCTCCTTTCGTCCGCTGAAGATAAGCTTCTTCCTGATAGAAGCAATCAAACACACGAGCTAACTTATCCGTTCCAATTCCCCGCCCGGTATCTGAAACGCAGACCTTCAGCATAGAAGCCGTTGAATCAGACGGAGAGTCAGTCTCAGCGTCCGCTGAGCTAACGACCTGAACGTCCACTTTGACTTCGCCGGTCGCCGTGAAGCGAAATGCATTCTCCAGCAGCCGTTTCACCACTTCCCCCATCCGGTCACCATAGACCCAAACAGAAGATAGCTGAGCAGCCCACTCGACCCGAAGCTTGGATAGCACTATCTCAGGCGTCTGCGTTAGAAAGCTGCTGAGCGCCACCTGTAACGTATCCCTCGGATCTAGCAATTCTGTTTGAAAGCAGATCTGTCCTGCCTTGAGACGACACAACAAATCAATATCACGCACCAACAAGCAAAGTCGGGCTAAATCCGTACAGGCAACTTCCAAAAGCGTCTGACGGTTCTCTATGGAGAGGTTATCCTCCTCTTTTAGCGATTCTAGGCAAACTTGCAACGTTGAGAACGGCGTCCGCAGTTCATGATTCACAATCGCTAACACCTGTCGCCGTTCTTGTTCTAACAGCGCCAGCTGCCGACTGCGCGCAAGACTCACAACACCGTTGCGCTGCCGCATCATCTTCTCTAAGAAAGGAGCTAGCCGTAGTCGAATTGTCGTCACCCAAGGTTGATACGCCACAATACCGGCAGGTAACGATTCAAACAATGCGCTCAGATAGAAACTGACATCCTGGTCAGAGCACCTCTGAACGAAATTTATGGTCATTGACCATATCTGCGTGAAGTAATCAAGAAAACCTTCGACCGACTCACGTAGCCCATAGAGTTCACTCAACGCTAGCTCCATGACCTGACGCTGCGCCTGAGCAGGCATCGTATCCCCCTCAGTCAGGGTTTCTATGCCGATTTGAATCGTCGATAGAGAAGGCTGAAGCCGATAGCTCAGCAATGAGATCAGGACACTGCGGATATGCTCTAAAAGCTGAATCAGCGCTTCCTCTGGTTCTTCAGAAGGCTCAGGCGCAAGTCCTGCATGTATTCGACAGGTCAAAGAAGTCTCTTGCCCCTGGACCAAAGGAAGCCTCAATCGAACAGCTGAGTCTGCTGACAAAGAAGCACTATTAAATGATTGGATCAAACTACACATCCACGAAAAGTCATATCACAACGATATTGTAAACAAAAGTAAAATTTATTCACAAAAGTAAATAATATTGACTGGTGCTGAGCATGAATTTCTTTATAGATAGCCGTAGAATCCTTTGTTTATAGGCAGTTCACAATCTAAATAATTTGTAAACTCGTTTGCAATATTTCGTTACATATGCTATGATAGGTATATACCAACGAACAAAAGCAGTCATATTCGCGCTTTCGTTTGTTACATGCATGTCCACATTCATTCCGCAATCATTCAATGGTTTCTACTACAACTACTCTTCAACGAAGCGAAAATGCTTCCTTGTGGGAGCAGTTCTGTCAGTGGGTTACCAGCACCGAGAACCGCCTCTATGTAGGTTGGTTCGGCGTGTTGATGATCCCGACTTTGCTTGCTGCTACAGCTTGTTTCGTAATTGCGTTCATCGCAGCACCCCCCGTCGACATCGACGGTATCCGTGAGCCGGTGGCTGGTTCACTGATGTACGGCAACAACATCATCTCTGGTGCGGTTGTGCCTTCATCTAACGCGATCGGTCTGCACTTCTACCCTATCTGGGAAGCAGCTTCTCTAGACGAGTGGCTCTACAACGGCGGCCCTTACCAGTTGGTTATCTTCCACTTCCTCATCGGCGTCTTCTGCTACATGGGTCGTGAGTGGGAACTATCCTACCGGTTGGGTATGCGTCCCTGGATCTGTGTTGCTTATTCTGCGCCCGTCGCAGCGGCAACTGCAGTCTTCTTGATCTACCCGTTGGGTCAGGGTTCGTTCTCTGATGGGATGCCGTTGGGTATCTCCGGTACGTTCAACTTCATGTTGGTGTTCCAGGCAGAGCACAACATCTTGATGCATCCCTTCCACATGTTGGGTGTAGCGGGTGTATTCGGTGGTTCTTTGTTCTCAGCTATGCATGGTTCCTTGGTAACTTCTTCCTTGGTACGTGAGACTACAGAAACTGAGAGTCAGAACTACGGCTACAAGTTCGGACAGGAAGAAGAGACGTACAACATCGTTGCAGCGCACGGCTACTTCGGTCGTCTTATCTTCCAATACGCAAGTTTCAACAACAGCCGTAGCCTCCACTTCCTATTGGGTGCATGGCCAGTCGTTGGCATCTGGTTCACAGCGCTAGGTATTTCTACTATGGCGTTCAACCTGAACGGGTTCAACTTCAACCAGTCGATCATTGACTCACAGGGTCGTGTGATTGGTAGCTGGGCGGATGTATTGAACCGAGCTAACTTGGGTATGGAAGTAATGCACGAGCGCAATGCTCACAACTTCCCGCTCGATTTGGCCGCTGGTGAAGCAGCTCCTGTTGCTTTGACTGCTCCTTCTATCAACGCATAGTCTGACGACGATTGCTTGATTACAAAAATTGAATAAGCTGAGAAGCCCTCCGTACTGTTTCTGATGAGATATGTGTGGGGGGCTTTTCGCTGGTGAGTTCTGATACGATGCTTAGCTACAAATGGTCGTGTTTACGAAGCTTTGCTGTCACTGCGCTTCAGTCGCATAGGCCTAAGGAACAGCCAGCTGGTGAAGAAGAAGGCAGCTGTACATAGCTGAACGATGTCGATTGCCGATAGGTAACCGTCCATCAAGGCGGCTAACGTTCTATCCGAGATACCAAACACCCAGGAAGCGGTGCCTATCGACCATATGCCTGTTTTGAGTGTCCACAAAAAATCTTCTGTTCCCGATGGAATGGGAATCATCTTACGCTTTCCTCGTGCTGCTGTCGGTGGCGGCGATATCGCTTCGCAAACGTCTTGCCGACTCTACTTGACTACTTTGCCTAGTACTTTTGTTTTAACAGAGAGAAAAAGGACTATGTTCTCTCTCTAGGTAGGAATACCCTCTCCTACGATTCGTGCTTTGAAGGCTAAGGAGCTGCGACTACAGTAGGGGTATTCGACCGGTTAAAAACAGTTGATAGCCAATCGCCATCACTATGAAGGCTAGAAAGAACTCCCATAGGCTAGTCGGATTCAGGATAGCTCGGCTGCTTATGAAGACGGCTAAGATGCCAAGGGCAGTCGATACCCAACCAATCTCCCTGAACTCGTTGGGTAGAAAGACTAGCGACAGCACGCCGATTGCTAGAAAAAAGATAGATGCGTCAGCGGTGATTCCTCTCCACCAATAAGGAGAGACATTGGTCGTAAACAAGATGTTGTTGCCTAGCAGATAGATGCTGAACACCAGTAAGCAAAAGCCGATCAGCTTAACGAAAGCGCGCATAGTAGGGGTGGTGGAGATAGCTCTTGTTCTTAGAACTCCCAATTGCGCGGTATAGCAGAACAGTTGGCGTGATCTCAGCTAGCCAAAGCGACCCTTTTGCCGATACGGAACGGGCAACTGTGGCAGGGCGATGGTACCGCTTTGAGTAAGTGACCACGTTGATTGAAGTGCGATCATTCCCTAAGTTAGCAGCCATTAGGTCATCGCGAATTCCTGTTGACTACTCGTTTTAGTCGCGTGACATCCGTTATCTCGGTGGACTGTAGCGACGGCATGGTAGTCAGAATAAAGGCTATGACGTCTTGGTTAGGGATGGATACTGCCTGCTTCTTCTCTCTCATCAATGGGTAAGAAATGGTTAGTCCTTTGAAGAGGCTAAAAATGCTTATAGGCACCTCACAGAGAGGTTTACAGCGTTTTTATGCCAAACCTGGCGTCCTGTGTGGTGCGCGAGCAGAATAGCCCTTTGAGGGCGATCTTCAGCCACACTGTTTCTCTGTCTGCTGGTGCCACCACTAAGTCAGCAGGTCGCGTCGGGATAGCGCTAGTTGCCTGTCTGAGCGCTTTACTGAGACGCTTCACAAGCAGTAGCCAGGATAGCCGATTGATAATCATTCGCCTCAAACCATCGTTCGTTCGGGTAGTCGATAACATCAATCGGCTGGCTATTCTCATCCAAACTACCAATCAAGAGGCGATAGAGCACCTGAGACTGACAGTTCCCGTTATACCGGACATAAAGGCCATCAGCGATGGCATCAAACATAATTTGGTTGCCTTGTCTCACGATCGTGTTCGTGCCAATCTCAGCCGGTACGATGACGTTTGGCACATCTGTCCACTCAATCGTTTGCGCCTGAGCGGCCACAGCTGATAACAAAACACCGACAGCCGCAAGCGCAGCCGCCTGACTCCCAAGAATGAGTGACCTAGTCAAAGAAAGCATAGAAATACAAGAATCAGTAGGAAAACAACGTGTGAGACACACACTGTCAAAACAGCGGATGTTGCCATGATTACGCATCGCTTGTTAGGTTTTCGCGATAGCAGGCTTTCCTATGTGATGCCATGAGCTGACGTTAGCTGAGCCGACAGGCTGACCGCAGCGCAGGGCAAACGCATACTCAAGCGAGTAGGACACGAATGAGGAAGTCATTGTCCCAGCCAGCTTTGAGTCTTTTGTTTTTCTTAGAACCTTTGGACGATTCTTTAACGAGTAAGTTGAGTGCAATCTTTCGCATGATGGTCATATTCTCCGGCGCATGGCCCTTACGAATGCGCGAGTCATCTTCACGAAAAACGACCTCTAAGCTCCAATGTAGCTTGTTTTCTATGCCCCAGTGCCCGCGACTAGCGTAGGCAAAGCGCTCTACACCACCGTCTAGACTGACTAAGTAGTAGCGTCGTTCTTTCGTGGTTGGTTGCCCCTCAATGCGACGCTCTGTTTCAATCATTCCAACCCGTTTGAGTCCTTTCCAGCGCTGTGCATTCTCAAGATGTTCAACCTTATCGAGTAGCCAGTAGCGCCTGACCTCAATCCGGCCATGCCCCTTATCAACCGTTTGGTAGGCTTCGTGTTCAATGTCCTTGAAGTCGGTTTTAACTGCCCAATCAAACAACTGTTTCACATCTTTGAGCAGGTTACCCTGGTTCCCTTTGAGGCTCAGAACGTAGTCAGCACCTTTGTCAATAATCTGTTTAGCAATCTCTGTCTGTGCGCCCATTGCATCAATCGTCTAGCAGCGCAAACACCCTGGCAATCGTGTCATGCGATGGAATGCCGCTCGGCAGGCTGAGGAACGTTTTAAGCCAGGTTGACTTGCTATGGCCATAGGCTTCGATGTCTTCCCAGATTAAAGTGCGTTAACAGTGAACCCGATGGGCTAGCTGACTGACTCATTGGCAAGACAGAATAATGCGCTAATTATTCAGTATCCTACCTTTTTCGAGTATGCGTTTGCCCTGCTAGCAAAGGGAATGTGCTACTGACCGAAAGGCGTAAGGATGCTGATGAGGGTATCCGTCTTGCCGAAAGCTCTTTCCCATAAGCATTATCCCCGGTAGCTTCGTTCTCTACCTTCTTCGCAGAAGTCGATCGATGCATACAAAGGGGACTGCCAGAAAGATAGCAGGCGATCGCTCCCTCTTACGAACTACTTCAAACTCAGCTATCATGGATGTCTAGCACTGCCAGCGGGATATGACAATGCTGACATGACTGCACACATGAAAAACTGTTCTCTGTGACAAATTCTCCCTTCCACGACCCTCAACAAAACCCCTTGCCCGATGCAAACGATATTGAGCAAGAAGCTACTAGTGACGCAGGGCTTGATCCTCTTCGGCAGGGTTCTCCCACTAGTAACCCTTCCCCCCATATCAAACAGGATATACAGCGGTTACGTAATTTTGTCATAGGGTTACTATTGACAGGGCTAACCCTAGGCTGTGTGGTAGCTATCGGGGTCGCCTTCTTCTTGAAGCGTACTGGTTTGGCAGACCCACCAACCCCTAAGCAGGGACAAACACATGAGTACCTCTATGTCGGTGCTGATAGGTTTTGTGCGAGTATTGCTGTCACCAGAGGCAATTAGAATCTGAAAGCACCGCTATAGTTAGCTTTCAGCCCCCAACTTGAACGTCTAGAAACTATGGCAAAGGTGCAAAAACGGCATGGAAACCCAATGAGTTCTCAACGTTCTAGGGGGTTTGGTGTGCGCTGTGCTAGGGCATCGAAGGGCGGTGGTTCTATCTGCAGCTCAGTGTCAAAAGCGCCGTGATAGCAACCCACAACATAAGGTGGGTCTTTGGTGGTGGAATGAACATAGCTACCGTCTGGCATTTGCAATGCGTTGCAGTCGTCTAGTGCTTCATCCGGTAGATAACTAAGATTGTTGTATCTACCGCGTCCATAGTAGTCATCACCCCCTTCACCGTAATAGATAGGTGCACCGTTCAAGACAAAAGGCAATGGGTAAGTCAGGGCTATGCTTATCCATTAGGCAAACCGGAGCGTAGTGATAGTGATAATCTTCACCTTGCCCTGCGTGGCCGCCGCACTGGTCTAATTCGCCCTGGGTAACGGTATCATTGTGCTGCTCATGGTTATCTAGCGAGGTCGAGACATCAGGTCGTCGCTCGTAATGAAAAATTGGCACGCCGTCAACTGCCACCGCTATTGGCCCACGCGCACTGGCTTCAGTAGGTTCAGATAACCAAGTAGGAGAAAGAGGAATACGCCACTGGTAATCGTAGGGAATGAGAACCCTTTGTATCCAAGATCGGATGCCTACCATCGGTACATCTTCACTGACTTCAGATATTAAATCAGGAATACCTGTCGCGGCTACCTCAAGAAAATCAGCGCTGCAATTAACTGCTTCAGAATCGAGGTGTAGTTCGAAAGCCTTTTGATAGGTTGCACAGTCTGTTGCGACTGACAAGTTTTGTTCTACGTTAGAGGGAGCGGTTTCGGCAGGCGCCTCTGGAGTAGGCGGAGTAGTTGAGTGAGTAAGGATCTTACTTTCGCATGCAGATAACAGGCCAGCAAACACCAGGATCGCAATGGCTACGATAAAAGACATTGGCTGTAGAGGTTTCATAGAAGTGTCGTAACATCCGAATATAGCAATGATAAAAGCAGCTTCTACAAAAAGCACCTGCTATAAGTCACGCTCAACCTATGAACAAAGTCATTATGCAGAAGACATTGTACACATGGCGAATGGCATAAGATCTTTCCTTAGATAGCTCTATGACTTCAAGAGTACGGCCCTTTCTTCAATATTGAAGGAAGCACTTGAACGATAAGTCCAACGGTCTTGAGCTTAAGCGCTCTGATATTCGCAATTATGAAGGTAAGCCCGAAAGGGCTCAAACCACTCTGTTACGATTCGACCTGCATTTGCTTCTACATAGTCCCAAATTAAAGAGCAAACGGGTCTCTTTTGGCCAACGTTGCAGTTCTCATGCAAATCTACGTACGGTAAAAAGTTGTATTCGCTGAAAGCGTAGCCGACTTTTGCTAGCGGGCGAGAGATATCTGTTGCAATCACATTGAGCCCTAAGGTTAGTGTCTTGAACCGATAAGAAAATGCAACGCAGTCTGCGGCAATACTTTGGTGCAGTTGCTTGGTGCAGTCTATATAGCTGTTTTGTCCATTCGCCGAACGATGCTTTTCTATCTTCCTAGAGAGAATAGCAAGGAGCAAAATGAAAGTAACTTTTGAGTTTTGTTGAAACTACATGAGGTTCAACGCTCTATATGAAATCTCTTCTGTAGCTTCTGTCAAGTTGCTTATGACATTTTTATCAGTCAGAATTGCTGTATGGTGGCAGGTAACTCGACTAGCAAACGTCCTATTACATCAAAGCGTTTGCTATGCGTAGTTCAGAAGATAGGAAAGGTGCTGAGTACTCAACCGGTGAAGAGTTAAAGAATAGCTCTTGCACCTCACGCAACGTCAGGTTTTAGAATGAATCTATCAACCGCAATTCTTTCACAACTTTTGAAGAGTAGGAGCGTAGATAGAGATGTCTGGCTTACTGAAGATTGGCGAGCTGGCTAAACAAACTGGCCTCTCGGTGCGGACGCTGCATTACTACGATGAGATTCAGCTACTAGTGCCTTCACACCGCAGTGAGTCTGACCATCGGCTGTATAGCGATCGCGATATCATCCGGCTACAGCAGATTTTGTCTTTACGACAGCTAGGTTTCTCGCTCAGCGAAATTCGTAATTGCTTGGAGCGTCCTGGCTATTCGCTGCCGCAAGTAATCGAACTGCATAGGCATCGCCTGCACGAACAGATTTCGCTATCCCATACGCTGCTTAATCGCCTGAACAGCATCGTCAAGGAGCTAGAAACCACTCAATCAGTTGCGGTTGGCAACCTAATTCAAACAATGGAGACCATCACAATGACCACTCAATATTTCACACCAGAACAACAAAAAGTACTTGACTATCGGCTTCGTGAAGGAGAAGAGGAATGGCAGAAAATACTGAACGGTATTCGAACTGAAATGAACCGAAATAGTGCCTTAAATAGTCCTTCCGTGCGAATGCTCGCCAGGCGCTGGCTGTGGAGTATGAAATCTTTTGTACAGGGGGATGGAGAAATCTATGAATCGCTAATAAAGATGTATCAGCGAGAGGGCAACATTGCCACAGATTGGGGAATGGACAGCGCCGCGTTTGACTATATTTTAAGAGCAATATTTTCGATGGCGCTAGGCGACGTGACAAATGCGGCTATCCCACGACACAAGATCTTCACCGCGCAGACGCAGGAAGTCGTTCGTTTGGGTGAAATTCCGATCCGAGAGATAAATTTCGACATATTAGGAACAGAATGTGCTCTACTTGGAATACTAGCGGAAGGAAAAAGCATTGCCGCAAGAGCGCTTACCTCAGTCGGCGTTAGCTACGAGCGCGTACACCCTATTGTCATCAAGTGGCTAGGAACTCGTCCGGCTCCTCCTGAAGGTACTTTCCCCCCAACGCTGCCCTTCGCTCCTAGAATGAAAAGAGTGATTGAGTTAGCGCTAGATGAGGCAAAGCAGCAGGAAAAATCGCAGATTGCACCAGAGCATCTACTCCTAGCCATATTAGAAGAATACAAAGAAGCGCCTGCACCTGGCGGCGTAGCAACCTATATACTCAGAGAAGAACTTAATATGGACTTGCAGGCACTAGAGCAGTGTCTTAGAGTGGAAATTGATAGTCAGTCGCACTAGTTATAGCAACGTGCGGACGCGTTCGTACGTTGCGAGTCACTGAGTCAGCTGCTCAAACTCAGGAATGCGAGGACTCAAGCATTGCCTAGATAGGATAGAGCACTCAAATTCAACCATGTTGAGACCACGAGCGTGCTTCGGTGTGTAGTTAAATCGAAGCCGATTAAGGATATGCAGGGCTTCGTCAGGCTCAAACGTTCTGTAGAGCGCCGCAACTGTATGGGGGTCGCGGTTGTCTAAAATCACTTGGACTTCTTTGGCTTCAGGAAACAGAACATCTACCAGATAGTACCTACAAACTAGCAGTGCCAACCTCCTCATAAATAATCTGTTTCTTATTAGTTAAGGTACCTCCCTGGCGATTACCGATTCATACCTGAATTCAGCAACGCTAATCTGCATAATTTTCGCTCCTCAAGATTGACATATCAGAAGTAGGCTGTCTACAGTGTCTTAAACAAATATTGACCGTGAACCAGAGAAAGTTGGTAGCACCAAGCGGTATGGCAAACATCACTATTTTGACAATTGGCTCTCGCGGCGACATTCAGCCCTACTGTGCCATTGCGCTTGGTCTGATGAGGAAAGGACACAACGTGACTTTGGCAGGCAGTTCTAACTTCGCTAGCTTCGCTGCTTGCTTCAACATCCCCTTCTTATCTGTTTCAGGAAACTTTAAGACGCTACTAAGTTCACCAATCGGACTTGATCTGCTTGAAGGAGATAGCGTGAGACTAATTGACGATGAGCTTCTATGGCAACAAATGTCTGATGCATGGAATGCCTGTAAAGACAGCGAACTGATTGTGTTCTCGCCCATAACCCTTTGGGGATACCACATCGCAGAAGCACTAGGAGTTCCGGGAATACTAGCAACTTTACTTCCTACCGCGCAGACAAGAGCGTTTCCCTTCTTGAAGTTTTCGCAGCGCACCGACGGGTTGATACGAGGGTTAGGCAACCTGCTTAGCTACCGTTTGGTAAAACTTCTTCTCTGGCGTCGCTATGCCGAAATTATCAATCGTTTCAGAAAAGAGGTACTGAACTTACCCCAAATATCATCTCCGTTTGGTCCTAGCTATCGGTACTCTTCTGGTCTACGAATGCCTGTGGTCAACTGCTACAGCCCGGCAGTCATTCCTCCGCCTCCAGACTGGGGCAACTTCGTTCATCAAGCTGGATACTGCTTTCTAGATACCGCAGACTCGTTTAATCCACCCTTAGCATTACAAACCTTTCTCGACAAAGGCCCTAAGCCATTTTATGTCGGTTTTGGCAGTATGATTCCACGTCATCCCCAACGGCTAGCACAGACTATTATCTCTGCGCTAGCTGTAACTGGGCAAAGAGCCATATTGTGTTCTGGCTGGGGAGAAGTTAGCACGGCAGAGCTACCTGATTCTATATACCTGCTCAAAGAAGTGCCGCATGACTGGCTCTTTCCCAAAGTGGTTGCAGCTATTCACCATGGCGGCGGTGGAACGACCGCTGCGACTTTGAGAGCTGGCATTCCTTCTATTGTTGTTTCGTTCTTTGCTGACCAGCCCATCTGGGGAGAGCAACTCGAACAGCTTGGTGTTAGTCCTGCGACTCATCTTCAAATGGAGCTAACCAGCGATCGCCTAGCGAAGAGTATTCGAAGCATCGTTGCAAGTGAACGTTTTTCCAAACGAGCGCAGCAGCTACAAGCCCAGATTGAGCAAGAGAATGGTGTAGACAGTGTCGTCTCGATTGTTGAATCTTATCTTCCCTCCTAGAGACACCATGGCTGTTTCTTGCATATTGACCGCTAAAGACAAAAAGCACTTCATCGGTGGTGATACAATGCAATCTACAAACCCAATAAATAGTCCTGATAGTCCGCATCTAAACATGCTGAAGGACGTTGAGGTCGCGCCTATCATCATTCTGGGAGATCAGCGCTCAGGAACAACACTGCTGTACAAAACGCTTGCTGACACAGGTTGCTTTAATGTGGTAAGAGCCTACCACATTATTAAGTATGACGAGATTCTGTCTAACTAACGTCAGTTCGGGATAAGGAAAGCTCGAAGAAAGGAGGATAGGTAAGCTGAAGTTGTAAAACCCATCAGCCCTATCCTCCACTATGTTCAGCTTAGAAGAACTGTTCTGCCACGTCGATGACTTCTGCCAAGTGTTTGAACCCCTCTGGCAGCGTCAACTGCTAAGCCACCATCTAAAGACGCGACAACGCGCTCGTTCGCTGAGCCTAAGCGAAGTGATGACGATACTCATCGGCTTTCACCAAAGCCACTACCGCACCTTCAAACACTACTACGTTCATCATGTATGCCAGTACTGGAAGCAAGCGTTTCCAACGCTAGTCAGCTATAACCGCTTTGTCGAATGGACGCCCTCTTGTTTGTTTCCCTTGTGTTGTTATCTGAAGCGCTGCTTCGGCCGTTGTACAGGCATTAGTTTTATCGATGCGACCAGTCTATCGGTCTGCCACAACCGTCGCATTTGGCAGCATAAGGTCTGCAAAGATACGGCAGCTAGGGGCAAAACCTCTGTCGGCTGGTTCTATGGCTTCAAGCTACACCTCGTGGTGAACGAGTGCGGTGAACTACTCAACCTCACCCTGACCCCGGGCAATACGGACGACCGTGAGCCCGCCTTTGACTTACTTACTGGACTATGGGGAAAAGTCTGCGCAGACAAAGGCTATGTATCGAAGCAGCTGGCTAAGCAACTACTCGACGCGTTCAACATCGAGTTCTTTGCTAAGCCTCGGCGCAACATGAAGAACCAGCTAGTGCGGCTAACTGACAAGCTACTCTCGCGCAAACGTTCCATCATCGAAACGATTATCGACCAACTGAAGAACATTTCGCAGATAGAGCATTCTCGTCACCGTAGTCCGGTCAACTGCTGGGTCAACATCCTCTGTGGACTGATTGCTTATTGCCACCAACCGAAGAAGCCTTCTCTCCATATGGAATGGGAACTTCCCCCTGCTGCTTAACCCGAACTGACGTTAACTATGTCAATCAAAAGGAAAAGCAGGCTATTCAGGAATTAAAGAATCACTTTAACGCATTAGGAATAAGTGATCGCAAGATTGACCAGGTTGCGGCAACGCCAAACCTGCCTGAAGAATACGGGTTTATCTTGAAGAATGTAGCCAGTGACAAGCTGTTCATAACGCCAAGAAACTTGCCTACCTTTCAGCAGCTATGCCGTAAGATTCAAGCTATTTCTGACCCAGCCAAACCGCTACTGCTAAAAAATCCCTGGGACTTTCCCCAGTTCTTACGGGTCAGGCAGCTTGTTCCTGGTACAAGGTTTATTTTTATTCATCGCCATCCTGTTCATGTTATTAGCTCTAAATTAAAGGCTTCGCGCAGTGTGATCTATGACTGGAACGAATACACCGCTTTAATTGCGCCCATCTACCGGGAGATATTCAGTAATCCTATTAAGCGTAGTTTGGTCAGGGTTCTATCCTCTAAGCACTTGGGTATAGGGCGACGTCGCTCTATACAAGCATCGGTAGAAGCAACCACTTACTTCATGAACAATATTAGCGAACTCCCTTCTGAGGAATACATTTCTATTAGGTATGAGGACTTATGCGCTGCACCAGCGTCTACTATCAAACAGATCATGACTTTCTTGAGCCTAGGAGACGGCTCAAGTTTAGACTACTCAGAGGTTATCAAGGCGCGATCGCTTAACATATTGCCAGAAGTGCAAAAGCGAGCAAAACAAATTCAACAAAGATCGAAAGCATATTTCGATTACCACGGCTATAGCGCTTAGACGCAATAGTCCCTGTGGATAGGACAAACTCTTTGGCAAAGAACATCAAGTCAACAAAAGGGAGATACTGCTTCGCTGATACTGTTGGCGAACTCTAAAATAACATCTCAATCTCAGTGAATTCGATATTAGCTTCTTAGCTAGACCGAAGGTTTTGTGTTGGTCTGGCGTTTAGAATCTAGTGCGTCAACAGTGTCTTCTTTAGCGCTGCCCGTATTAAGTCCCTTCAGCACGTCTTAGTCGATGCTCAATCTGGCCAACCTTTGAACAGCGACTTAGGGTCTATTTGACTGCTGGGTTAGTAAGTCAGCCATAAGTTAGCCCTTCTTAACCCTGATCGTAGTCCTTCGGACAATTGAATAGATATAGAGAACACAACCTAAGGTGTTGTTCATGACTTATACATTCTTGCGTACACATTCCAGGTAATTCCTATGTCGACAATACATCCTGCACAACGTCTTATACTCTCCGCCATCGCTGTCACACTTTCAACAAGCGCTGTAGCCTATGCGGATATGCCGACTACATCAGTCTCACCACTCGATCTTCAGAAACTGCTTTTATATAGAGTCAACACTAGCCATAGCGAAGTAAGAACTAAAGATAGCTCTGCTACTCTTATATCTAAAGACAGTCCAAATTCTCATAGCGAAGTTGATTATGATCCATAGCCATATTGTGATCAATGAAGATAAAGTGTAACAAATAGAGACGAGTGTACATCACATCTTTCTTTTAGAGTAATGATGCCGCTCTGCAAAGCTTTGCAGTAAGTAGTAAGCATTCTAATTGAGCTAATCGGCTCTCTTAGAGTCGCGGGTTGTTTGACAACAACCCGATGGTGTAACACTATCCGACGTGTCTGCTGCCGTTAATTTATAGTAGTCATTCCCAAGTCAATCATAGATTCTTGAATGTCTAAACTCTGATTAGCTATGAAGTAACCCAGCTAAAAGCTAGCTTTTCTATCCTTTACTTAGCTTTTCTATTGCTTAAATAGGACTATAGACCAGCAAAGAGTACTCCAAACTTTCACTGGATGCTTAGTTGTTCCTGGTTGGAAGTCCTTGAATTATCTGATAAAGATTTTCAGCTAGAGAGAATTAGCAGAAAATACACTCGAGAAAGAACCTTCAAATTTGAGAGTGATGTACGAGAAGCTGATTGCACTAGTTGATCTTCGTGTACTGAAAACCTGTCTCGGCAACCAAAACAATGGACTTATCTACCCGTTTTGAACAGCCTCATCTAGACATCTATCTACGGCAACTTGTGGTCTCAGCTCAAAATGCACCCAAAGGAAGTGCAGCTAGACAAAGAGCCTTAAATGAGTTGGTTACTACCTTGTTGCAGGCGCAAAAGCTATGCCGGCCTTGTCAAGGACAGTTGCAACTACTGTATGAAGATATCTACGCAGAAGCACTTCAACGTCTGTTCATGTTTGTGTGTGATCGCATTGACGATTACAGTCTTGAAAAAGGAGAAGTCCTACAGTGGGTTAACTTCCTACTTAGGCGTCGATTTTTCATAGACGCCAGCAGGGACTATCTCCCCGTTGCGCCCAAAGGACTAAAGGTTAGAGATGTCAAACGACTAACCTTACAGCATCTAGATTCAAGCAATCCTAGCGAACTGAATCCGCCGTCCACGCTTCGGCTTTCGCTAGAAGTAAAAGCTTGCCTAATAGAGGATACTGAGGGCCTGTTTAGATCAGTTAGCGTTGTTGACCATCCTAGAGCCAATTTTCAATATATTGCCATTAAGCGATTAGAAGGCTATTCCTGGCAAGACCTCTCTGACGACCTTGGGGTACCCGTCCCTATGCTAAGTAGCTTCTATCGCCGGTGCTTAGCCCGGTTCGCTACCAAACTGAGTGCTTATCTATCGTAGAGGTAAGCACTCAGTTTGGTAGCAGAGCTTCCACAACTAGAGATGGAAGTAGCCCAATGAAAAATAAGTTAGCTACAAGTTTGACTTTCCTAGCCTTCATCGTAGCCTTTTGCCTAGTTATATAGAAAACATAGAGCAATACAACATCGCTCTATATCACACGTCTCACAAACAACTTAACAACATCTTGAGGTAATACCATGACTTCGATGCTTTCTACAAAACGTCTTGTTCTTTCTACTATTGTCGCTCTGATTTCGAGCGGTACAGTTGCAGCTAACGTCCATGCTTTTCCAGAAGTTGATCCTTCTTTCAATCTTCAACAGATTCGCCTTCAGGAACAAGACATCCGCGATGGTCTCATTAGGTCAGGACAATCTGCTAAACCCGCTGCTGAGGGACCCTCCTATGGCGCTGTGACGAACTACCACTCAGCTATCGAATCTAGACAGACCATAGAAACAGACAATCCACAAGCGCAGCTTTCGCTAGCGGAACGTCACCGTCAATCGGCAGCTCGCCGCAACAAGTAGCGAATCCTGGATCGCTTGTAGAGGATCAGCGATCCCTACAAGCGATCCTCTCGACCGTTTTGCGACTGTAGAATGAGTCCAATACCAAAGATACCAGGCAATGCGATTGCACCTAGCCAAACCCAGTTGCTACTCAAACTCCAGTCAATCTTTTTAACTGCGCTATCGACAACCCATACACCGGCTAGCACCCATCCGCTAAACGCCACTTGTATAACACCTAGCGCTCTACATTCGATTGCGTTTGCTCGCACAGAGAGAATAGCTGAGCCAATAGCGCCTGTAAGAAAGATGGAGCTGTACAGACGAGAGTGAAAGACATCTAGCGGCCAGCTCCAGGAACTGCTGGTCACCTCAGGAAATATCAGCAGACCTAACCCATATACGCCTAGCAATCCTGCCTGCACACCTAGCGCAACGGACCAGGCAAGCGGCAAGCGGCACAAGCCCCCGAACGAAATTTGCTTAATATATCCCAAGTAGTAGCTGGCACCGACACAGTCGATAAGATATAGCCAGAACCAAATATCTGTTGTTTTTCTACCAGCGTTAAACTGTTCTATGTGCAGACAGGAGACTAACAATACAACCGTTGTGAATACCCACATCATAGGTACAATCAGCCGAATGAGAGCAGCTCGCTTAGCCAATACTAGGTTTGCAAGGGCCACTAACGCGGTGAGATAGATTGCCCCCAAAAATCGCAGGTTGAAAGGTGTCAGCGACCAAAGCCATATTGGTCTAGAGAAATCAGGAAAGAAGAATAGTCCTCCGCCAACGAGTATCAACAAAATAATCGAGATAACCGACAGTAACCAAAGAACAAAGGGTAGTCGCGTTTGGTTTTGACCGGCGTTCGGGTTGGAGGCTTCATCTAGTTGACTAGGCCGATAACTTATCTTTGTTTTCATTGGGTTTCCCTGCTCAATCCTTGATTTAATTCTGGGTTGCCCCTAGTTGTTCTAACGTTGATAGCTCAGAGGCTGTAAGTCCTTTGACACCGGTAATGTTCATTCCATCGTAAGGTTCTCTATTTTTGACAACATTCAAACAGTCACCAGTCTCTACTGACCACAGGCGGATGGTCTTATCATCACTGCCACTGGCAAGCATTTTTCCATCGGGACTAAAGTCAACTGACCAAACGCTATTAGTATGTCCTTGCAGCGCATGAACAAGCTGGCCGCTGTGGGTGTTCCACAGTCGGACGGTGCGATCGGCGCTAGCGCTGGCAATACATTGACCATCTGGGCTGACCGCTACAGAAATGACCCAATTTTTGTGCCCTTCGAAAATCTGTTTGCAGGTTCCGGTGTGGGTATCCCACAACCGAACGGTACAGTCTAGGCTGCCGCTGACTAAAAAGTCTCCTGTCGGCGAAAAGGCAATGCACCAAAGTCCGCTAGTGTGGCCCCTCCAGGTAGCTACGCAGTTGTGGGTAGCCAAGTCCCAAAGCTTGATAGTGCGATCATAAGAGCCGCTAGCCAACAGATTCTCTTCAGGATGGAAAGCAACTGAACTGACCCAATGCTGATGTCCTGTAAGCGTTTGCTGACATTTTCTAGTGTCTAAGTCCCATAATTTAATGCTCTGGTCAGCACTGCCACTGGCAAGGCGATCGCCCGTCGGGCTAAATGCCACTGACCATACAGATTTCTCATGGCCTGAAAAGCGATAGTGTGATTCTCCTTTGGAGGGGCTTCGCCAAAGCTGCTTATCCAGCTGCCATAGATGTACGCCGCCGTCCTCATTACCGCTGGCGAGCTGCCGTCCGTTTGGACTAAACACCACCGACCAAATGGCCTTTTGCGCGCCGAACAGGGTTTTTGAGCTGCTCTCTAAGGATAAGTCCGCCTGCATATCCCTCAGGACCAAGCTGCGATCGCCCTGTCCGCTAGCAAGTGTTTTGCCATCTGGACTAAACGCTAGCGCCCATACCCAGTTCCCACTGCCCTGCAACGACTTCAGACATTGTCCGCTCATTAAATTCCAAAGTCGCATTGTGCGATCTTCGCTACCACTAGTGAGATAGTGACCATTGGGGCTAAAGGCTATCGACCACACCCAGTTGCTATGGCCAGCTAGAACACGCAAACACTGCCGTGTTGCAACATTCCACAGTCGAACCGTTTGATCCGCGCTGCCGGTAGCTAGCTGGCTGCCATCTGGACTAAACGCGACTGTCCAAATCCAGTTACTATGACCGAGCAAAGTGTCTAAACACTTCCCTGAAGGCACATCCCACAGTCGAACCGTTTGGTCCGCGCTGCCACTAGCTAACTGGCTACCATCTGGATGAAACGCCACAGACCATACGCCGTGCTGGTGGTCTATTAAAGTTTTTAGGCACTCACCCGTACGCACATCCCATAGCCGAACGGTACGGTCGGCGCTGCCGCTGGCTAGATAGTCTGCGGTGGCGGCAAATGCCACTGACCAGACACCATGACCATGACCTTCTAGAACACGCTGACACTTGCCTGAAGCCACATGCCACAGCCGGACGGTGCGGTCGGCGCTGCCACTGGCTAGCTGCGTTCCATCTGGACTAAAGGCTACAGACATCACCCAGTTCTGGTGTCCTTCTAGCACCTTTAAGCACTTACCCGTTTTTGCATCCCATAGCCGAACGGTGCGATCGGCGCTGCCGCTGGCTAGCTGCGTTCCATCTGGACTGAACGCCACTGAGCACACCCAGTTTTGATGTCCCTTAAACGTAGAGATATGAGAGCCAATATCACCAGCGGTCATTGCCGACGTACCAGCAGACAGCTGCGATTGCCAAAGCCAGATCTCACCGTTGGTATCGCCGGTTGCTAAGACATTATCCGCTCTAAAGGCCATCGCGCGAATGCTGCCAAAAGGCTGATTAAAGAGTGAATTAGAAAGATCTGAACCAGAAAAAACAACATCGTGCAGGATTAAGCCCTGAAGCGACGTTTGGCGGATAGTGAGGTTTGAAAAGTTGTAGCCCTGCAGATCGATCCCCAGATGACGTAGGAGAGTCAAGACATTACCGCCAAGGTAACTGCGATCGCGTTTCGGTAATGCCTGCACTTGCTCGAGAAGTTTAGTCAGTGTTGAGTCTAGATCTGCTGCAGACGCCCCTTGCACCTGTAGCTTTGACAAAATAGGCGATATGATGAGCCGGATTTGTGCCCGATATATGTAGTCACTGCTACTCGCTTTCACCAATCCGTGAGAGCGCAACTGCTCAGGCGCTTGAGCGAAAACTTCCTTGCAGATACGATCAATCAGCTCTTGGGTGAAATAGTCCATCACGACGGCTTGCTGAGTGATATAAGAGCCATTCTTTTCAATCAAAGAGCGCCGTTCTAAAGAATCCACAGCCTCTAGTAGCTGATCTAATGGAACGGCTTCAACCATATCTGCCTGAAGCGATCGCCATACAACTGGCTCCCGGTTAATAGCAAGCCAGTACATAATGTCACGCTCTAAAACGGTCAGACGTTTCACTTGTCGCGCCAATAGCTGTCTGATATCGCCAAAGATAAGCGAGTCTTTTTGCACCACTTCCAAAAAAGTAGGCAGGCTACCATCGAAGTAATCTCTCACTGCCGCTGCAATAATCTTCAGCGCTAGGGGGTTACCGCTATAGGCTTCGACTAGCCGGTCCCAATCAGCTGCTGCCCCTGTAAAGGTACCATCGACCGGGCTAGCAGTCTGGATGAGTGCTCGCCCTTCAGCGCTTGCAAGTCCAGACAGCTGAAAGCTACGAATCGGCGAAGTCTTGCCCATTTGAATCGCGATCTCTTTAGGCAGTTCTCGCGAGGTAACTAAAATGCTGCTGCTGTGGTCGGTTTCGCAAAACGTTTCTAGCAGTTGAGCGTAGTTTTCATATCCCGCTAGATAGGTGCCAGCGCGATCGCCCTCTTCGAAGAGTGATTCGATATTGTCAAGGATAATCAAGCAACGATAGTTCCGTAGGCAGTTCGTGAGCTGCCGCAATTGGCCGTCCAAACTACTAGCCGCTCGATCCTCTGCTAGATGATCCCCTGATTGCTCCACCAAAAAACTAAGCAGGCTCGCAAGCGTCTCTTGAATAGGCGGCACGTTCTTCAGGCTGCGCCATACAAGATAGTCAAAATGATCTTCTACTTGACGCGCTAGCTTTGCACTCAGTGTCGTTTTACCGATGCCACCCATGCCGCAGAGCGCCACCAGACGAGCGCGATCGCGAACCAGCCAGTCCTCTAGCGTGTCTAACGCCTGCTCCCGGCCAAAGAAGATAGCAGTGTCGATAGCTTTCCCCCAGTCTTGAGCGCATTTAGGCGTAGAGTTTTGTCCTGAAAGGTGCTGAGCCTGTCGCGCTTTGATCGTGCCGGACGGATCTTGTGCCAGTGAATAGCAATCTTCTTCTACCTGCGAACTAACCTTTTTGGATAGCTTGTCTTCGGGTAGATCTAGGCCCAAGTCAGCGATCTCTTCCCACTCCAAGTTGAGCGTTTCACAAAGCTCAGTAAAGGTAGCAAAATCTACTGGTTTACCGCTTAAAAACTTTTTAACCGTTGCCAAGGAGTAGCCTGCCCTTTCTGATAGCGCACGTTGGGTTAAAAACCCATTGCGTTTGATAGCAATTCGCAGCGTATTCAGACAACCTGGCTGAGCTTTAATCGAACGAGACATTGCTTTTTGCCTGAACAAAGGGTAGAGCGAGCGGAAGATAGCCATAAGTTAGCTTCTATCAGCTTCCATGAAAGTCCTTTGGAAAGTCTAATAGTGACAGAAGCAGACAAAGATCAACGTACTCATGACTCCTTCTAAGTTTACAGGCACACCAGAAGACAGTTCCCTTCTCAAGGTTTTGTAAAAGATTGCATAATTCAACCGTTGAACCCTGAAGTACGCGCTCAACTTCGATCGCCCTACTCAAACTTAATAGGTACACCCTAAGAAGAGAGAAGATAGGGTCAATGATACAAACCCGACAATCAATAGATAACAGCAAACAGAATTAGAAGCACTATATAGAAGGGAAAGTACGAGACGGCTTCCTTACCATCACATCCTTAATTTAGAGCGAAACAGATACACACCACCAAATGCAGCCACTAATGCAGCCGCTAAGAAGTAGCATGTGGACGCGATGTTCATAGATTTACATTTCAGTACAGAACAAGATCGTTCTTCCCAGCAAGGTCTTAAGCGTTCTGCCTAAGAGTAATTGGATTTTCGTTCCTTGACTCAGACAGACAGTAGGTAGCCTATGCGCGGCTTTATAGCAGATAAAGATTACTACTACATTTTGCCTGCTTTTAATATCTAAGAATACTATTTCTGTCTAGTTCGTGGTCGATAATATGATGTGATCCAATTAACCTATCTAATACTGTAAGCGCAGCCATTGCACTATTGTATCCACCGTTTGAGGCAGAGTAGTGGGATAGCACATAAGGACGAATCCCAAGATCAAACAATTCTATTGTGGTTGCCAACACGCAACAGTCTGTATCAATGCCACAAACAAAGACCGTAGCGATATTACGAACTTTAAGAAAGTGACTCAGTTCTTCGGTAAGCGCAGTATATGTGCTTTTGTTGTAGATATTTTTTGCGAATGGTTGAAGCAAACTACTGATCTCTGTCTCCTCACTTGTAAACATTCTATTCCAGCCTAGCAGCCTAGTGTAGGAGCTGTTTGGCGTATTGATAAATCTTGTAAAGACAACGGGGTCGAAAAGTCTTTTCTCTAAGAGAGACTTAATTCTACGCGCGACGTAATGAGTTCTTTGGCTAATAAAACCGTTTTGAACATCTATGACAAGTAAACAACGGTTTTCGTCTGTATGACTCTCAAATTCTATGTTTGCGCTCTTCATTTTATCTCGCTAGCACTTTGAGGTTTAGAAATTGAACGACTTACTCGAAAACCATCGCGGAAATCAACATTCTCTGGGAGACTGTTGAAGCGGTACGCAGATCGACACATCTTTGGACAATCTGCCCAAGAACCGCCTCTTAGCACCCTTTTCGCAGTTTCTTTGCCTGTAATCCGAGCACTACCATTCGTAGGCGCTTGAGCATAGTCTCCATAGTGATCTTGACACCATTCCCATACATTGCCATGCATATCAGATAAGCCGAAAGCATTCGCTACTTTAAAACAATCGACCGGGGTGGTTGTCTGACGATAGTCTCCTTCGTATGGATTATCGTAGGTGCGATCGCCATTGTATGCTCCTTTGTAGTTGGCTACTTCTGTAGAGATTGTCTTTCCAAAGTAGAAGGGCGTGGTTGTTCCCGCTCGGCAGGCATACTCCCATTCAGCTTCGCTAGGAAGGCGGTAGGAGCAGATTGAATCAGCGGAAAGGCGATTATCTACAAAACGGCTTAACCGATCGCAGAACTCTACAGCCTCATACCAAGCTATTCGCTCTACCGGTAAGTTGTCGCCTTTGAAGTAAGAAGGCTCTGGTTTCAGATTTATATTTACCTGAGGAAAAGCTGCTACTACCCGCCATTGTGCCTGTGTCACAGGATAGCGACCTAAGAAGAAATCAGGCACGGTTACCTCATGCGGTGTTTCATCACGTACAGGATCAAAATCACTTACTGGGGAACCCATCCTGTAGGTGCCTCCAGGAATCAGTAGGATTTGCAGTGGTATATTCCTACCCAAACCTTCTAGAGGCTCGGTGTAGTATGCTCTAGAGATTTGGTCTGCAAACATTTAATCTGCGAATAATTGGATGTACAAGCATCAGCTTCAGCATCGGCCTATTCTGTTGTCATCGTGCTTCCGCCACCTCTACAAGTAGGTTCTGATGTAGCTGTAATCTGGCTTTCTGGTCGAACCAAACTATAGCTTTGGTCACTTAGCTTGCGGCGTAGTCATTGGCTATAACCCTTGTGTTTCAAAAGGCTAAGTGACTCGCGATGCGCGAATGCATCCGCACATCGCTATACCGATAGCCGCTCCAAATCTCTTCTGTTGTCTTTAGTCTGTTTCTTTTCATGTTTGTTCTTTCCAAAGTGATACATAGCTTCTGAGTTTGTATAGTTTTATACTTAAATTATTGATTTTTCCGATCGAAGAAAAGTAAAGCACGAGCGTGAAACTGGAAACTGCTAACTACTCGGCTGTATGCAATAGAAATTATGCATAGCTTCCCAAAAAAGTATAAATTGAATAATCGAGTTCCGTACCGTTGACTATTTATTCTTACTTTGATTAACTAATCGATACCAGGGATCTCTACTAGCCTCACGATTGTGAAACAAGTCGCAAACAGGAGTGATTTCTATGCGGTATATTCGATGGGAAGTTACGCTAGCGACGGCTATAGTTGGAATAATACTTCCTTGGACGGGTTCAGTGTCAGCGCAGCTAGTGCCTATTCCTGATGACACACTAGGAGAGGAATCTTCTACACTTAGGCCTATTAGTCCAGACTATCCTGGAGACGTAATCGAAGGTGGATTGAGGCGTGGGGAGGCTTTATTTCATAGTTTCGAAGAGTTCCATGTTGAGGCAGGTCGCGTTATCTACTTTGATGATCCAGGGGTTGATAGCATTTTGAGCCGAGTAACCGGCGAGACAGAATCGCAAATCTTAGGTCTGTTGGGCGTCTTTGGAGATGCCGATCTCTTTTTGATTAATCCAAACGGCATCATCTTTGGCGAGAATGCTCGATTAGATTTAAAGGGCGGTTCTCTTCTAGCAACTACGGCTGATAGCGTTGAGTTTGACGGTAATGTTGAGTTTGATAGTAGCGGCGAGGGTTTGCCTACGGCGCCCTTGTTGACGGTGCAGCCGTCTGCTTTTCTGTTCAACAGTGCAAACCCTGCGGCTATCGTTAATAATTCTCGAACACTACCCCCCACCGGGGCATTGTCAAGTTGGCTAGAGTTGACTCCGGTCTACTGCCTCTGAGAAGCTTCAGCCATGAATAATCCTTACCGTGGCCACCGCTTCCCAGCCGACATTATCAGCTATTGCGTCTGGCTGTATTACACCTTCCCACTAAGCTTCCGTGACATTGAGAAAATGATGCTCTATCGGGGCATCACGGTCACCTACGAAGCGATCAGAGGATGGTGTCTAAAGTTTGCTCAGAGCTATGCCAATCAGATTCGCAAACAGCGGCCAAAGCCCGGTGATAAGTGGCATCTCGACGAAGTCGTCATCAAGATTAAAGGTGAACAGTTTTACTTGTGGCGGGCTGTTGACCAGCATGGTGTAGTGCTCGATATCCTGATGCAGCGATGCCGCAACAAAGCGGCAGCCAAGAAGTTCTTCCGAAAACTACTCAAACCAGCCGGCTTTGCCCCTAGAGTCATCATCACCGACAGACTCAAGAGTTATGGCGCTGCTAAGAAGGACATCTTGAGGAATGTAGAACATAGGCAGCATAAAGGATTGAACAATCGAGCTGAGAACTCACATAGACAGACCCGAGTTAGGGAGAGGCGAATGGGCCGATTCAAATCGGTGGGTCAGGCACAGCGCTTTCTGTCAGCCTTTGAACCGATACGTGGTCATTTCCATCCCCATCAGCACAAACAGACGGCTTCAGAATATAGAAAAACGATGCGCCAGCAGATCGACAGTTGGAGATTGATCGCAGGGGTCGGCGTGATCGCATAGGCCGAGCTGATAGCACTAGCTCAATAAATCTGTTCTAAATTTGCCTAGTTAAGATTAACTTGACGATGCCATGGCGACGGCTAGCTGTGCGTGGGTGAGTTTGATTGACTATAAAAGTCTGGATGTACAAGCTGTCAGCAGAACGGCTCACAATTTTGTATGAAGGATTCAACAGTAAAAACTATGAATATATTGAGATAGTTTCAATCAGGCGGTGAGTAAAAGAATTCCAGCGAGCTAGTGGGCTTCCATATAAATGGGAGTTTATTTTTTTGAAACTTTAATGGTGCATCCTTGCCTTCAGGCAGAAGTAGCAGCATTTCTCGTCCTCTTACACTTTTCTTATATCTTTGATCTAACAGAGCACCATGCATATATAAGTACGGTAGAATCCATAGCTGATAAAACTGCTTTCGCTCTTCATCCTCGAAATCTTCTTCTGAGGTAGGAGATTTTACGTTATATAGCATAGCCCCCTCATGGTGTAGTAGGTGACGACGAAAGGCAGCTGTTGAAAGTGGTAAATTATCCGTTCCAATAGGAATATATCCCCATTGAACGTCAACGAAAATCCACCGATGCCACTCTGGTACAAACACCTCCGCAACAACATGGCTTGCTCCCGAGTCCTGCATCGCTACGTTAGCCGTAAACAGCCATAAGACTCTAGTGCGGTATCCAGAGGCTTCCATTATTCCTCCAAAGACCGTAGCATACTCCACACAGCGAAATCTCACACCCTGTCTAGCCTCTTGGATAATAGATAGTGGATCGCAAGACAGCGGCTCGTTATAGCCATCATGTTCCCAAAGATTATTTGACCATGCTGCGATTACTCCTAAAAAATCTATTGTAGTTCTCTCTAATAACCTTGGAGCTTTTGACTCCGCTAGCAATCGCTTGTAATAGTTACAATCAAATTCAGTCCATAAAAAAGGTGGAGATGCCTCTGCCGAAAAGTCAACTCCAGACAAATCTTGATACCGAAGCGGCTCTGTAACGGCTCTTGCTCGCTCAAGCTTTCTATTGAGGTTTTGACGCATATGGAGTAAGGCCTGCTGAAAGCTGGATGTATCCTTTACTGCTGTCAGCATTGGATCTGTCCGAGCCCAAAAACTAGCGCAGTATCCCAACGCAGCGCAACGCAACAAATTTTTTTCTGCCGCCTCCTTCTCGCCTGAGAGACAAGATGCGCAGGCCCTGTCGTAGAGGATGGAAGCCTTGCTTTCATCAGAGTGTGCCATTGCTAGAGCACGAGTGAGCAACTCTTCTGCTCTAGCGTAATTCGCGCGTGCGATTGCCTTTGTTGCAGCTGCTTGCAGTTCTTCGAAGGGAAGCATTGTTGTCGTTTGTCCAAGATTCAGTGCTGCTAAGCCCAAAAATATTCAATTATCTTGAGAAGACGCATTCCACGTAATAGGTGCATCGTTTGGTGTTGGTAGCTCAAGTCGTTCATGAATTATCCGTCTAGCTGCCACCCAAGCGCTCTCAGTCTTCCAGCAGAGATCGTTATCTGATGGCATCACTACTTCACAGCCCTGTCGTCTTAATTGACCAAGATGTTCTCGATACACCATCTGATGATGGGCAGTATGTAAATACGGAACCATAATAACTTTTTCCTTCGGGGAAAAGGCAATTACCCGCGTTACTGGACAGCTTACAATGCCAAGAGCTGCCTCCGCAATTACCCGACAGGTTGCCGGATACACCAACAGTAGATCGGTATCTGCAAACGCCAGATGCATTGGTTTTCCGCTCAATGGATGAAACTTTATTTGTTCAGTATATACAGGATGCTCCGTGAGTCCTTGAAGTGCAGTAGGCGTCACAAAGTCCAGCGCGTGCGGGCTAAGCACCACACGTACAGACAGAGAAGTCGTCGTTAACAAACGCACAACATAGTACGGCAACAGCGCTGTCTCAAGCGCCCCGCCTGCCGCAATCACTAGCGTTCTCGTTCTAAACGGCATCGACCAATAGCCTGTTACTAATTACAGGTGCAAAAGTATCGCTTGCCAAAGGTTCTATAAAACGATGGCCATCATAAACAAGTTGGTCGTCAAACCAAACGGAGGCATCTGGAAGAATAATATCTAGATGAACCAGTGATGACCAGTCAGTCGTTCCAGCAGGTTGTGTGGGTGTACCAAGACCAATATGCGGTCCTGGCCTGCGCTCGTTAATATGAGATACATACGGAACGAACTGCGTAACTCCTAAATTTGTTCCAATTCCAAACTCCCCTACTCTACAAGCATTTTCGATTGAAAACAACAGATCCAAAGTTTGTTGTAGTAGTACGCTATCAGCCTGCCATCTGTAGCAGTAACTATCTTCGAATTCAAGCGTTAATGCACAGGAATCGACAATTGGCGAACAGGGCAAGCTAATACTAGAATTTAGTGCGCCGGAAGCTACAATTACTCCATCAACGCTTAAGGGAAATGTATTTATCTCACCGGGAGGAAGAATTCCAGGAAACGCATTGCTACCAGCACCATAGCTATCTGTCCAGAAGAATTGCTCGCCGAAACTAATCTGAAGGTCTGTGCCATCGAAGCTGCGGATAGAAGCTTGACGGGAGCATTGCCCTCGACTAATTAGTCTATCATTGAGATTGACTAGTATATCTCTAGGCGTTTGCAATGCCAACTCTAGAAGGTCTATACCAAAATCGAAGCTCCGAAAAACGCGTCCACCTTGCTGGGCAATAGCCATGCCTTCCTTTTTCTTATGGCTTTTATTACGACCTGCAAATAAGTATACATCCGCCTCTAAGCGCTTAAAGAGATAATCTGGACTATCATACACAATAGAGAGATTCACACCCATATGTTGGGCGGCTTCTTCAATATATGCAATACTCTCAGCGTAAATAGCCTTAAACTGTCCGTCTAAGATTAGGCATAAGCTTTCTTCTGACCTAAGCTTTAAGTAATCTGACAAAAGAAGGTTTGCGCCTTGAGAAGCCCGCTGACTATATGTTTGATTATTTAACATAGCTATTGACCTCGCTGGCCACCGCTAAATCAAACAGCCTTTTTTCCGTAGGGCAAGGGGGTTTCTCCACTTGCATGCGTAGCAATGGACAAAAAATTCCTTGGCATGATCGAGCAAAGGCACATTTACCACAAGTCGGATCGTTAGTGGCATTCTTCTGTGTCCACAAAGCTGCTTTTTCTATGTCTAGCTCCATGTTTCCGCTCTCGGTCAATCGCCCTATCTTATTTTCTGGCAAATCGAAAGCAACCGTACATTTGTATACAGTCCCGTCTGACCCCACAACCCAAGTATTCGGCTTACCCGCATAACAAGACAACGTGCCTAGTGCTGACGACAGTTGAAGAAACTTTTCTACTGTCGTCGTTCCTTTTATTTCACAGGCTGCCTCTTTTACCATATTCAACACCTGAAAACGGTGAGCACTCGAAAGGCAAATGCCATCAATAGTCGTTGTGTCTGCACTCCATACCGGAACAACGGCAATATCAACCCGCTCGCCACCCATGGTTACCAAATCAGCTAACTCGTTGCGCACCCAGCAGGCCGTACGCTTAGCCGCTTCATCTTTATGTGTATCAACATTTATCCGAACAACAACTCTAGCTAAAGTGTTAGTCAAGACACCTTTGATATTTTCCATTATTTGGTGATGCGTCTTGTGTCCACTAGCTGTAATACGCTGAGAATCATGCACAGCAGGATCTCCATCAAGCGTAATTTGATAAACATCAATTCCGGCAGTATCAAGACGCTCTAACCTAGAGCCACTTAAGAGATAACCATTCGTTGTAATACTAGCTGTTCCTCTTACCCGGTGAGCATTTCTTGCTTGGTGAAAAATAGCAGTTGCCTGCGCAATAACTTCGGTTTCTACTAACGGTTCGCCGCCAAACCACGCAAGTTGAAATGACTCGTACATAGGAACCTGTTGTCGTAAAAACTTATGCAAACCAAGCTGCAACGCCGAACTCATTCGTCCCTTTTCGAAAGTCTCGTAGCAGTAGGTGCATCGAAAGTTACATTGCTCCGTTGGCAAAACGGTTAGCACGGCATTCCGCGACCAGTTTAATTCTAGTTCTTCATTTATCTCTTTCTGTCGCTCTGCTGGATCTAAGACAACAACTCCTAGTGCGGCTAAAGTAATATCTTCGTCTACTACAGTGCTGGGTGATTGCCTTAAGCTTCTAACCCTTTCTGCCATCTCTGTAGAAAGAACATGCAGACTCCCAGAATCTGCATTCATCGCAATTTTACTGTCAGCAGAAAAATGCCACCGTGAATTCAAAGACACTAGCATTGGGTTTTTTACCTCAGAAAAACAACTGTGCTTTTGCCCAAAAAACCGGATGTACTTAGGGGTATCGAGAACTCAACCGATACCCCTAAGTACTATTAGCAAGCGACGTTTACACAAGTCCAGTCATCATTCGAAAGTCTGTCTATTCCACGAATTTTCGCAACCTTTTGATTGAGTTCGACTAGAGAGTTTAGCTCCTGCTCTGACAAGCGTTTGAGCGCTAGGGCTTCACCCGCAGAGATTAAATCTCCATTCTCTTCAACAGCAGAATCTACGCCTTTGGTTGAAGCTGTTGTAAGAAACTGCATTTGCTCTTGCAACTTAACTCTGTTTAAGTCAGCCATTCTATATACCTCTACTATTTTGTAACGGCTTTGTTGCTTAAATAATCGCTAATATACACGGACTTCAGGCTTTGCAAAGGCAAAAACCGGGAACTTTTCAAGCTTTGCAAATCTGAGACCTTCGGTATGACCGACTTAATTTATGCAGCAGAGCCTTTTGTAACTAATAATACATTTTTAGCTCTGTTTTGCAGTAACGGAACAACTCTGTTATGTGTGTTCGTAAATCGTTACACAAATAGTTGATTTGAGAGTCTGCTTCTAGAATGTTCAGCTAGGTGTGATTTAAGAGAATGCGCATAGGGTCTAGCTTTAGAATGTTCTTCTGTTTCGTTTTTGCTACGTACAGGACAAAACCTGAATAACTGACTGAAAGTTTTCCTGCTGCTGAGGTTGAGCTAGATTTAGGAGGATATGGCTTCGACTATCTATGCCATATCCTCCTTGTCATACTCGACTTATCTGCATCACACCGTCAACAGTATCCTATACCTTTTTAGGACGTTCAATAATGCTACAGAAAAATAAGAAAAAGTCTCTTTAGAAAGAATTAGGGCTGCTTAACCTGAAATCTTGCACCAGTCTCATTAGGCTGAGCTAGGTCGAGATTTTAGTCAACCTAACTGTCAACGACTTGAGAAGGTCGTAGTTCGGAAAGTCCCTCTGCTTCTGGGAGAAGGAGCTAAGATAACGGCAGTAGCTGTTTGTAAAAGGACGATGCATCCGATACCTTAGCTCAAGAGTAGGAACATAAAGACGCTTTGAACATTGAAGTAACTCTATGAAGAAGATTCTAGATTTACTATTGCCTTTTCCCTCATCTAGGACACTCCTGAAAAATACTGAGTACCCATGTAAAAATAAGGTAAAGGTGCTATCTCAATTCGTCTTTGGTTCTTTATTCTACCGAGCTATGCCCCAGCTATTCTCTCGGCATCTGATACCGCTAAAGATATCTTTATTTGCAATCTTCCTCCTATCTAGCCAGCTTCAAAGACCACAAAAAAGCGCTGCCCAAGCAGCCCGATTCCCAGACCAAATCGTCTTCTGGGAAGGATTCGAGCCGCCTGGCGATGATGCACCCAGAGAGACCTCCGGCGCAGGCTCACGCGATGGCCCATCTTGTGACGTAAGCGAACCCGCAGTCAAAGCCCTTATGCCTAAAAGCAACTTCGGACTCACCCTGTCCGAACGGCCCACCGTATTTGCTCAGCTAGCTGATACCTCTGCCGAGCAAGTCGCACTAGTGGTCACCAATGAAGCGGGTACCTACTACGAGCAGACTTTTCTTCCGATTCCTGAAGACGACACCGCTGCTTTTACTTTTCCTAATTCTTTTTCGCCACTGACGGTCGGCGAGAACTATCAGTGGAGCTTAGTTGTTATCTGCGAAGAAACCGTCCAGCCGGACGATCCGGTAATCAGCGGCTGGGTTCAACGGGTCGAATCAACGCCCGAACTGCAGCAGGCTAGCTTGCACCTTCCGCTAGAGCAAGCCCGGTGGTATGCCGAGAACGGCTACTGGTACGACTTTGTTGCATTTATTAGAGAAGAGATACAAACCTTGGAAAGCGAGAGAATATCGCCACCGTCTGAAGCTGTTCAGTTTGAGGCTATCTGGGAGTCTGTAGTTGAAGCTAGCTTGTAGTTATCTACTATCTTTTCGCTAGAAAAGTAGTAATTAGCGCCTGATTCTCTTCACTTTCAGATTGCCTTAGATACTCTATGGCGACTTGACCGACCGCAGGCTGATCTTGAGCGATCGCAGCTAGCTCCTGCACCGTTTGCCGTAGCTCTATTTGTTTAAGCTGACGAGCTGCTATGAGTGGAAAGGTTGTAGAGGCGATCGCCCACCCTAATATTCCTGGCAGCAGCGGCAGCCACCAGCCCGCTAAGAAAGCTAGGTAGCAAGTACCAACAATAATTGCAACGCCCAGAGTACCGACCGCAACAATTCGTCCACAGCCTTTGAGCCACCACGCTATGCTTGCTCCGGCGATCGCACAGCCCCACGTCCACAGCCATTCTGCGCTCTCCGGCCAGGCCCGCAGCATAGGCCGTCCGTCCAGGCTACTAGAAAGTAGCTGACTAACAATATTGGCATGAATTGTCACGCCTGCCATCTGAGGAGAAGAACCAAACCAACTGCTACTGTAAGGCGTTTGGAATAGATCATTCACGCTTTCGGCTATCGATCCGATTAGAATAATGCGATCGCGCACTGCTTCGGCTGGGACCTCATTAGCTAGCACCTGGCGAACAGAGTACGTTTGAAACCGATCGATCGGACCACGATAGTTTGACAGTATCTGGTAACCACCCGCATCTGCGCGGATATAGCTGCCATCATACTGACGAAAAGGAAATATCCTAGTCTTACCCAAGCGGATAGCACTAGAGTAACCAGGCAGCACTTCAGGGGAAATCTCTTCTGACTCTAGATAGGCCAGCGCTAGCTTTAGCGCCAGGCTTTCGTGCAGGCCTGTCTGATTGCGTACAGTCAATAGGGCTCGCCGGACCTTGCCATCATCGTCTAGCACCTGATCGGCAAAACCAACCTGGTCTCGTTGGTTCAGCACCTCTGGTGGTGCAATTTGACTACCTACTGCTTTCTCGATTCCAATCAGGTTAGGAAGAGATCCTAGCAGCTCGGTTAGCTGCTGGTTTCCTGGCTCTACTGGCAGATCCCGGTAGAGATCTAGACCGATTAATCTGGGCGCTTGTGCATTGATCTTCTCTAACGCCTCGGCTAAGACCTGATCAGGAATCGGAAATCTTCTAATCTGCTGTAGATCAGGCTCGTCTATAGTCACGATTGTGATTCTAGAGTCAGGCAGCGCCGCTATCTGACGCAGTTGAAAGAATCGGTCATAAAGCGTGAGTTCAGCGCCCTGGAACCATCCCATCAAACGCACCAACAACAACAGACCCGCTACCCCAGTTCCCCACAGCGCGACCCATTTCGTAGGCGGTCGCCGCTTTTTGGCATGTTGACGACTAAGGCGCTGTATTCGGGCTAGCAAGTGGTTGGCCTGCTTCGTGATTTCAAGCGCAAACTGAGCCTGCTCTCGGCGCTGCTGTTCTGCAACTAGCTGATGCTCAACCTGCTGCCGTTCGTGAGACTGACTAGCTTTTAGGAAGCGATAGTCCAGATCGCTTAGCTGCTTTTGATCTGCCCAAGCCAGGGCTTCTTTGAGCGCTAATCCCTGTAGTAGACAGGTCGAATCAGTTTGTTTAGAGACCATCCAGGCTTTGAACGGCTCAGCATAGGGGCGCAACTTTGTTAGTTGCTCAGTGACCCACAGCTCGTCAAAAACTGCTTGATAGATTGGGTTTTTGACAACTAGCTGCCCGCCCTGCTGGATGACCAGCCCCGATAGCAACAGTTCTGTTTGCTCTGGGCTATTGTCGAAAAAAACAGGATGATCGCGAATGATTTGTTGATAGGTGCCCAAAATACGATTGGTGATAGCAGGCTGGTGAAGAATGCGATCGCGGATAGTTCTTAGATGCTCTGGCTCATCATTACTCTCCCAATGGTGAATCACCTGCTTCTGGACTGTTCTATCAACCCATTCGGCTGGTGAATATGTGCTGTTGTCACATGCTAGCAGCCCTGACTTTTGTTGAATTAGTAGCTGACACACCTTTTGAGTGAGCAAAGGCTGACCTTGAGTCCACTTTAGAACGCCCGCTAGTAGCTGATGTGGCTGGGCGTTTGGCCAGTCGAAACCAGCCGCTAGCGGCTGAGCCTCTAGAACAGAAAACCCATGTAGTGAAATCGCTCTGCCTATATTAAAAGGCGTTCTTTGCTTGTCTCGAATTAGGTTAGAAGGCGCTGCCACTCCAAAAACAGCAAACGTAATCCGTTGATAGCGCGGGTCAATTGCTCGGCGATTGTAGCAATAGCGAATCAGTGAAAAAAAGTCATCAATTGGAAACGGTAGCCCCAAAACACTATCCACCTCATCTAAGAAGATATAGAAAGTGTCTTTTGGATGGTGATCTAGCAAAATGTCTGTGATCAACCAACTGAGCGTTTGCGGCAGCGAAATCTCACTTTGCTGTTTCCACCAAGCCTGAAAGTCAATCTCTTCAAATAGGCCAAACCCCGCCCATAGCTCCGCGGCGAATCCCTTGTACCACTGCGTTGGCGTGATTGTCTCGCTACCGATATTGGTCAGGTCGATGGTGGCTACACGTTCGCCCATCTGCTCGAGCCGATACTTCGTACGTACCATCAGTGACGACTTGCCCATCTGGCGAGAGTTCAGCACGTAGCAAAACTCTCCTAATATCAGAGCTTCGTATAGCTCACTATCTGCTTGTCGTTCTACATAGGTTGGATCGTTGGCAATCAGTGTCCCCCCAACTTGATATCGCAACGCCTTTCCTCAACTACAATTACTTAGCTGCAGACCGATTAGCTACAGACCGAGCGTAGCTGCTCGCTGAAGTAGCGTTGGTAGAGCGCGCAGCTAGGCTTTGCCAACGCGTTTTCAAACCGAATAAGACCTAAACTTTCTAGCTTGTAAGCAGAGATGGCATCTAATGAGATCTGCTCATCTGCAATCACCACTCGATAATACAGACAGGCCAGCCTCGAATCACTTTGCAAAGTCACCAAACACCGCTGTAAATGTTGACGATAGATGCTATCAGGCATAGTCGCTGTAGCTAAAATATCATTGAGGGTAGTTTGCTTTTGTCTCAGTGCATAGAAGGCTAGTCCACTTAGATAGGGATGCCCCGCTATCAGATGGTGCAAAGACTTCAACTGCCAAGCACCTGCGCCGTGTGTCAGCGTCTCTAATCCATAGCGCCTTGCGAGATCTTGTAGTTGTTCTAGGGTAAACGGAGGCAAATTTACAGCCAGCCCTACGTTGAAAGGAGACTGATTGAGTTTTAAGGATACGTAGAAGTCAGTAGAGTGAACCAGTACCAACCGTAGCTTCTGCCAGACTGGATCGTCCTTTGACTGTTCGTGCCAAACTCGCAACATTGGTAGAAAGTCGTGCGCAGTCGGTACGTATTCAAAAACGCGGTTCAGTTCGTCAATGCCAAGAACAATTGGCTCAGTCACCTTTGAAAAGATATATCGCTCTACATAGAGTTTGCAGTTGACCTTGCTGCCGATGTCTTCGTCCCACATCATATCCACCCGAGAAGGTAGCTTCAGCTGCAAACTTAGGTTGGCGCAAAACCAGCGCAAAAAACGATCAAAGCTACTGAAGGTGGCGTCATCTACTTCATTCAAGTTGAGCTTAATTGAGCGATAGCCCTGGGTTTCTCCATAAGCTAGTAAACGATTTAGTAAGGAACTTTTACCCGTTCGACGAGGTGCTTTGATCCGCAGTAAGCAGCCTGGATGAGTAATCTCACTAAGCGCGGTTTCTTCAAGAGGCGATCGCGGAATATAAAGCGGTGAGCCTAGTGGTAACGGCCCAGAGGGAACTGTTACTGCTTGAACAGTGTCTGAGGTGGCTATCCCGATGTCAGGTTTGCTAGTGAAAGTAGGTGGTAGTTCAGATAATAGTGACTGTAGCTGCAAGATATGTTGAGAAGCTAGTCTTGAAGTTTGTTCATCGGAACAGTTTGCTTTATCAACTACTTGGAAGCATTTGTCTGTGAAGATCAGATGCAAGTTCTTTTTACCCACTGGCTCATTCAAAGCCGCTGACAGCTCTGACCAGAGCCTAAAGCCAACGTGCTTAATATAGTCCGCTCCATAGCTAGAGGCTCTAGCCATGTCAGTATAGGTTTGCTTCAGCCAAGACTGATGCAACACAAACCGTTCTAGAGGTTCGAGCCGCCTCTTTAAAAGCTGCTCCACAACATCAGATAGAGCTTCTACATCTTTCAATTTCCGATCGGTCAATGCACTGGCCGCCTCGTTACTTGTGATCGATTGCATTCATCATAAGGGTATCTATGGACACCCTTTTTTCAGCGTTACACTACTGATGCGTTTAGATCACTTTTGTAACTTTTAACACTTAGAAAGAGTACGCTTGATCTAAGTAAACAAAGCGCTGTATCGAACGTCCAAGCATGGAGGTCATCTGTGAGCCTTGGTCGATGTTGCTGGCTTATAGGCTGATGCAAAGACCTTACTAGAAGAAGATCTAAAACTACTCTGCCAACATCTAAAACAGAGTTCTCGACTTCAGTTGTCACGACATTGCTGAGGCTACTGAGAAAAGTAACAAAGAATAGCTTTGCAAATAGCTCGGTGCGGCGACAAAAATCTATGAGGTTAATTTATCGAAAGACATACAGCAAATAGGTCATTGGTGCTACATATATAGTTGCGCCTCAATGATAAGTATAAATTATTCTTCGTATATAAAATGTATAGAGAACTTATGCGTTGGAGGTATTCACTTCTTAGCCGTTTAACCATAAGATTAACTTAATGGAAAGAAGTGATCTCATTTACTGAAGTCAATGGAGCTTTTACGGCTACTGCCTATAGAGTTCCTATCTGACCATGGCAAGGCAGTAATCTCCTAGACCCATAGGAGTCGATTGTGTATCAGTTGCGATCGCAGAAAGAATTATGTCTCCATATCTTCCTGCATATGACGCACCTGGATTCAGATGCATAGAGTAGCGGGTTGACTCGCTGATCTATCTGGATGCGTGGAGCTAGCTGTCCAGGATTCGAAGCCACGCTTGCCTGCCGTCCTAAACCCCAAAATTCTGATCTAAGGAGAAATTACAACATGGATTTTTTGTCCGATTTCTTGACGCTCTTCTTATCGAAGTTGCAGTCTCCGACACTCGGCTTTCTAATCGGTGGTGCGATCGTTGCTGCCCTCAATAGCCGACTGACCATTCCAGACCCGGTCTATAAGTTCATTGTCTTCATGCTACTCATTAAAGTTGGCTTAAGCGGCGGTATTGCCATCCGCAATGCCAACCTTTTTGAGATGCTATTACCCGCAGCGTTCGCTGTGGTAATAGGAATTCTCATCGTATTTCTTGGTAAGTACACGTTGGCTAAGCTACCGAACGTCAGAACGGTCGATGCCCTGGCGACCGCGGGCTTATTCGGTGCCGTGAGCGGCTCTACCCTTGCTGCCGCCTTGACGCTACTAGAAACAGAAGGAATAGAATACGAAGCTTGGGCCGCGGCGCTTTATCCCTTCATGGACATCCCCGCACTCGTGACTGCGATCGTCTTGGCTAGCGTCTATACTAGCAAGCGGCGCAGCATAGCCAACGAGGAGCTTAGCAAGCAAGAGTATCTCGGCAAGCAAGAGTATCTTGGCAAACAGCGCGTTGCCACAGTTGAGCATTCCGCTGTAGAGGGTACTACTGTCCCAGGCGAGTATTCCGGTGGACAAGGGACTGCTGTAAGTGAGTATCGTAGCGGTCAGGGCAGTACTCCAAGCAAGCGAGTCGAAATCTGGCCCATTGTGAAAGAAAGTCTGCAAGGCTCCGCTCTATCGGCATTGCTGCTTGGCCTCGCGCTAGGTATCATAACCCAGCCAGAAAGTGTGTACGAGAGCTTTTTCAATCCTCTTTTCCGTGGCCTGCTATCAATCTTGATGTTGGTGATGGGTATGGAGGCTACAGCAAGGCTGGGCGAGCTGCGTAAGGTAGGCCAGTGGTATGCTCTATATGCTTTTGTTGCACCGTTAGTGCATGGACTCATTGCCTTCGGTTTCGGTATGATTGCTCACGTAACTACGGGGTTCAGTCCTGGCGGCGTTGTGATCCTCGCTGTTATCGCTGCTTCCAGTTCAGACATTTCTGGGCCACCCACTCTACGAGCTGGTATCCCATCGGCTAATCCCTCCGCTTACATCGGTTCGTCCACAGCGGTGGGCACACCGGTTGCGCTAGCCATCGGCATACCGCTATTTATTGGGCTTGCTCAGGCAGTAATGGGCAGCTAATTCCAAGCCGGTTGTGATCCGCTGGTCTCCAGCCCGGCGATCAACGCGGCAGCTAGGATCAGCGCCACAGTGCGTAGTGCTGCTGTTTTACTGGAGTTTTTATGTCGTTCAGTGAATACACACATTAAGAGGTAACCTACATGGCCAAGCCAGCAAGTATGCTCGTCATTGTTACGGAAAAGTTGCTACTGAAGAAGATCGCCAAGATCATCGATAAAGCCGGAGCAACCGGTTATACGGTGTCGGATGCTGGCGGTAAGGGTAGTCGCAACGTACGCTCGTCAGGAGAGCCCACCGTTTCTAGCACATACTCAAATATAAAGATTGAGGTGCTTACCGACAGTCGGGATATGGCTGAGAAGATTTCGTATGAGGTCGCAGGACAATTTTTCGAAGATTATTCGGGCATCGCCTACATCTGTGATGCGGAGGTGCTGAGCGCGCATTCGTTCTGCGGACCAGAAGGCTGTTGATATCGGGCTATTCATCCTTAGAAGACACGGATCTAGAAAGCCGGGGGCAATGTCCTCGGCTTTCTAGATCTGTATCTAAGATTGTTGATTAGATAAATCTTCTAGCGATAGCCTTATTCTAGGCCGTCATGGCGTTTGCCACCTAGCTTTTGAACTGCCTTCGTACTTCATACTCTCTGGGTGTGCCTCTAGCCGTATTGAACTGGTTGAGAATATCTTTCTGATGACGGTTTGTCGTCAAGGAATTAGTCACTATTTCAGCAGTCTCTATTGATTGTCTTTGGGGGGTAGCGAAATAATAAAATTTACGGTCACGCTTAAAACTTACTAAATCATCTATGACACAACTTGATTGGACCGTCGTAACAGGAATAGTCAAACCAGGATATCAGGTGGCTTCAGGGCTGACAGAGAACAGTCCCTACGAACAAGGTACCTTAAAGATGCAGCAGCCCTACTTTCAGGCATTGGGACTAGATCTAAGCAACTTTTATTTAGGAACAATCAACTTATCGATCGCTCCCCACACTTTTGAGCTAGTCCAGCCAAAATATACCTTCCGTAATATCAAGTGGCATCCAAACTATCCACCGGAGACTTTTTCTTTTTCTCCTTGTATAGTCGAACATCAAGATAGAAGCGTACAGGGATATGTCTATTATCCTCACCCCGAGACCAAGATTGGACATTTTCAAGATTCTTCTATTATTGAAATCATTGCTCCTCTTCTATCTAATATTGAGTATGGCGATCGCTTGAGTGTGAGGCTCAACCCCCAAGAAATTAAGCTCAGCAGCGACAATACCTGATCCTGTATCGTCGTTATCAATCAGGCAGCTATTTTGTTGCAGCGAGCAGGCGATTGATCTTCTGCGATTCTCTACATAGTTCGTGCTTGCTTTGCCTAAAGACTATGTTTGTTTGAAGAGGGGAACTTTCTGCTGCTTGTCATCCTTTTAGGAAACTATCTATCAAGCGTGAGTAGCCAAATTTCGGTGAATGGCCTCGTCAAGTCCAAGCTCGACGAGCCGCTCTTAGGGCAGTTTTATTCAGGAAGTGCCATCTCATCAAGCTAGACAAGCATACTTACACCCATGCTTAATCCCCATAATCGCACTTGGCTCCCCTTCTTCCCGAGTTTTTCTCTTTGCTGAGTCATCCTGAAACCAGAATTGAGTTTAGACATTCAGCGATCGCCTTAGGTGTTCACTTAAACAGCAAAACCTCAATCGGAAAGGCTCATATCGGGAGAGGAAAACTATGCCACCTACTGTCAAAACGCTACTCTCAAAGCTCTTGTTTTGGTGTGTACTTGAGATCGTTCTAAACTATGTTGGGCTTGATAATCTGGCTGACTATAGCGAGTTTATCGCTAATCAAACGATCAATAGCTGGCAAAATAAGCTTTCGAATAGCAGTATTGTTCTTGATACGCTCTACTCAAAATAGAGTTGCACTCAGCTTTTGGCAATTGTCAGCCTTTAGCAATTGTCAGCCTTTAGCAATTGGTAGAAGAGCGAATTCTATCAGCATCGATCTGAAACTCAACCATGACGTTACTCTTTCTCTTGCCCGGCAATTCTCTAGCATTAACCAAAAAATGACTCTCTTTAAGCTCATCGACAGTTCGCCAGAAGATCTGACCATTTCGAGATGAATTGCTGCCCAGAAGGTCGAGATTCTTGTATAAATGTCTCTTTGAAATGTTTAGATACTGTCCGTCTTTTGGCGAATCCCATTTCAGACGACTAGCCAAATATATCAAGAGCTTCGTACCATAGTCGTGTTTGCTGCTCTTACCTACCTGTTGCTGGATATCAATGTTGCCAAAGAGAACATAGTCACTGTCAGCACGATCCGGATTCTGAAAAAACTCTAAATTGACTCTATATCTATCGGCAGCGCCATAGCTGTAGTCAGCAGCTTTTTCTGTATCAAAGTCGCGTTGTACATCATCGGCCCAGAACTTCTGGATTCTTAGTACATTCTTGATAGTGACTTCTGCCTCTACTTTTTCTCCTTTTCTAGTCTCTACCGCATAAATAAGTTCTGTTCTATGGAGAGCCATTAGGTCACAGTGGAGCTGAGATCTCACCTCAGCTCGAAAACCACCGTCCTTGGTGCGCTGGTAACCCATAACTTCTAAAAGATCATTCGAGCGAAACTCGACTATGGAGCCATTTCTATCAGCTGATGCTGCCTTGTAAAGGTAGAGAACGAGCTGCACCTGACGCGGGTTCAAGAATGTCAGCAAAGCAATCGTAAGCCGCCGCAGCCTGAGATCTTCTATTTGCTCTAAGCCCTTAATGCCTCGGCTTAAGCATGCCTCTAGGTCTAATACATCATATTCTTGCTTTAATTCTTGCCACTCTTCTCCAGAAAGGTTATCCAAAGGAATGCGGCGAGTCAGGGCAACTTCACTAGGATCGGTTGAGTCAGCCTCGACCCGCATCTCAAAGTAGTACCCACCTGCATCTGAACGCAAGACGGGTAGATTAACGTCCGGGTTACGCAGCGAGGCGCTAGCACGAGGAAGAATCTTAACGAACTCACCATCAACCTCGAACATGTCAAGCTGAGAAGGTGCGTTATTCATAGCAAGATAGCTGATTTGGTTAGGTGTTCAGGTTGCTCAATGCCTAAATATAGATGAGTTCTCGCGTAAATAGAACCCCTGTCTATTTCGCGTATGTTTTTCATCCATTTGCCTATCTATTTGCCGTATGAAATTGCCTGTCTATTTCGCGTATTAGTTCAAAAATGCCTATCTATTTACCGTATGAAATTGCCTGTCTATTTCGCGTATTAGTTCAAAAATGCCTATCTATTTGCCGTATGAAATTGCCTGTCTATTTCGCGTATTAGTTCAAAAATGCCTATCTATTTACCGTATGAAATTGCCTGTCTATTTCGCGTATGCAGACCAGAAGAACATATTTCGAATGGTAAGAGATACGAAGTCATTAGCTAGATTTACCTATCTATTTGCCGTATGAAATTGCCTGTCTATTTCGCGTATTAGTTCAAAATTGCCTATCTATTTGCCGTATGAAATTGCCTGTCTATTTCGCGTATTGGTTCAAAATTGCCTACCTATTTGCCGTATGAAACTGCCTGTCTATTTCGCGTATTAGTTCAAAATTGCCTACCTATTTGCCGTATGAAACTGCCTGTCTATTTCGCGTATTTATGACCTGTCTGTTTGTCGTATGAAGATTTTTAGCGGGTTGAGAGACGGACTTTGCGGTGCTAGTGTCTCTATAAGGAAGCAGATGTATTTGTTCATCGTAGAGCTGTTATAGGCCCTGTAGTAAGGAACTGCAGTATCCCCAAACTCGGCCAACTATAGTTCTATGAGACGCTTAGTCAACCATTGACTTTTGTGTTGTGCAACTGCGGCCTGGAGCGACTTTCAGAAAGCACCTTAGGTGAAAGATGAAAGCTGCTCTGAAGTGGACGTATGGTGACATAAAGACTGCCAGCCTCAGCGACAGCTCTTCTAACCAGCCATATACATTTCTTCTGTGAGCGCTATTTTCGGGAGAAAGCAATGTTTTAATCTAGTTAGATCAAAGCCATTTTGACGGCTACTGAAGCGTCGAAATGGTTGCTAAGTTTTTTATTCAATAGAAAGGAACTCCAAACAAGCCTGCAAGCAATGAACTGGAGTTCCTAGTAGCCTTAATGCTTATTCGCATTGAGCCGTAAACCGATCTTAGCAGTATGACAAGATTTGTGGCAATCTAGGTGCTGCAAATTACTGCTGGCAAATTTTACGGCTCTATCAATCACTACATGTATAGAGACAGATGCCCTTATCACCTACGTTTGGGCAGAGCGTAACTGCGCAATCTGGAGTTAGAAGAGACAAAGTTTGCCAGTCTACAGACTCTTTGCCAGCAGACCCGTTGCCAGCAAGCGCCAACGGTCAACGACTTTGCGAGATATTTGGAAGTTATCTGTATTGCACAATTTATGCAGATACTCCTAAAGACACAACCGAAAAGCCTAAATGGCACACGCAACGACGTTACAGACTCAAAAACAGAGTTCTGTACAGAGATTGGCAAGATTCACAGAAACTTGTTGGAGTCAGACCAGGGCAGTACATCAACTACGCTCTTCTCGATATCGACATCAACAGTCCCTACCATCCAAAGCAAGATACCAACGCGATCGCTCGCATAGAAGCCGCTCTCGAAACCATTGGCATCACTAGAACTCTTAAAATCCGCAGCAGTTGGAGTGAAGGTATACATCTGTACCTGCCGTTACCAGAGCGGGTTAAGACATTCGATCTGGCCGTAGCACTCAAAAATTGTTTAGAGCCCCAGGGCTTCAAATTTAAGCAAGGCCATCTAGAGTGTTTCCCAAACGTCAAAGCTTACGGCAATCTTATCAAGACAGAGTACTTAGCCCACCGGCTCCCATTACAGCCAGCTAGCGGATCTTGTCTTTTAGACGAGGCCTTCAATCCAACAAGCCATCATCTTGAAAATTTCTTAGACCAGTGGGACATTGCTGCTGCCGGCCAGGACATCGCTACCTTACAACAGGCTCTACCACTCGCTCGTAAAAATCGGTTGAGAAGAGTACGGAATCGTCTTAATAAGATAGAGAGCTGGAAACAAGATTTAGAAACACTGCTAGCTGAAGGGTGGAGCGGACACAGCCAGACAAATCAACTCTTGAAAGAGTTTGGTTGCTACGGACATGTGTTTTTAAGCCTTTCTGGCGAGTCGCTCGCCGACTATATCTATCAGCAAGCGATCGCTAGCCCTGGCTATAAGAAGTGGTGCCGCCATCAGCGTGAAATCAAGATGCGATCGCGCGTTTGGGCAACAGCAATAGAGAAGTATTACTGGCCCATAGGTTCCTACGGGAAAGCACAACGAGCAGTAAAAGATACGCCATCGTTTAACGACCTGCGTGCAAAGAGTGCAAAGACAAGTATAGAGGCCGCTGTCCAACAGCTTAGATCCGCAAAGGAATTGCCTTATACCGCAACAGCTAGAGCACAAGCCATAAGAAAGGCTCAAGCGTCCTCAGGAGAAAGTTCTAGCAGCTTAGAAACGCTCTACAAAGATGAAAACAAAAAGCTTTGGCATCCAGAGTTTGATATTGAAAATCAAGCTCATCAGTCCGTAATCGCCCCTACTTCAAAGACTTCTGTCGATCAACAAGCAGATTCTCTCTTATCTCCACAAAGGCCAAAACCCTCGAAAAATAAGGAATTACGGACCAAATCAGGAGTAATGAAGTGTAAGCACTCAGGTGAGGCTCTTGCTTCTTCTAAAACGAAGTTTAATTCTTATAGGGGGGTGCGGGGGGAATTTTCTCATTTTCCACAGCTTCCAGTCATGAGTTCGGATTCATTCGCGTCAGAAGATAGGATTCGTGATCAGAAGGTTCACAACCAGTCCTACGTTTTAGATAGCTCAGCTTCTAAGCAAAAGCTGATTCCAAAAGTAACTTCCAGGACAATACATAGCACCGAGGTTACTTCTAGCTCACTAGCAACAGCCATAATTTCGTCTAAGAAGAACGCTTTATCTCAGTCTGTTATCGATATAATTACAACCACCCAATCCGTTGTTAAAAGACTAAACTGGTCTGCCGAACAGGTTCACGCCCTAATTGCTCAGAAGTTTCAAGGGCGGCGGCGCTCTCAGCTTTCTGATGAGGAAGCACTAGAACTTCTATACCATCTACAAGTTAAGAGCTTAGAGACAGGAGCTTTAGAGACAGGAGCTACTTAGGCGTAGGAACTCATAACCATGTATCTCAGATTGCACATAATTATCATTTCCCGTCTTTCTATGACTAAATAAACTATCGGATTTTATTCGTGTTACTATTTTAAGCAGCGCATAAGTAACACGAATAAAAATGAATGTCTGTGAGCGTATTGCAAAAGAGATAGAAGACTTACAGCAGCAGCTTGATGAGCTAAAAGCAAGAGATTATCTCACCGGTGTTCGAGTTGAACGTACTCCTGCTGGTGGAACTGCATCGTCCAATGCTAAAAATGAATGTAAGTACGCTCGGCTAAGGGCAGGTAAAGGAAAATTATTAGACAATGGGAAGAAATCAAAGTATATTCCTCTGCAAGAAATCGAGAAATATACGGCAATGTGTAGTAGAGGAAAAACGATTACTCAACTCGATAGAGCAATTCAAAGGCGGCAAAAGAAGTTGAAGTGGTTGACCTCTATTATATCTGACTTCACTCTTTGATATACAAAACAGAGAGTATAAAGAAAAATAAAAAGGGTAATTCTTAACATCGCATAGCGTCGCCTCATTCGAGTTCTCATTATCAATCATCTGATGAGATAAATGAAATCGGTCGAGGCAACGCTAAACAGCGCTCACAAGTTTTAAGAACAGGTCTTCGGGATGGAACTAAAGTGAATTGAGGCTATGTGAGATCAAAGCGATCAAGATTCATTACCTTATTCCATGCTGTCACAAAATCATTCACGAACTTCTGCTGCGCATTCTTACCTCCGTAGACTTCTGCAATCGCTCTTAGCTGAGAGTTAGAACCAAAGATTAAATCAACCCGTGTGCCAGTCCACTTAAGCTCGTTCGTCTTACGGTCATGCCCCTCAAAGACATCTTCGTCGTCCGACATCGCTTGCCACTTAATACCTAGATCAAGCAGATTCACAAAGAAATCATTGGTCAAAGTCTCAGGTCTTTCGGTAAAGACACCGTGTTTAGAATCTCCCACGTTAGCACCTAGAACGCGCAATCCCCCAATAAGAACCGTCATCTCTGGAGCAGATAAAGTTAGCAGTTGTGCTCGATCTACCATCAGCTCTTCTGCAGTAAGCATATGTTCGCCCTTGAGGTAGTTGCGGAACGCGTCTGCAGTAGGTTCGAGAGGAGCAAAGGATTCGACATCAGTTTTCTCTTGCGAAGCATCCGCCCGGCCTGGTGTAAAGGGAACACTCACCTCATGGTCAGCCTTCTTGGCTGCTTGTTCAACCCCAGCACAGCCGCCGAGTACAATTAAATCGGCTAGTGAAACCTTCTTACCACTAGATTGCGAGCTGTTAAACTCATTCTGGATACCTTCAAGTGTTTGTAGCACCTCCGCTAGTTGCTCAGGCTGGTTGACATCCCAGTCTTTCTGCGGCGCAAGCCGAACGCGGGCACCATTAGCACCTCCTCGTTTATCTGAATCGCGGTAGGTCACTGCGGACGCCCAGGCGGTCGAAACGAGCTGCGACACCGACAGCCCTGAGGAGAGAATTTGATCTTTAAGAGCGGCAATGTCCTGCTCGTTAATCAGTTCATGATCGATTGCAGGGATAGGGTCTTGCCACAAGAACTCTTCTTCAGGAACTTCCGGGCCAAGGTAGCGAGCACGAGGTCCCATATCACGATGGGTTAGCTTGAACCAAGCCTTGGCAAACGCCTCCTCAAACTCGTCTGGGTTATCGCGGTAGCGGCGCGCAATCGGCTCATAGATAGGGTCCTTCTTCATGGCCATATCTGCCGTGGTCATCATAGGCGCATGCCGTTTCGAGGGGTCATGAGCGTCAGGCACCGTGTTCGCACCCGCGTCACCCTTTGGCTTCCATTGCCACGCGCCCGCAGGACTCTTCGTTAGCTCCCAGTCATATTTGAATAGAGTTTCGAGATAGCTATTATCCCATTTTGTGGGAGTGGGGGTCCAGGCACCTTCAATGCCACTCGTAATCGCGTCCACACCCATCCCTGAGTTAAAGCTGCTCTTCCAACCCAGGCCCTGATCGACAATACTAGCGCCTTCAGGTTCAGCGCCTACGTGCCCAGCATCGCCAGCGCCATGACATTTGCCGAATGTATGTCCGCCAGCAGTAAGGGCAACCGTCTCTTCATCATTCATTGCCATCCGCCCAAAGGTCTCTCGAATGTCACGTCCCTCACCTACCGGGTCAGGTTCACCATTCGGCCCTTCTGGATCTACGTAGATTAGGCCCATCCGAACGGCCGCGAGCGGATCTTCTAGTAGGCGATCGCCACTGTAGCGCTTGTCCTTATAGTCGTCACTACCATGCCATGTAGTCTCCGCACCCCAGTAAATATCTAGCTCAGGCTCCCAAATATCCTCGCGTCCACCCGCAAATCCAATTGTCTTAAAACCCATTGACTCTAGCGCACAGTTACCTGCGAAGACCATCAGATCGGCCCAAGAGATATTGTCACCGTATTTTTGCTTAACTGGCCACAGCAGCATACGTGCTTTGTCTAAGTTGGCGTTGTCAGGCCAACTGTTGAGTGGCGCAAACCGCTGACTGCCAGACCCTGCACCACCGCGGCCATCACCAATTCGATAGGTACCTGCACTATGCCATGCCATGCGAATGAAGAGAGGACCATAATGCCCATAGTCAGCTGGCCACCAGTCTTGAGAGGTAGTCATCAGCTCGAAGATGTCTGTTCGTAGGGCAGCAAGATCGAGAGACTTAAACGCTTCAGTATAGTCGAACGTCTCTCCCATTGGATTGGCTATAGGTGCATGCTGATGAAGAATATTTAGGTTCAGCTGATTTGGCCACCAGTCTTGATTCGACGTGCCCCTGCCTGCAGCGAATGATTGAGGAGTACCCATAAAAGGACAGCCGTTAGCGCCGTCAGTAGCATTCTGCGCAGTGGAATTAGATGCCAAGGGCTGTGACGTAGCGGGTTGGGTCTTTTCAGCACTGCTAGATTCTAGGACAGATAACAGTGTTTGCCAGATTCGCATCAGCTTTCCACTCATTGGAAACGGACATTTTATTTGGCTACTCGTCATGATTTCTTTCCTGTTGTAGTTTTCGCGTGGTTTTCTCTCTACAGTGCTTTCTTCTATTTCTAAGAACAACATTTGAGCCATAAGAACTTTACGTATGGCCCCTTTAACTTCGCTCAAATTATTCAAGCTTATCCAAGCTGTTTTAGCGGGTCTCCCTCCTGCTAGAAACGACAAGACTAAGAATATAAAGAGTCACTCAAGGTAGGAGCCGCCTATGCTGACTCTTCTCTAGAACTCTAATGACACACTAATACGTACCCGTTATGACTTCTTATAGCGTTAGCCTATCTGATTAAGCTGACTTTAGGGGTATTAAAATGAGTTGTTTTTATAATTTGTAACGACTAGGGCAGGTCTACAGGCCTATGCCCTTCACTGACCTACTGTATTCCCTAGGCTGAAAGTATGGTACGCCACATATGCATCAGCACAGCTGTCTGTTCGGGTTTCTTAGTTTCTGATCGTAAATAATTCAGCATTGTCTCAGCGTCGGAGACAACAGGCGGAGTCTCAAAGCCATCTGGTTCGACAAACATTTTCTCAATGACTTGATCTCTTATCAACATGGAATAGCGCCAGGAACGCTGTCCCATACCCCTATCAGAGAGATTGACCATCATTCCTAGCTCTTTAGTAAACTCACCGTTCACATCAGGAACAAAGCGAACCCGATCAGCTTTCTCTTTCCGTGCCCAAGCTGCTAACGAAAACGAATCGTTCACTGAGATACAGATAATTTCATCGACTCCATACGCTCTAAAGTCTTCCGCATGCACGTTATAGCCTGACAAGTGAGTAGAAGAATGGGGACTAGTAAAGGCGCCTGGAACCGCAAACATCACGACAGTTTTACGAGCAAAAAGGTGTGTCGTTGTCAAAGCATGCCAACCTTGCTTTGTAAATACGCCTAAAGTGACTTGAGGAACGCGCTGACCCTCATAGTTAAAAAACATCTGATTTGCTCCTGCACTCACATTCAGCATTGGACCAGTTAACAGTACTTAGGGTCCTGACAACTGCGAAGGTAACAAGTAGAAAACAACCACTAAGAAAAAGCGTTAGTTAGATATAGAGTCCTTTTCTAGGTAATAGACACAAGCCAATAGAGTTGGAAATTCTTAACTAAACAATCACTCATCAAGTGAAGATAACGAACTCGTCATCAAGGCTGTTCAAGGCATAAGTATGACTCGGAGTATACCTTTCGAAACATTCTTGTTTGACAGCCCACCTAATACTCAGCTTAATTAGGCAAAAGGGCTTTTGTGTGCCAAAAATGGAATTCTTTTGCAACACTTAAAATCTCTGAGGAACGAAAACTCGAACGAAACTGAGTCAAGAACGGTATCTCTTGTTCAAGGTGTACCCCACGCTCCAAGCAAGCGATTGATACCGATCCGCTATCCGTACTTAACTTCTAACGTAACCTAAGCTTGACCTATTAACTATTCGTGTCACTTTGCCATTTACTTAAAAAGTGACACGAATAACTGATTTTGTCTAGTTGATTGTTGAACAGCAAGATAAAAATGTTCGCGTCCAAAACCCAATCAGTTATCCCAACCAGCTCGCTTCTGATGCTGTGGATTGGCAGCATCAACGTTGGCAAAGGACTGTACCTGCCCTGCTAACTCATAGACATAATTTTTTCTATAGGCTGCTTTCCATGAAACTGATGAGAGCTGTTTCAGTTAACAACCTTGGCATCTTAAACTGAGAATCTGAATGCTCCTGAGAGAGAAGTCTGGTTTTTAAACCTGAGAATGTACCTTCACGGACTAACTTCAGTTTGAGAGAGCCAATACTACCTACTTCCCTGAGTTGGCGATAGCGATCGCTCAGGTTACAGAGGACTTCATCCAACCGCTGCTGAACCATTTCATGTTGAGAAGAGCACCCTTCGTAGTCCGCAGGTTCGAGATAAACTACATATCGCCAGGGAGTACCTTCAAATTCATGCCGACAGGTGTAGTCGATGTCCTGAATAGCCATTCCAAACTCACGAAGAGTGGTTGACAAAGCTGAATAGATGACATCCTCAGAGACCTTCTCACCAAATAAGTTTAATAGGGTCTGACGACGGTACATGAACTCAATCATTGGGCTTTTGTGGTGGTAGCCAACGCACCTAACCACATCGCCCACGCGATATCTATACAGTCCTGACATGTTGGTCACAACAACCTCGTAACTTTCACCCGGCTTCAGATCAGTTAGACAAACGGTAGCTGACTGTTCTTGGTCAATGGCATCTTGAGGAATAAACTCAAAAAAAGCAGTATGAGGAGTTACGACGAAGGCAGGTGGCTCTCGCTCTGGATCTAAATTGACGCCTATCCAAGCTTCTGAAGCTCCATAGCTACCCGAAAAAAACGGTACGGTCCCACTGTAGTATCGCAAAGCATCAGTATAAAGCTGCATGGAGCCGGTTGTAATGCACTGGATGCAGGACAAACTCGGCCATATGCGCGGCAAGATGCCTTCAAAGCCTTCTTCAAAATAGGCTTGTAACTCTCTGGCTCGCTCAGGATTTGCTCTCAGGCGTATTTCCAGTTCTCGTCGGGTAGCTTCATCAATATCTAGTCCGGCATAGAGCTTTCCTTGCCGAATATCCTCAACCAGTTGAGTCCACGCCTTTTCTAGAATCTTCATAGCGTTTAATACAGTCGCTGCAAAGTTGGCGCTGATGTCATTGATATCAGAATCTAGCAAACCAAATAGCAGATGACAGTAATAAGCTGCTTCCGTGTTTGAGATCAGGAAGACTGGAGATGGACTGCTATATTTGATATCGATTAAATAGTTAGCAAGTTTGAACTTTTGAAGTGCGTCGTTGAGGCCACCGCTGGTACCCGTTCCCCTTGGAATCCCAGTAGGCGTTAGCTTGGTGGGGCTTGTATTGACCAGAGCTAACACTCGTTGTGAAGAGGAGCTAGGGTTTTGAAAATGAGATTGAACTACGGCTTCAATTGCCTGAAACGCTCTCATTGCGCTTAGTGTGAACTTGTTCGTTCTAGGAATCAGTTTTACCTTGCCGGTTGTGCCAGAGGATTCCTGGAATAGCGTAATTGGCTCAGATACTAGCTGTGAGTAGTTCCCTGTCTGAACGACGTTATCAATTGACTCGCGATAGTTTTCATATGAGGTAAGCGGAAGGCTCGAACGGAAACTATCAACATTTAGACTATCGAAATTATATTTTTTGCCGTATAGCGTCTTATTTTCAGAGCGTAGTATGTCATTGAGCAACTGCTCTTGGACTTTATCAGCATTATAGGTATCTTGTTCAATCCCGGTGAGATTGACCTTTGCTGCTAGACATAGTAGATATTGAAGTACCGTCTCTCCGATGTCTCCAGTGCTTCTCAAGAGGTGATAGGCAAAAACATCCCCAGTCGATGCCACAGAATCAAGAATCTCTTTAGGTATGGTATGGATTACCATCTTTACTTCTCTGAATTACATTTTGCTTATTATAAGGTCAAAACCCCTTCTCTTTATCGTTAAAGCAATCTTCAACAAGCGACTGTCTGCAGTGCCCATCGTATAAACTCTGCGCCCAAAACATTCTTCGCTCTCTCTCGTTCTTGTCCAAAGCGCAATGCGACGCACTAGACACACTTGTAGTGTCATCTCATAAGTTCAACAGGAAGGTCTACGAAGCCACCTCCCCTAACCACGTACTCTCGTACTAACCGTTCTCTATCCCGCGCAATCTAGAATAAAGTCATATAGTTCATCAAACTCTCTAATCAAGAAGTCTGGAGCTGCCTCGTCCTGACCAACGTCTATATCCCGATGTACCTTCTGGAAAGTGACAGCATTGATTGTTTGGCCACCTACCATATCACTACTAGGATCATCACCAACCATCCAGATTTGTCCGCTTTCTTTGCCTAAGCCTAGCTTACTTAGTGCAAGGTCAAAATTTCTCTTATCGGGCTTATCTACTCCGGTTTCCTCTGAAGTAACAATCGCATCAAAGTAGCTTTCCAATCCAAAGTAGACTAGTTTTCTAAGTTGCAGACGAGCTGTCAGATCAGAAACAATTCCAACTAAAATGTTGCTTTCTTTTAGCCACTCGAGCGTATCTATAACGCCTGAAAATAGAACAGCATTCTGAAAATAAGCACGCCAATACATCTCTTCTAGATATAGCGAGAGTAAGGGCTTTGATTTAAATCCCATCATCTCTATCATGCGTTGTATGTACAGCAGACGGTTATGACCACTGGCTGTTTCTTCCAGTCTATCCTTAACATCTTGACGAGCTTGCGAAAACATCGACCGGCATAGACTCGCAGGTACGCCTAGAAAACTCTCTACCTGCTCTTCAAGCACCTTATCTGCAGCGCTTTTCGCTGATGCATAGTCATATAAAGTATCGTCTACATCAAATAGAACAGCTACCGGCTTCGTGGGAATTGCCGAAGTACTTATTCGTTCAACCATAGAGTCAGTGCCGTCGAAAGGTGCTAGTTCCTACTTCTATAAGATAGCCTGCTGTGGTAGAGCAATAAAGTAAATGTATAGTGGTCATACCCAAAGAAAAAGGGAAGCTGACGGTGCAAAAGGATGAGCTATGGTCGTTCGTTTGTGGATTCGTTGATAACTCTGATCTGAATAGGTGCGCTAGGGTCAACAGAGGCTACAGGCGGTCCGGTTTCTAAAGGCTCTTGCGCGATCGCAAAAGGTTCTCTTATTACAATCGTGGACTCTGCGCCTGAGGGTAGCTCATACAAAGCTATTCCCGATATAAGCAAAGCGGGCAGATAGAAAAGACTATGGTATATCATGAAGACTTTTAGGCTTACGAACAACAGCAGGCTAGTCCAAGGGTTAGTCACCTCTTGCGCAATCTGAAGATCTCGATTCCTTCACTATTTATTGGGTGCCAAAGATAGGGTTACAACCAGACAGATTGCAGCTACGGGTGACAGATTTTATCGGTTTCGTTGTTTGTTGTAAGACAACAAGCCTCCAATTGATACCTGCCACCTGCATCTGTCTGTTAACTTGTTCGTGCAGCAAAACCGATCTCAGCTCGATTGCTTACCCAATTTTGACGCAATCCATTTCGTTCTCAAATTGTGGCTGACCATCTGGATCTTCGAGACTGAAGATGAACTCAGCATGTCCAGCCGGATACTGTATGAAATCATAGGTTAGATTGCTATTCCCACTGTAAGCTGTGTACTTCGTGCCGCCTCTCACACTCGAGGAGCCAGCAATCTCGTAAGTTTCTACATTAGAATATTGGTCAACAGTCATCCTGGTGGGCTCGCCAGTAAACTCAGATAGTGATAATCTCAATCGAACGACACCGCTATTATCGCCATCCGAACAACGGTAGGAGTCTGTTTCTTCTTTTAGCTGCTGTTTAGGCCGTAACTCCGCAGCACGAGCGGAATTCGACGCCAGTGCAACTTCTGCACAGAGTAGACTTGTGATTGTGAGCGAACTGATTAAGCTGAAGATTTTCATCTTTCTTTCTGTGGTTATGGGACTATGTTTGATTAATGAGCGCATATGTATAGTGAATGAGCGCATAGGCATCACTATGTCTTGAAATGAACAACAAACTTCTTGCAATGAAATTTGTTCAAGTGTTTGTTGAACTAGATGTATTCTTCTACCAAACTGCAGTTATGGTTGCTTTCTGCTACAAAGAATACTGAAAACTCTCTAAGTGTCGCTGATGGCTCTACGGTAAATAATCTCCTACAACGGTTTGTGACCTATCTGGTCGCAGTCTATGGTGAAACGTCATACTGGCTGCTCTAACTGCTCTGCCAAAGCTCCATTGGTATTTTCTACAGCCGGCTTTACAAAAGCAGTCCGAGGAGTACCAATATCAATGTTATTTTCGGACATCGCCCGGCGAACGCGAAGGCGCAGTTCGCGGCCAACACCCCATTGCTGTGCTGGTTTGGTCTGGATCATGATAGTGATAGCCATACCGCTATGAGAAACGCTATCAATGCCTAGCACCTTCGGTTCAGCTAGCATCTTGTCGTGCCATTCAGGGTCGTTGTAGAGCGTTTGGGCAACCTCATCAAGTACGGCAAGGGCCTCGTCAGGACTAGTTTCATAGGCGACCTCAATATTAAACGACACCCGCGACCAGTTACGGGTCAAATTCTTGACTTGGCTAATGCTGCTGTTAGGAATGGTCACCAGCTCACCACCACCGCTGCGCAGCTGAGTAACCCGCAGGTTAAGGTTCTCGACTAGTCCAGCCGCACTACCGATATCAATCACATCGCCAATGGCATACTGGTCTTCTGCCAAGATGAAGAAGCCATTCACCAAGTCCTTGACCAAGTTTTGTGAACCAAACGTGATTGCCAGACCTGCCACACTGGTGATGGCAACTAACGACACGGTAGAGATCTCTAGCGACTGCAAGGCGTTTAGCAGCCCAATCACCACAATCACAATGGTGACCAACCCTTTGAGAGATCCCGCAATGGTTGCCGTTCGTAGTTGACGACGCTGCTCATCGCCAAACGCCACTAGGTGTCCTAGATTAAACCCTTCCCTCTCAATGGCGAAATGGTCTATTAGGCGACGACAGATACGAACGGCAAGGCTAGTAAGAAACCAAATAGTGAGTAAGTGGAAGATAATATCTAGCGGCTCACCGATAGGAGAATTAAGTAGTATATAAGGTGATACTTGATAAACCCAAAACTCTCCTATAAACCAAGCTAAGATAACCAGCCAAAACAACATCCACTGCACAAAGTCTAATACTGAGAGCTGGCGGTCTAGAGTGAAAACCTGCTGTAGCTTGCGTAGATGATTTGTCCGCTTTTGCTCAACCTGTCTTTGCATAGAGATTGGCCTTGCTTCAGTCTGAAGCCCATCATCAGCCACAGGCATAGCTTCGGCGTTGATAGCTTTTTTTCGGTGTCGAAGCTGCTTCTGGCGGCGCGAGAGTGCGAATTTGAACCCAAAGACGACAATTGAGAAAACAATTAGGTAAGAGACAATTGTGCGGACTCGCTCTCTACCTTCAGGCAGATTTCTAAGCCCATCGAGAAGGTCGTCTTCTAAGGCATCGCGCCATACAGTGGCTAGCTCATTCGCCGGAGTGCCAACGTAGTTAGCATCGTATTCAGTGACCGTCGCAATGATCAGAGGCTGAGTAAATTCGGCGTCTCTAACGTCGATGATCGGAGCGTTGTTGAGAGTAGAAACCTCAAACAACAAAGTCTCTGGGTCCATAGGCCGATTGATGAGCAGCAAGAGATTGTCCCGAATGGCTTCGGCTCTGTGTTCTACAGGCACTTGCTCACCAATGGCACTAGCGTCGCGGTCGAAAACAGTGGGTGAGGCGATAGTAAATAGCTCTTGGTCGCTTAAAGGAGATTTCACCGAGACTGCTTCAATATTGCCGTACCGGGTAACCTCATACGGTGGGGCAGTGGTCCCTTCTAGGCCGATACCCCCCGGTAGTGAGAACTGGGCTGAGCTAGGTTCACTGATTGCAAAGCTAATTCCTAGAGCAATTAAAAACGCCAGCATGAAGCGTGAGAGCCGGGAGATGCGAATAACCATAATATTTAAACCGCTCTTAACGACATTCAAAACAGTTATTGAAATGTAAACTTTGAAGAAACTATTGTTAACCAGACTAAAAATCAAGTAGGTAGGAGAGCCATGTCTACCATAGAACTGTGAGTATTTGGCAATGATTATCGAGTCGTGTATCCACCATTGGCAAAGATCGTTTGGCCGGTAATCCACCAACCATCAGTAACTAGAAAGCGAATCAGGGGCACGATATCTTCAATGTTCGTGAGGCCGCCAAGCGCGGCTGCAGATTTGTGGTAGGCGATCGCATCTTCAGATTCTTGACCGTAGAAGAAGGGGGTATCCATTGGCCCTGGTCCCACAGCAGTAACGGAGATACCGCGACCACCAAATTCTTTTGATGCAGCCCGGGTAAAGTGTTCGACCGGTGCTTTCATTCCACCATAGGTAGAATAGAGTCCAGTGTATGCGGCCAAAAGGGAGGTGACAATTGTACAGATCTTGCCACCGTCATTGAGCTGTTTGCCAGCCTCTTGAATGAAGAAGTAGGCTGCTTTAGAATTAATTGCAGCCATTGAATCATATTCAGCCTCGGTCGTTTCGGTAAAAGGCTTTTTAAGCACGCGTCCGGCTGTGTTAATTGCAATATCAACGCCGCCGAAGTGTTCTTTTGTTGTTGCAAAAGCAGAAACGATGTTTGTAGGATCTGTGAAGTCTCCTTGTATTGAGAATGCCTTACCACCGGCATCTTTGATGGCGGTAACCGTGGCATCGGCATCGGGTTTGGATGAGTCGCTATGAAAGTGAATGGCGACTTTTGCACCGTCCGCCGCAAAGGTGCGGCTAATCAGACCGCCAAGGTTTTTAGCACCGCCCGCGACGAGAACGGTTTTGCCATCGAGAGTGTGTTTTTTCATGTACAAAGTCTTTGTTGTATTTTGCTAAAAAAGCAAAAGGTCATCAACGATTGTTTAGTGAAAAGATGAGCTGCAACCCTAGCTAGGGCAAGTTAGCGCTAGCTCGTTAGACAAATATCCTAACGATGGCTCACCACCATATGCGCTAACGCACCTTACGTACACGATTTGTTCAAGGTCGACATCGAGTCTGTAGGTTGTTGATGAGTCTGTGCTGCCTACGACTCGCAGGGTGACTGCGCTAGCTGGAGTCTGTAAAAAGGTAATAACTGCCATTACAATCAGCAAGGCATTCAAGATTAGCGATAGGCGAAATGCTCGCTTGTAAGCAAATCTGAACTGTCTTAGGTACTTTGTCATAACTATTGCTCCAAAGAAGAAATGAATAGTAGAAAGTGGATGACACAGGATAGCCGCCCGAGCTTTCTATCGTCTCTATTTACCAATCACACAAACATCTACTCTGCCTAATACCCTAGGGTGCCTTGACTATTCCACAACGGTTTCATTTAGTAGGGTAAAGACTTCCTGACAGTCATCGATTCTAAATTCTGCTGAGGGTTCGCTAGAACCATACCTGCTTTGAAGTTGAGCGGCTGCCTGATCTATTAGCTGCTCGGACTGCTCCATAGTCAGTAGATTTTGGTCTCTAGCTGTCTCGGCAGACTGACAGATCCCAGCTTCAGCGCCTAGTGTACCGCCCGCAAAACCTGCAATTCCACTCGCAATTCCTCCACCTAATAAGGCACCAACTACTCCCCCTGCGATAGCAGAGGCGGCTGCAATTAAAACAACAGAAAATGGTTTCATAGGACTCTTTACATCTAAACGTCTACTGTTGATTAGATCGCTAGTTCAATTGCCTACCTTTCAACGAATTCGATAGCTTTCCTATATCACTAATAAGGTTTGAGGAATTTGGCTAGCAACATACCAAATATCGCTCAGTCCTATCGTAGTGTGGAAGAATATGCGCGTTTCAAGCCTTCTAAAAGTATGCTCAGTAAGAACTTCAATTCTGAAACCCGCGCAGCATCTTAGATCACAAGGTAGCCCTTAAGAGAATTAATGTGCTAAGCAATAAACAACAGACTATTCTGACTTTAGAACGATTTGGCCTGGCCGTCACTAGATCTCAATCTAGTTCTAGACCTATCAAAGTGTTGGGTTGTTTGTTAGATAAGAAGATATCGTACACAAAGCCTGTCTTTCGCTTACTAAGACAAGATCTATCTCTATAGAGAGTATAGACCTAATCTAGGAATACGGATCAAATCTAGGAATACGGATCTAATGTAGAAAGACTACTCTAGAAAGAGTGAGATATCAGAAGAATTCAGAGGCGAACAATTCCTTGATTGACGGCCTGAACAATTGCTTGAGTGCGATCGCTCACCCCGAGTTTGTCTAAAATATGGCCAACGTGGAATCTAACTGTGCTCGCAGCAATGGTTAGCTCAGCACTGATTTGTAGGTTGGTTTTACCTTCTGCGATTAGCTGAAGCACCTCTTGCTCGCGAGTGCTCAACGTGGGGGCTCCCATACGCCTAACTAGCTTTTCACTCACTGATGGAGGGATATAGCTCTGATTTTGATAGACCGTTCGAACAGCTTTGAGCAATTCGTCAGAGGTAGAACCTTTAATGACATACCCCTTCGCTCCGGCCTGTACAGCCTGGTAGATTTCTTCCTCAGTGTCGTAGGTACTGAGCACAACAACGCGGACCTGGGGGTAGTCAGCACGTATAGAGGCAATTACCTCAATACCACTAATCGTTGGCAACCGCAGGTCAATTAGCAGGACATCAGGTAGATGTTGTTGAAATAGCGCGATCGCCTCTTCACCATCCGAAGCTTGGCCTATTACCGCTATGTCTGGCTCGCATTCGAGCAGCATGACTAAACCATCTAGTAAGATAGGATGATCGTCTACTAAGAGCACTCGAATCTGTTCAGTGGAGGTCATATACTTCAGACTGTAACCTTACCCATATTGTACAGAGTCAAGATTGTAGAAAGTGCAAACGCAGTAATTATTGCCCTTGGTGAAATCTGTGAACTTGGCATAGACGGCTAAGCTAGACTTTTTTGTACCGAAACAGTGATAGCTGTTCCTTGATTCAAGATACTCTCTACGGTTAGTTCAGCATCGATGTGCTGGCTACGCTCTGCCATTCCGGTGAGACCATAATGCTGGACTGAAGAATGCTGGTCTGAAGTACCGTTAGCCCTTTCAGCTGCGTCTGTTGCAAAGCCGATACCGTTATCTTGAATACGCAGAACACACTGGTTCGGTTGATAGCTTAAGTTGAGATAGATAACGGTAGCCTGGGCGTGCTTAAAGGCGTTTGTCAAAGCCTCTTGACCAATGCGTAGCAATGCGTTTTCGACTTCTGGCAGCAGGACATAGCTCGCCCCACTTTGGTTACTTCTCACCTGGGTAGAACTGTAGGCAAAGATCTGATGCGCTATCTGACACAGGGCGTCGTAGAGATTGGTTTGGTCGAGATGATAGGGACGTAGGGCCTTGATAGTGCGCCTGGCATCAACAAGTCCTGCCTGGGCTACCTCCGCGCTAGTTTGCAAACAAGCCTGAGCGGTTGTAGGGTCACTGAGCAACTTTCGCTCTGCTACTTCTATATGCACCAGTATGCTGGTAAACGCCTGAGCTAGGCTATCGTGGACATCTCTTGCTAGGCGGCTACGCTCTTCTAAAACTGACAGTGCCTCGAGTCGTTTACGGTCAGACAGATCGAGTACAAAACCAATGGTGTATTCTTGGTCTTGATCATAGACAGCATGACCCATAAGGATCGGTACCAAGCTGCCGTCTTTGCGAAAGTATTCCTTTTCAAAAGGCGAGCATTGACCGAGTGAGCGCTGATCACAAACTGCCTGTCGGTCGATTTCAGCATATTTTAGCGGCGTCATATCGATCCAGTTGATAGCCCCCGCCTTTAGATCCTCACGGGTATAGCCCAAAATATCTAGAAAGCGTTGATTAGCTTCGAGAATACGGCCATCTAAACATCCAACACTCACGCCAATTAGGTTTGCCTCTACTAGCCGCCTGAATTTTTCTTCACTTTGGCGTATGATGACTCTGGCTCGTTCACGTTCTCTTTGCAAGATAGCCTGATAGCGATGGGCAGCAATTCCATAGACAATCAGACCTGATAGCAGTCCGCCCGCTACTACAGCACCCCATAGCCAAACCCACAAACCAGGACTTGGTGACATCGTCTTATCTTCCCCAGTGTTTGGCGTACCCTATCTCGCTTCAAAGTGTTGGATTAGAGTGTTAAAGCGCTGAATTTCACCTATTTCACTTATAGCTAATCTCCCCTGAGTTATGAGTGTAGGTATGAGTGGCGAACAAAGTCGCCACGGATTCAGCTCGATACCCCATTGTTAAACGAAGACTTTCACAGATCAACTAGAGCCACGCTTTTGGAATCTCGAAGTACTCGTTACTCTCGTCAGTGACTACGAAGAAGCGAGCATCTTGAGTCACAGTGAGCTCTGAGCGTGCATCACTACTATCAAAGAAGGTACCGCGGTCATAGACAAGCCTACGAGTGAAGCCGTCTGGGAAGGTGATATCAACAGACGTGCCAGCTTGGGCGAAAGATATCTGGGCTGTGCAAGTTTGTGGACTACCGTTGAAGTAGCAAGTCAAGGTACGATTGTTACCGTAGTCGCCACTGTAGTAACCGTTTCGAGAGCTGTTTCGAGAATTGCTTTCTGCCAGACCCTGATCAAAGCCCTGCTCGTATTGCGAGGTGTTGTTGCGGTTGTTGTACGTGCCGCGATATAAACCATCCTGATAGCCGCGATCGCGCTCTGCACGGGGATCGAAGTTGCTGGGCTTCTTTTTATTGTCGTCGCTAGCTGAGATGATTGCCGCACCGATGCCGACGCCAAGAAGAGCACCGAAGGCTTCTCCTGCCGTTAATGCTTGTGCTGGCCTTGCGCTACCGAGAGTGGCTACAGCTAGCGTTGCCGACATTCCTATTGCTAAAACTTTCTTCATGGTTTACTTGCCTTAT